>VGBV01000016.1 GCA_016870325.1 Actinomycetota bacterium
CCGCTGGCGGCGCTGGCGGCGGCGGTCGGCTACTCCCGCGTCCATACCGGGGTCCACCACGCTGGCGACGTCGTCGCCGGGGTCGCCTGCGGTGTCGCCCTCGCGCTCGCGACCGAGCGGGCGCTCGACGCCCGCTGAGGCCCGCCCGCCGCCCGCCTTCCGGGGCCCCACCGTCTAGAGGCCCGTCTGGACCTCGATGCGGTCCGCGTCGACGGCGGCCCCCATCTCCTCGTAGTCGCGCTGGTTCTGGTCGGTGTATGCCACGGCGAACTCGCCGATCGCGCGGCTGAAGGTCTTGCCGCCGCCGAGATAGCCGGCGATCTCGATCTGGTCGCCCGATCGGGCGTGCGCCCGGGCCAGCGTCCAGCCGCACATCTGGGCGTAGGCGATCATGTCCGCCGGGTCCATCGCCTCGACCTCCGCCGACCCCTTCCCGTCCCAGAGCTGGCGCACGTAGAAGTCCCGCCTCTGCCCGTCGATCCCTTCCGCCGTCAGCCAGCCGAGCAGCGGGTCGCTCGCGGCCTGCATCAGCCGCTGGCCCTCGACCACGCGGCGACCATGCTGCGCGTAGCGGCTGGCGGCGGTGAAGGGCTCCAGCACCGAGGTCTGCGCCTCCTTGAACTGCAGGAAGAGCGGGTCGTCCGCGTCCCGCCCGAGCATCAGCGAGATCCAGGCCCTGTTGCCCACGCTGCCCACGCCGACCACCTTGTGGGCCGCGTCGGCGTAGCTGTAGCTGTCCAGCAGCCGCCTGTACTCCGGCCTCAGGGAGCGGCGATAGTCGGCGAGCGCGGCCTTGACCAGCCCCTCGACATCGTGATCGCCCGCGAGCTCCGTGATCGGGACCAGCAGCGGCGGCCGGCTGGCGATCCTGGGTGGGCCGTCGCCGTCGCGCACCGTCAGCTTCGCGAGCGCGCGCAGGCTGTCCTTGTTCTCGGCCTTGGCGATGTTCTTCTCGGCGCGACGAAGCTTCGCCGGGGAAATGCCGGCGGTCCAGCGTTCGACTATGTCGTCCACGTCGAGGCGCGAGTACCAGACGTCGAGGTCGCGCATCTCGGCGAATCTCGCCATCGAGTCGCAGTACTGCTGGGCCGACGCGACCGTGACCGCGCGGCGCTGCTTGGACTTGAACCCGCGCTCGCGCCCGGCGATCTCAAGGCTCGCGGCGAGCCGCTTCAGGTCCCACTCGAACGGGCCGGGGTGCGTCTCGTCGAAGTCGTTGATGTCGAAGACCAGCTCCCTGCTCGGCGCCCGGAACACCCCGAAGTTGGACAGGTGGGCATCGCCGCAGAGCTGCACCTGGATCCCCGAGCTCGGGGTGGCAGCGAGGTCGGCCGCCATGATCGCGGCGGCCCCCCGGTAGAAGGTGAAGGGGGAGACGAGCATGCGCCCGTAGCGGAAGGGCACCAGGTCGGGGAGCCTGGTCGCGTCCTGCGCGCTCAGCGTCTTGATCGGGCTGGTGCGATCGCTCGGAGGCTCCCAGGCGGCGTGGTCCGAGCGGGGGACGCTCGAGCGCACGTCCTTGCCCCTGGTTGCGCGCTGCTCGGGTGTGAGCGCCTCGCTCACGATGCGGTACCTGCCGCCGGCTGTTCGGCCTCATCCGGATCCGGGTCGGCCTCGGGCTCCGACTCGTCGATGCGGCGGTGGAAGCGCTCGCCGGCGACTCCGCCCAGCCCCGCCGACAGCAGCGTCACGGCCGCGATCGCGACAGTCAGGATCACGCTCGCCGCTGGGAAGGAGCCCTCCTCGTCCACCGGTATCCGCGGCAGCTCGAGAGACTCCAGTGGGTTCACCTCGCCGCCGACCGCCCAGGCGAACAGGGCCAGGGCGACGGTCATGCCCAGCGCCACCAGCCACACCCCCAGGCCCTGGCGCGGCCCGTCGAAGCGCGCCATCCGCGCCGCCACGTAGCCGCCCGCGCAGTAGGAGACGGCGAGGATCGCCACCAACACGGCGCTCCCGGCCAGGCCGAGCTCGCGCGCGCGATCCCCCGGGTCATCGTCGAATTCCCTCAGCCCGACGGCGATCTCGGCGCCGACGGCCATCGCCACGAGCAGCGCGGCCAGGCCGATCGCCGCGAGCCAGCCGAAGAACGCGGCTTCCCACTGGATCTGCCCGCCGAACTCCCGGCGCTCTCGCTCTCGTGCTTCGCTGGTCATCGAGTCATCCTTGGTTGGGCGATCCTGGCAGAAGGTCGGTGGTTACGCTGCTGCCCGTGCGAGCGGTCACCTTTCAGGCGCCCGGCGAGGTGCGCGTGGACGAGAAGCCCGACCCCGAGCTGGAGGGGCCGGGCGACGCGGTCGTGCGGGTCGAGGCGAGCGGCATCTGCGGCTCGGACCTCCACATCTACCACGGCCGGGTCCAGATCGCCCCCGGCTTCACGATCGGCCACGAGTACGTCGGCACCGTGACCGCCGTCGGCGACGAGGTCGAGGACTTCGCCGAGGGCGACCGCGTGCTGGGCTGCTACTGCACCGCATGCGGTGACTGCTTCTTCTGCGGGCGCGGGGACTTCCACAAGTGCGACCACGGCCGCGTCTTCGGGCACGGTGAAGTGCTGGGATCTCTGCAGGGCGCCCAGGCCGACAGCGTGCTGGTCCCGAACGCCGACCTGACCCTGCGCAGGGTGCCCGAGGGGATGAGCGACGAGGTAGCGCTGTTCGCGGGCGACGTGATGGGGACCGGCTACCACGCGGTGGACGCCGTCGGCGTCGGCGAGGGCGACGCGGTCGCGGTGCTGGGCCTGGGACCGGTCGGGCTCTGCGCGGTGCAAGCGGCGCTCGCCGCCGGCGCCGCGTCGGTGGTCGCCGTCGACACGGTCGAGGGGCGGCTGGCGCTGGCCGATTCCTTCGGCGCGACGGCCGTGCACCTGACCGAGGGCGATCCCCGCGGGGCGGTCAAGGAGGCGAGCGAGGGTCGGGGGGCAGACGCCTGCATCGACGCCGTAGGCCATCCCGAGGTGCTCGACATGGCCTGCCGCATGGCCCGCAAGGTCGGGACCGTGTCGGCCACCGGCGTCTACGCCGAGCCGATCGAGCTGCACATGGGGATCGTCTGGATCAAGGCGCTGACGCTGAAGACCGGCCACGCCAACGTGATCAAGCACGTCGACCCGGTGCTGGAGATGCTGAGGGACGGGCGCCTCGACCCCGCGCCGCTCGTCACCCACCACATGAAGCTCGAAGAGGCGCCCGAGGCCTACCGGATCTACGACCGGCACGAGGCCCTGAAGATCGTGCTCTCGCCCTAGGTGCCCGGTTTCGCGCCTTGCAGGACTCGCGCTGGCCGGACGAATGGTGACTTGGGGGGCCTATAGCCCCCCTAACTCATCAATCGAGCTGGATCCTGGCGTCGCTTCCCCTTCGCGTGGGAGCGGGTGCGCCCGGCGAGGCCATCCGGTGCGATCAAAGGCACCTAACCGGATACCCCGTTTCATCGCAAGGTGGCCGTCCGGGACGAGGCCCTGAGCGACGAGGGGGCGGGCTCAGACCGCGGGAGCGGGGATCCACTCCGCGGGCACCATCCCCGCCGGGACCCCCGTCGGGTATACCGGCAGCAGCCGGGAAGCGAGCGCGGCGGCGGGGCGGTCCTCGATCAGCGGTGCCAGGTCCTCGTAGCTCAGCAGCACCCGTACGGTGGGGGCGATCTGGAAATCGGCCGCGTTGGGCTCGGATCCGGCGATCACCCCGTCCGCGATCAGGGCGTCGACGCGGTCGAGCTGTGCGGGCATGCCCGCGACCGCGGCCCTGACGCGCTCGGTGTCGTCGGCGCCGACCTTGCGGGCGAAGTAGCGGGCGACGAGGGCGTTCGCTGGCGCGGCCAGCCGGGGCACCGGCACCCCCGCCTCGGCCGCCATGTGGACGCGCATCTCCGGGCGGTTGGCCGCCAGCCAGCGGGTCAGGGAGCGCGGCAGGTCCTGGAACTCCTCGTCTCCCCAGCGCTCGGCAGCCTCGACGGCGAGCAGCCGCTCGGGTTCCGCGGGGAACAGGCGGGGCTCGGGCTTTGCCTGCTCGAGGGCTCGCGCGATCTCGCGCGAGCCCTGCACCCGCCGGCCCTCGAGCTTCAGAGCCGGGACCGTCCCGCGCGGGAAGCCCGCCGCCCTGACCGCGAGTGCGTGCATGCCCGGGATCACGTTGACGACCTTGTGCTCGATCCCCTTGTGCTCGAGCATCAGCCGCGCGGCGTGGGAGGGATGCGAGGGGGGAATCGCGTAGAGCCTCGTCGTCACCCGCGGCACCCTACCCTCCCCTCCGCAGTGGCCGAGAGCCTCAATGGACAGCTCCTGATCGCCTCGCCGGGCATGGCCGACTACTTCCGCCGCTCGGTCGTCCTCGTGGTCGAGCACAACCCCGACGGGGCCTTCGGCCTGGTCTTGAACCAGCCCTCGGAGTCGAGCCTCGGCGAGGCGGTGCCCGGCCTGGCGGAGCTGATCGGGAACGAGCACGTGCTCCACGTCGGCGGCCCCGTGCAGCCGGGCGCGGTGACCGCGATCGGCGAGCACGCCGACCCCGGCTACGCGACCAAGCTGATCGTCGGCGCCGTCGGCATGGTCAACCTCGACTCGCCGCCCGAGCTGAACCGGGTGCGCGTGTTCGCGGGCTACGCGGGCTGGGGCCCCGATCAGCTCGACGGCGAGCTCGAGCAGGAGGCCTGGATCACCGAGCCCGCCCATCCCGACGACGCCTTCGCCCACGCGGACGAGGACCTCTGGGCACGGGTGCTGAGCCGAAAGGGCGCCGAGTTCGCCCTGCTCGCACGGATGCCGAGCGACCCCTCGCTGAATTGAGCGCCGGGCCGGAAGAGCCGGTGGCGGAGCGGGCGGGGCGGACCGAGGTCGACGGCAGGGCGCTGGCCTGGCGCCGGCTCGGCTCGGAGGAGCAACCACCGCTGCTGCTCCTGAACGGCTACGCGGCAGGCTGCGCCGACTGGGACCCGGGCTTCCTCGGCGCGCTGGCCGACCGCTTCGACCTCGTCTGCCCCGATCCCCGCGGAGCCGGGCGCTCGGAGCTCGGCGCCGAGGAGCTGACGATCGAGGGCCTCGCGGCCGACGCCGCCGCCGTGCTCGACGCGCTGGGCTGGGACCGCGCCGCGGTCGCCGGCTGGTCGATGGGAGGTTTCGCCGCCCAGGAGCTCACCGCGACGGCTCCGGATCGCGTCTCGGCCCTCGCCCTGATCTCGACCGACCCGGGCGCCGAGGCCGTCCGAGCGCCGGCCGAGGTCTGGTCGCGGCTGACCGACCACGGCGGCACACCGCGCGAGCAGGCCAAGCGGCTGCTCGAGCTGCTGTTTCCGCCGCGGCTCGCGGCGTCGGTCTTCGAGCAGTTCGGGGACGTCGTCGCCGAGGCGCGCGCCGGTCTCGACCCGCGAGCGCTGAGCGCTCAGGAGCGCGCGATGGACGCCTGGCACGCTCGCCCCGGCGCGGCCCGCCTGGCCGCGATCTCGGCGCCGACGCTGATCGCCGCCGGTGACGGGGACGTGGTCATCCCCGCCGCCAACGTGGAGTTGATCCGGGGCGGGATCGCCGGGGCCGAGGCGGTGACCTTCCCGGGATGCGGGCACGCGGTGATGGCCCAGGAGCCGGCGCGCCTCGCCGAGCGCATCGGCGATCTGGCCGGGGCTCAGGCCTCGTAGGCGAGCCGGACGTGGTCGCGCGCGACCGCGACGAAGTCTTGTCGCAGGACATCGCCGCTGTCGTGGTCGGTGATCTCGGCGTCCGCGAGCGCGACGAAGATCAGACCCTCGCTGTTCAGCATGTCCGAGAGCCGGGTGCGGAAGCCCTCGGCGGGCAGCATGACCTCGCCGACGATGCGCTGGTGGTCGGTCTCAAGCACGACGCGCTGGCGGCGGGTCTCGTCGCTCATAGTTGGGCTATCGGCCCCAGGGACCGCGGCTTGAGCGGCTCACGCCTTCGCCCCGAGCAGCAACCCGAGCTGGCGCGACTGCGCGACGAGAGTGCCGTCGGGCGCCCAGAGGACGCCGTCCTCCTCGAAGAAACCATCGCGGACGTAGTGGTTGTGGAAGCGGCCGAGCAGCGGCCCCTCGACCGGCAGCGGCGAGCGGAAGTGGATCGTCAGGTCCACCGTCGGGGCGGGGGCGAACTCGGCCAGGCGCGGCCACGGCGCCGGGAACCAGGCGTCGGCGAGCACGGCGATCGTGAGCGCGTCGACGGGGCGGCGCTCGCGCAGCCCGATCCAGCCCCCGGTCTCGCCGCTCTCGGCCCCGCTGAACGCCTTGGCGCCGAAGCGGTGCTGCATCGTCAGGCGACCCACGAAGGGGGGCGGCTTGCCTCCGCGCGGGGCGGTGTCGATGTCCGCCGCTTCCTCGGGCGGCTCCACCTCGGGCATCGGCAGGTCCTCCAGCAGCGGGCCCTCCCAGTGCTTCGAGTAGGCGCCCAGCGCGAGTCCGATCAAGTTGCCGCCCTGCCCGAGCCTGCCGCTGACGGTGCTGAGCGAGCGTCCCTCACGCTCGAGCGCCGCCGTCACCTCGACGGGCCCGGCCTCGGGCACGCGCAGGAAGTGCATCGTCACCGAGCGCGCCTGGCGCTCGTCGTCGCCGACGGCGAGGGCCAGCCCGCGCATCAGGATCGCCATCACGTAGCCGCCCAGTGGGCCGCGCGGGGTGTCCCAGCCGTGGACGATGTCGCCCTCCCAGACGCCCTCGCGCCCGCTCGGGCGCAGTGCCGTCTCCTGATCGAAGCTGGAGGTGGAAGTCATCGGGGCGCGGCACGATAGTGACCGCGCCCCGATTCTCGGCGTCCGGCGGTGCGGGGCCGGCCCCTGTCACGATCCGGGCGATGAAGGAGCTCGCCCGCCGCCTGATCCCGTTCCGCCTGCGCCGCTGGGTATGGAGCGTGCGCCGCAGCGCGCCGCGCGCCGCCCGCCCGCTCTCGGTCGTGCTGCCGAGGGCCGATCCGCCGCCGCGGCCGATCCTGGTGCTCGGCTGCCCGCGCTCGGGCACCAGCGCGCTGCTCGACCTGCTGCTCGCGAGCCCCGGGCTGGGGGGGATTCACAACGAGGGCCACATCCTCTGGGACGAGTTCCACCACCCGCGCGACCGCGGCTGGGACTCCGACGCCCTCGGCCGCGCCGACGTCGGCGAACGCGAGCGCGCCTACATCTACCGAGCGATCCGCATCTTCGCTTCGGGGGAGCGCTTCACCGACAAGACCGCCGAGAACGTGCTCCGCATCCCCTACCTGCAGGAGTTGTTCGGCGACGCCACCTTCGTCTTCATCCGCCGCCGCGGCGCCGACACCGTCAACTCGCTGATGGAGGCGTGGAAGGCGCGGCCGCGCTTCGTCAAGTACCGGCTGCCCGAGCCGCTTCAGGGGCTGGGCGAGCTGAGCGGGAACGAGTGGAGCTTCTCGCTGATCCCCGGCTGGCGCGAGCTGCGCGACGCTCCACTGGAGGAGGTCTGCGCGCGCCAGTACGTCGCCTCGAACGAGGCTGCGCTCGCCGGGCGCGAGGGCGTCGAGCCCGAGCGCTGGGTGGAGGTCTCCTACGAGGAGCTGTTCGCGGACCCCGTGCCCACGGCCGAGCGGCTGTTCGAGGAGCTGGGCCTGACCTTCGAGGAAGCGATCCGCGCACACGCCGCCGACTTCGCCCGCAACCCCTCCTCGACCGCGCTGACCGCGCCGCGCCCGGACAAGTGGCGAGAGCAGAACGGCGCCGCGATCGAGCGCATCCTGCCCCTGCTCGAGCCGGTCGAGCGCCGGCTCGGGTACTGACTGACGCGGAACCTGGAGAGGTCAGGCCCCGCCGATCCGGACGACCGATTCCCAATCCCGCGCCCACCCGGATGATCCGGTCAGACGTCGATCAGGAATCGGTCATCTCGGGGTCTGACCCCAGCTGTCCTGCGAGCTCGCGGTAGCCGGCGGCCGGCAGCGCCAGGAAGGCCTCGGCGAAGCCGCGGCCGCCGAGAGTCTGCAGCGAGCGCCAGCGCGCGAGGCCCTCGGCCGCGCTCAGGTCGAGCGCCAGAGCGGCGGTCTCGTGCGCGCCGAGCGCGGCGCGCTTGCGCTCTATCACGGCGGTGATCTCCACGAACCGGTTCGGCACCAGCGCGGTCCAGACCTCGTAGCCCCAGACCTCGGGGCCCCCGCGGTCGAGCACGCCCGCCAGCGCCTGCGCCACGGCGCGGTGGTCGGAGCCGCCGTCCAGCGGCCAGGGCGCGAACACGGCCTCGGGCTCGAGCTCGCCGATCGCCTTGCGCAGGCCGCTGGCCAGCTCGTTCGGGTGCTGGGCGAGCCCCCCGTCCGGAAGGCCCAGGAAATGGGCCGAGGCTCCCACCTCGGCGGCGGCGCGCTGGGCCTCGGCGCGGCGCGTGCGCGCGATCTCCTCGGCGGGCAGCGAGGAGCCCTGGGTCGCCTCGCCGTCGCTGGCCGTGAGGGTCGTCACCGTCGCCCCCTGATCGCTCAGCAGCGCCATCGTGCCCGCGCAGCCGAGGCTCTCGTCGTCGGGGTGCGGGGCGATCACCAGCACCCGCCGGAACGGTGGTACCCCCGTGACCGGCCCGCCCGAGCGCACCGCGCGCCAGGTCCGCGCCAGCCGGCGCACGTCCGCGGGCACCGCGCCCCTGGCGCGGTGCAGCGTTCTCCTCAGCGGAGCCGGGACCGCCATCGGCGGCAGTCTAGGAGCCGCTCTCTTGAGTCTTTGTACAAATTCATCTAGTCTCGGCTCGAGGAGCGATTTCCCGCCGCCCGGGGCCCCACAGTCGTCCCTCCCCCCAGGGCCATATGTCGCGCAACCTGACAGAGATCCTCAGAGCCGAAGAGCCGCAGTCGCCCCCGACCGCGCTCGACGTGCTCAAGGACGCGGTCGCCGACCACGGCGAGCTGACCGACGATGACCGCCGCCGCGCGGCTCGGCTCTCGGGCCTGCCGGAGGCCGCCGTCTACGGGATCTCGAGCTTCTACGACGACCTGCTGGCGCCCCGCGGGCGCCGCCACGTCTCGGTCTGCACCGGCACCGCCTGCTGGGCGGCCGACTTCGGCGAGCACGTGGGCGCGGTCCAGGACGCGCTGGGCCTGAGCCTGGGCGAGCGCAGCGCCGACCACGGCATCTCGCTCGGCCAGACCGTCTGCCTCGGCTTCTGCCACACGGGCGCCGCGCTGCGCGAGGGCGACCTGGTGGACGCCGGTCCCGACGTCGTCCGGCGCGTCGCCGCCGGGTCCTGCCGCGAGGCCCCCGAGCCGCAGGGGACGAGCATGCTCGACGAACCCGTGCTGCTGCGCGAGGGCGACTGGTCGGGGCTGCGCAGCGCGCTCGAGCGCGACCCGGCCGAGCTGCTGGCCGCGGTCAAGGACGCCAACCTGCGCGGCCGGGGCGGCGCCGGCTTTCCGGCGGGCCTGAAGTGGGAGTTCGCCGGCCGCGCGGAGGGCGACGAGAAGGTGATCGTCGTCAACGCCGACGAGGGTGACCCCGGCTCCTACATCGACAAGCACCTGATGGAGCGCAGCCCCGAGCTGCTGCTGGAGGGGATGGCCCTGGCCGGCTATGCCGTCGGCGCTTCGCGCGGCTTCGTCTTCGTGCGCTCGGAGTACCCGCGCTCGATGCCGATCCTGTTCGAGGCCGCCGAGCGCGCCCGCGACGCCGGCAACCTCGGCGCCGACATCGGCGGCAGCGGCTTCGACTTCGACGTCGAGGTCAAGGAGGGCGCCGGCTCCTACGTGGTCGGCGAGGAGACGGCGCTGCTGAACTCGCTGATGGGGCTGCGCGGCACGGTCACGGCGCGCCCGCCCTTCCCCGCCGAGCGCGGCTGGCACGGCAAGCCGACCGTCGTCAACAACGTCGAGACGCTCTGCAACGTTCCCTTCATCGCCGCCAACGGCGCCGAGGCCTACGCGGCGCTCAGCCCCGGCGCGACCTCAGGGACGAAGCTCGTCTGCCTCAACGAGCGCTTCGCCAGCCCCGGCATGCACGAGGTCAGCTTCGGGACCCCGATCGAGGTGATCTGCAACACGATCGGAGGGGGCCTGGTGGACGGCCACGAGATCAAGGCGCTGCAGATCGGAGGGCCGCTGGGCGGGATCCTGCCGGGGACCAGGCTCGAAACGCCCTTCGACTTCGACGAGCTGGCCGCGGAGGGCTGCATGGTCGGCCACGGCTCCATCGTCGCCTTCGACGAGCGCACCGACATCCGCGCCCTCGCCACGCACCTGCTCGAGTTCGGCGCCCACGAGAGCTGCGGCAAGTGCTTCCCCTGCCGGATCGGCCTGCAGCGCGGGCTCGAGATGGTCCGGCAGGACGGCCCCGTGGACCGCGCACGGCTCGAGGAGCTGCTGGAGACGCTGGAGCTCGGGTCGCTCTGCGCCCACGGCGGCGGCATGCCGGCGCCGATCCGCAGCCTGATCGCGCACTTCCCGGACGAGCTGGGCGTGGCGTAGCGATGGCCCCCGAGCAGCCGGCGGCCGCGCAGCTGGAGGTCTTCATCGACGGCGAGGCCGTGCAGGTTCCCAAGGGGAGCACCGTGCTCGAGGCCGCTCGCCAGGCGGGCTCGTATGTGCCCACGCTCTGCTTCGACGACCGCCTCGAGCAGTTCGGCGCCTGCCGCGTGTGCATGGTCGGAGTCGAGGGGGGCGGGCCCCCGATCGCCGCCTGCACCACGCCGTGCGTCGAGGGCATGCGCATCGACACCACCGACGCGACCGCCCGGCGCGTCGCCTCGAACACGGTCGAGCTGGTGCTCTCCGAGCTGCCCAGGCCGCCGGCCCCGCACACCGAGCTCGCCGGCGTCGCCCGCTTCTTCGAGCTCGGGGAGCCCCGTTGGCGGGGCGCCCGGCACGAGCCCGACGAGGACCAGCGCCACCCCTATCTCGTGCTCCAGCACGAGATGTGCATCAGCTGCGGGCGCTGCATCCGCGCCTGCGACGAGGTCCAGGGCGCCTTCGCGCTGACCGCCACCGGGCGCGGCTTCAGCGCCAACGTCACCGCCGGGCTCGACTCGGGCTTCCGGGACTCCACCTGCGTCTCCTGCGGCGCCTGCGCCGACACCTGTCCCACCGACGCGATCACGGAGCACCTGTTGCTTGACCTGACGAGTGAAATCGCTACAAATGGGGAAGAAGGAGAGGGCAGCCGATGAGCGAGCGATTCGAGCAGACGACCACCACCACCTGCGGCTACTGCGGCGTCGGATGCCGTCTGGAGGCCCACCGCGCCGACGGCAACGTGGTCTCGATCAGCCCGGCCTTGGACGGGCCCGCCAACAAGGGCCACACCTGCCTCAAGGGCCGCTTCGCGCACCAGTTCGCGCGCTCGCGCGACCGGCTGCAGGCGCCCCTGATCCGCGAGGGTGACGGCTTCCGCCTGGCCACCTGGGAGGAGGCGATCAACAAGGTCAGCACCGCCCTCAACGGGATCAAGGCCGATCACGGTCCCGACGCGATCGCCGGCCTCGCCTCCTCGCGCGCCACCAACGAGGACTGCTACGTGATGCAGCGCATGATGCGTGCCGCGATCGGCACCCACAACATCGACAACTGCAGCCGCGTCTGCCACTCGCCGACCTCGTTCGCGTTGCGCAAGTCGTTCGGCCTCTCGGGCGCCACCGGCTCCTTCGACGACATCGAGCAGGCCGACGTGGCGCTGCTGATCGGCGTCAACCCCACCCAAGGGCACCCGGTCGTCGGGGCGCGGATCAAGCAGGCTGCGCTCAAGGGCCTGAAGCTGATCACCGCTGATCCTCGCCGCATCGAGCTCGCCGACTACGGGCGGATCCACCTCGGCAACCGTCCCGGCACCAACGCCGCCTTCGTCTGGGGCCTGATCGGAGTCGTCATCCGCGACGGGCTGATCGACGAGGACTTCATCGCGCGCCGCACCGAGGGCTACCAGGCGGTCGAGGAGATGGCCCACACCTACACCCCCGAGGCCGTCGAGGAGGTCACCGGCGTCCCCGCCGCCGACCTCGAGCGCGCCGCCCACATGTACGCCGGGGCCGACCGCGCCTGCATCCTCTGGGGGCTGGGGGTGACCGAGCACAAGTACGGCTCCGAGGTCGTGCGGCTGCTCTGCAACCTCGCCCTGATGACCGGCAACGTCGGCCGCCCGGGCGCCGCGCTGCTGCCGCTCCGGGGCCAGAACAACGTCCAGGGCTCGAGCGACATGGGCGCCCTGCCCGACACCTTCACCGACTACCGCCCGGTCTCCGACGACGCGGTCACCAGCATGTTCGAGCAGCGCTGGGGCGTCGAGATGAAGCGCGAGAAGGGCATGAAGATCCCGGAGATGTTCGACGCCGCCGTCGCCGGCGGTCTCAAGGCCATGTACATCTTCGGCGAGGACGTCGCCCAGACCGACCCGGACACCGCGCACGTCGCGGAGGCGCTCGAGTCCCTGGACTTCCTCGTCTGCCAGGAGATCTTCGAGAACGAGACCACCAGGTACGCCGACGTGATCCTGCCCTCCTCCTCCTTCCTGGAGAAGACCGGGACGTTCACCAACGCCGAACGCCGCCTGCAGCTCGTCGAAGCCGCCAAGGAGCCGCCGGGCGAGGCCAAGACCGACTTCGAGATCCTGATGACGGTGTCGGCGGCGCTGGGCCACGAGATGGAATACGAGACGCCGAGCGACGTGATGGACGAGATCGCCGAGATGACGCCGCGCTACGCCGGCCTCAGCCACGAGCGCATCGGCCGCAAGGGCCTGATGTGGCCCGTCGCCGCGGATGGCACCGACTCCCCGATCCTCTACACCGACGAGTTCGAGCTGCCGGGAGGCAAGGCCCACTTCGCGCCGCTGCCCTACAAGGAGCCCGGCGATGCCGTCGACGACGACTTCCAGCTGATCCTGGTCACCGGGCGCCGCCTGGAGCACTACAACGCGGGCACCATGACCAGGCGCACCGGGAACGTGGACCTGATGACCGGCGACGTGCTGGAGATACACCCCGACGACGCGGCTCCGCGCGACCTCGACGACGGCGGCATCGCCACCGTCACCAGCAGGGTGGGCGAGATCAAGCTGCCCGTCCAGGTGACCGACAGGATCGAGCCCGGCCACGTCTTCACCACCTTCCACTTCCCCGAGGTGCGGACGAACCTGCTGGTCGGGCAGTCCTCGGACGTCAACACATCCTGCCCCGAGTACAAGGTGATCGCGGTCTCGGTCGAGCACGCGCAGGACCGGGAGCGCGAGCCGGCTCTGGCATGAGCCCCGAGCGGGCCGGCGCCTCGACCGAGGCGATGCTCGCTCACGTCGAGCGGGACGGCTCCACCGACGAGGTCGCGGTGGAGCTGCCGCTGGAGATCCGCCTAAACGGCGAGCCCGTCGCCGTCACCATGCGTACGCCGGGCGACGACGAGGCGCTGGCGGCCGGGTTCCTCTACGGCGAGGGGATCCTCTCGGAGGCTCCGCGGGTCGGCCTGAGCGAGGACATGGCCGCCAACACGATCGAGGTCACCTCGCCCGGGGCCGAGCTCCCGGCGACGAGGCGCTTCTACACCAGCTCCTCCTGCGGGGTCTGCGGCAAGGGGGCGCTCGAGGAGGTCGCGGTTCACGCGCCCCCCGTTGAGTCAAGGCTGCGGATCGACCGCTCGCTGCTCGCCCGCCTGCCCGCCCTGATGCGCCAGCCCGCCTTCGCGCGCAGCGGCGGCCTGCACGCGACGGGGCTGTTCACGCCCGAGGGCGAGTTGGTGATGGTGCGCGAGGACGTCGGCCGCCACAACGCGATGGACAAGGTGATCGGCCAGTCCCTACTGGACGGCGAGCTTCCCCTCGCCGATCGCGTGCTCTGCGTCAGCGGCCGCCTCGCCTTCGAGCTGGTCCAGAAGACGGCCGTCGCCGGGGCTCCCGTGCTCGTCGGCGTCGGGGCCCCGACCTCGCTGGCCGTGGAGCTGGCCGCCGACCGCGGCATCACCCTCGCCGGCTTCGCCCGCGGGGAGTCCGTCAACGTCTACACCCGCCCCGATCGCGTCGTCTGAGCCGGGCCCTGAACGCGACGGGCCCGCCCGCTGTCGCTTGATGCCTCGCCGTGTCCGGACTAGGGTTCGCGCGCATGAGGGAGGGCCTGCGCCAGCTTCGCGCCTCGCAGTCGTCGCTCGCGGCGGTGTTCGGCAACCGGGAGCTGGCCCGCCTGGTGTTGGCCTGGGGTGGAATGACCTTCGCCATGTGGGCCTACGCGATCGCGCTCTCGGTCTACGCGTTCGGGCAGGGTGGCGCGACCGCCGTAGGGATCGCGGCGCTGGTCCGCCTGCTGCCGGGCGCGCTGGCCTCCCCGTTCGGCGGCCTGCTTGGAGATCGGCATTCGCGGCGCCTGGTGTTGATCCTGAGCGCCGTGTTCGCCGGAGTCGCGATCGCGCTGTCGGCGGCCGCGGTGATCGCGGACGCGCCGGCATGGGTGGTCTACGCCTTCGCCGGCGCCTTCACCGTCGCCTCGACGCCGTACGTCCCGGCCGAGGGGGCGCTGCTGCCCCAGGCCGCGCGCAGCCCCCAGGAGCTCTCGGCGGCGAACGTCGCCCACAGCTAGGTGGACAACGCCGGCTTCCTTGCGGCCGCCCTCTGCACCGGGATCCTGCTCTCCACCGCCACCCCCCAGGCGGTGTTCGTCCTCGCGGCCGGCGCCGGGGTGCTGACGGCGGCGATCCTGGCGACCCTGCGCCGCGACGAGCGGCCTTCCTACGGCGCCGAAGAGGACGCCGCCGGCGTCCTGCACCAGACGGCGCTCGGCCTTCGGGCGCTGATGGCGGACTCCCGGATCCGCCTCGTGGGCCTGATGCTGACCGCCCTCGTCCTGATCGAGGGCACGCTCGACGTGATGATGGTTGTCGTCGCGCTTGATCTGCTCGGGCTGGGGCAGGGAAGCGTCGGCTGGATCAACGCCGCCTGGGGCGTGGGGGCGCTGGTCGCGGGCACGGCCCTCGCAGTGCTGCTTGACCGCGGCAACCTCGCGGCCGGCCTCGCCGTCGGCAGCCTCGTGATGGGAGCGGCGATCTCCTTCCCGGGCATCTGGCCCGTCGTCTTCGCGGCCTTCCTGGGCTTCTTCATGGTCGGCTTCGGCTACACGTTCGTCGAGGTCGCGGCCCGCACGCTGCTGCAGCGGCTCGGCTCCGACGAGACGCTGGCCCGCGTGATCGGTTTCCTCGAGACCAGCCGGCTGCTGGCGATGGCGGTCGGCTCGATCGTCGCCCCCGGCCTGGTCGCCCTGCTGGGGGTCCGGGGGGCCCTGATCGCGATCGGCGCCTTCCTGCCGCTGGTCGCTCTGCTGCGCTGGCGCGCCCTGCGCGGCTTCGAGATCGGCGCGCCTGTGGACGAGCGCCACTACGAGTTGCTGCGCGGGAGCCCGATCTTCGCGCCGCTGCCGGTGGACCGCCTGGAGGGTGTCAGCCGCTCGCTGGTCGAGGTCGAGGCGGGTGCCGGCCAGGAGGTGATCACCCAGGGCGATCAGGGCGACCGCTTCTATTTCATCGACGAGGGTGAGGTCGAGGTGGTCGAGGACGGCGCCTTCAGGCGAAACGAGGGGCCGGGGGAGAGCTTCGGCGAGATCGCGCTGCTGCGCGACGTGCCGCGCACGGCGACGGTCAAGGCGACGCGGGCCACGAGGCTGCTGGCGCTCGACCGCGAGAGCTTCCTCGAGACGGTGACGGGGCACGTCCGCAGCCACGAGCGGGCGCGCGCGGTCGCCGAAGACCGGCGGCCTCAGAAAGGCTGAGCGCCGATACTCTGTCGCGCTTCGGTTGTTTGAGGAGCGCCGGGAGTGGAGATCAGGAGGAGGCGGGGATGAGGAATCGGGCGAGCAGACTGGGCCGGAAGGGCGCCGCGAGGATCGCGGCGCTGGCGGCGCTGAGCGCGGCGGTCACCGTGGCTGCGGCCGCATGGCGGCGACGGGCGACCTGACCTCGGCCGGCTGCGTCGAGGACAACGACGACGGGCCCGATTCGTGCACGGCTTCGACGGCGGCCGACGGCCTCGAGCAGACCCGCGACGTCGTCGTCAGCCCCGACGGCGCCGACGTCTACGCGGTCAGCCCCGACGGCAGGTCCCTCTACGTCGCCGCCAACAGCGATGACTCGATCAAGCGCTTCGACCGCAACACGTCAACCGGCGCGCTGACGGCGCAGGCGTGCGTGGACGACGCCGGCGCGGGCGCCTGCGCGCAGTCGATGGCGGGCCTCGATGCTCCCGCCAGGGTCCTCGTCAGCCCCGATAACCTCTCCGTCTACGCCTCGGCCAACGGCTCGGACTCGGTCGCCGCGCTCTCGCGCAACCCCACCACCGGGGCCCTGACGCCGGCCGGCTGCACGGGCGACAACGACACCGGCCCTCCTTCGTGCGCAATCAAGGCCGACGGCCTGGATGCCGTCTGGGGTCTCGCGATCAGCCCCGACGGGAGCTCGCTGTACACGGGCTCCCGCCTGGACAACGGGTCGCCCACCTGCGCCGAGAGCTCGCTCCCATACCCGGCAAGTCATTGGTGGCCAAGCCCGTCAGCGGGACCGTGACGGTGAAGCTGCCGGGATCAACCGCCTTCGTCCCGATCCAGACCACGACCTCGATTCCGGTGGGCTCCGAGCTGGACACCAGCGGAGGGACCGTCACCCTGAGGTCCCAGGCGACCGGAGACGCCGTACAGTCGGCCGACTTCAAGTTCGGCCGTTTCAGGGTCACCCAGGCGGCGAAGAAAGGCGCCTTCACCGAGCTCAAGCTCACCGGCTCGCTGGGCTGCGGCAAGGGCAAGGGTCGCTCGGCGACCGCGTCGAAGCGGAGGGGGCGGCGGCTCTGGGGCTCGGGGAGCGGCAAGTTCCGCACCAGCGGCCGCAAGGGCTCCGGGGCTGCGCGCGGCACGACCTGGGAGGTCACCGACCGCTGCGACAACAAGACCCGGATCAAGTCGCACAAGGGCAGGGTCACCGTGCGCGACTTCGTCCGCAAGCGCAGCCTGGTGATCAACACGGGCCAGGGCTACCTGGCCCCTGGGCCGAAGAAGCGGAAGCGCTGAGCGCCACCGGGCCCATGGCGCGGCGATGAGCTCATCCGGGCAGCGTCGGCGCCTCTACCTCGGCGCCGTCGCGGCCGCCGCGATCGCGATCGCCCTGCTCTGCTGGTTCACCGACGCCCTCGGCCGCTCCGAGCTCGACACCGTGGATGCCCGCTTCGCGGTGCGGGGCACCGAGAACCCGCCGGACGATCTGGTGGTGGTCGAGATCGACGACGTCAGCTTCGACGCGCTCCAGCAGCGCTGGCCGCTGCCGCGCTCGCTCCACGGCCGCCTGATCGAGGTGCTCTCCGACGCCGGGGCCGCGGCGATCGTCTACGAGGTCCAGTTCACCGAGCCGACCGAGCCCGCCGAGGACGAGGCGCTCGTCGGCGCGGTCGCCGACTCACGCGCCCCCGTCGTGCTGGCGACCGAGGAGACAGACGAGCAGGGGCGCAGCGGCGTCTTCGGCGGCGACCGGGTGCTGGACCAGATCGGCGCCCGCGCCGGGCACTCCGCCTTCGATCCGGACCCCGGTGGGGTCTTCCGGCGGTTCGACTACTCGACGGGCGGCCTCGAGTCGCTCTCGGTCGCCGCGGTCGAGCAGCGCGACGGCGTCCAGGTGGATCCCGGGGACTTCCCCGATGACGGCGCCTGGATCGACTACGCGGGCCCGCCGGGGACGATCCCCTCCCACTCGTTCTCGCGCGTGATCGGCGGCAAGGTCGATCCCGAGGCTTTCAAGGGCAAGACGGTGGTCGTCGGCGTCTCGGCCCCGACCGTCCAGGACGTGCACCCGGTCTCGACCAGCGACGACGAGCTGATGCCCGGAGCCGAGATCCAGGCCAACGCGATCGCGACCGTCGAGAACGGGCTCGACCTGGGCGACGCCTCCTGGCCATTCGGGGCGCTCGCGATCGTGCTGCTGGGCTCGGTCGTCCCCGCGGCCGGGTTGCGCTGGCCGCCGCTCGCGGCGGCGGGGGCCGGGCTCCTCGCCGGGCTCCTCTATCTGGTCATCGCCCCGCTCGCCTTCAATGCGGGCACGATCCTGCCGCTGCTCTACCCCCTGCTCGCCCTGGCGATCGCGATCGTCGGCACGCTCGCGGTCCACTACCTGTTCGCCGCCTTCGAGCGCCAGCGAGCGCGACTGATGTTCGAGCGCTTCGTGCCGCCCGGGGTCGTGGACGAGGTCATGGGCCGAGCCGACGACGACCTGCGACTCGGGAGCCAGAAGCGGGTCTGCACGGTCATGTTCAGCGACGTTCGCGGCTTCACCACGATCGCCGAGTCGCGCGGGCCCGATCAGGTGCTGAGCGTCCTCAACCGTTACCTGGGCGAGATGACCGATGCGATCATGGGCCACGGCGGCACCCTCGTCTCCTACATGGGCGACGGGATCATGGCCGTCTTCGGGGCGCCGCTCGATCAGCCCGACCACGCCGACCGCGCCCTGGCGGCGGCCCGCGAGATGCTCGAGGTGCGGCTGTCGGCGGTCAACGAGGCGGTGCTCGGCAAGGAGCTCGACGAGCGCTTCGAGATCGGGGTCGGGCTCCACAGCGGTGAGGTGATGACCGGGCAGGTCGGCTCCGAGCGGCGGGTCGAGTACACGGCGATCGGCGACACCGTCAACACGGCCTCCCGCCTGGAGGGCCTGACCAAGGGCACCCCGCACGCCCTCTTCCTCTCGAGCGCCACCGTGGAGATGCTGACCGATCCCTCGGGGCTCGAGGCGGTCGACACCCTGGAGGTGCGCGGCCGCCGCGAGCCGATCGAGGTCTGGACGCTTACTTCGGCTGAGGCACGATCCTGATGTAGGGCTTCGGCGACTCCCAGCCGTCGGGGTAGCGCTCCTTGGCCTCGTCGTCGCTGACCGAGCCGGCGATGATCACGTCGTCGCCCTGCTGCCAGTTGACCGGCGTCGCCACCTTGTGGTTGGCGGTCAGCTGCAGCGAGTCGATCACGCGCAGGACCTCGTCGAAGTTCCGACCCGTGGTCATCGGGTAGGCGAGGATCAGCTTCACCTTCTTGTCGGGTCCGACGACGACGACGTTGCGGACGGTCTGGTTGTCAACCGGGGTGCGGTCGTCGCTCGCCTCGGCCTCGGCCGGGAGCATGTCGTAGGCCTTGGCGATCTCGAGGTCGGAGTCGCCGATGATCGGGTAGTTGGGAGCGGTGCCCTGGGTCTCCTCGATGTCCTTCGCCCAGTCGGCGTGCTTGTCGGTCGGGTCGGCCGAGAGGCCGATGATCTTGACGCCGCGCTGGTCGAACTCCGGCTTGGCGTTCGCCATGTAGCCGAGCTCGGTCGTGCAGACGGGCGTAAACCCGCGCGGCCGAATACTCGTTGACAGCACAAACCGGCAACGTGTTCGCGCGGCGCCACGGCCCTCGATGGGGGAGACGAAGATGAACAAGACGACACGAGTGATCCGGGTGGCCGGCGCAGGCGCGATCGCGCTCCTGCTAGCGGCCTTCGCGGGCTCGGCCGCAGCCAAGGATCGCAACCACGACAAGCTGCCCGACAGGTGGGAGAAGCGGCACAAGCTCTCGCTCAAGGTGAACCAGGCCCGCAAGGACCAGGACCTCGACGGCCTTCGCAACCGCGGCGAGTTCCGCTCGGGGACTGACCCCCGCGACGCCGACAGCGACGACGACGGCGTCGAGGACGCCGACGAGGACCGCGACCGCGACAACGTGGACAACGGCAACGAGCAGAGCGAGGGCACCAAGCAGAACGACGTCGACAGCGACGACGACAAGGTCAAGGACGGCCGCGAGGACGCCGACGACGACGACCTCGACAACAAGGGTGAGGACCAGACCGGCAACGATCCCGTCGATCCCGACACCGACGACGACGAGATCGAGGACGGCGACGAGCAGGCCGGCACGGTCGCCTCGTTCGACGGCACCACCCTCGTGATCAACCTCGCGACCGGCGGCCAGCTCTCAGGCAAGGTCAACGAGTCCACCGAGATCAAGTGTGAGACCGAGGACGAGCACGAGGACGAGGACGAGTCCGGCGACGACGACGGTCCCGGCGACGACGGTCCCGGTGAGGACGATGACGAGCACGGGGACGACGACGAGGGCGGCGAGTCCGACTCCGCCTCGGTCAGCTCCGAGGGCGAGGGCCACGACGGCTCCAGCAACGAGATGGACGACGAGGAGCACGGTGACGACGACGACCTCTGCACGGTCGCCGACCTGATCCCGGGCACCCCGGTTCACGAGGCCGAGCTCGAAGGCGGCGTGTTCGAAGAGGTCGAGCTGATCAAGTAGCCCGATCCCCCTACCAGCGGCACGAGCGGGGCGCTTTGGCGCCCCGCTCGGCGCTCCGGTTAGGTCGCGGCCGCGGCCTCGAACGCCTCCGAGCTGGGGAAGAACTCGATCCGCACGATCCTGCCGTCGCGGAATGTCCATGCCGAGCCGCCGTGGACCTCGACCTCGACGTCGCTGTCGCGCCTGATCCCGCGGTCACACGAGCGGACCAGGACCCTGTCGCCGTCGGCGGTGACGCTCTCGATGCCCGCGAAGTAGCTCTCCCAGGGGCGCAGCCAGTCGAGCCAGTAGTCGCGCAGCCCGAACGGCCCCAGGTACCGCGTGCGGCCGGTGTGGGGGGCGACCACCTCCAGCTCGGGGTCGAGCAGCGGCTCCAGCTCGCCGGCGGCCTCGGCGGCCGCCTCGGGGTCCTCCAAGTCGCGGAAGACCACGGCCAGGTCCGTCTCGCCGTCGGGCATCAGGCCCTCGATCACCTCGACGTTGCTCGGAGGCATCGCTGACCGATCATATGCCGGGTCGCCGGGCGGTAGTATCGTCCATCACATCGCAACGCCGCTCCGCATCTTGGTTCCGAGCGCCCTGTTCGCCGCTCTTCTCGCCCTCCTGCTCTGCCTCGCCACCGAGCCGGCGGGCGCATCCGGCTTCCACGGCTGCGCCACCCAGAAGCTCGAGAACAGGGGGGTCTTCAAACTCAAGACCAGTCACGCCAAGTGCAGGCTCGCCCGCCAGGTCGCCTTCGCCCGCGCCCGCGGCGACGAGACCCCGAAGGGCTTTGACTGCGTGACCGGCAGCGGCGGCAACCTCACCCCCTTCGACTGCATGCGCCGCGACCAGACGGTCCGCTTCTCGCTCGAGGGCTAGCCGCAAGGGAGTGGAGACCGGGACGCTCACCTGGCGGGCGGTGACGCCGGACGACGCGCCTGCCCTCGTGCGCGCCCACGCCGCCGTCGAGGCCGTGGACGTGATCGGCGAGCACCGCTCCGAGCAGGATGTCCGCGACGAGCTCGGGGAGACCGCTGATCCGGGTCGGGACACCTTCGCCGGGATAGCCGAGGACGGAGAGGTGGTCGCGTTCGCGCGGGTGCACTCCTCCGCCCAGGTTCACGACGTCGACTGGGTCGAGCTCGACGGGTTCGTGCTGCCCGCGGCGCGCGGCGGTGGGCTCGGCCGCCGGCTGTTGGAGTGGGCGAGGAGCGGGCCGCCGGCCTGCACCGCGAGCGCCACCCGGACACCACGGGGGCCGTCCGCGTCCACGTGCACCAGAACAACCCGAGCAAGGAGGCGCTGGTCCGGGCCGCGGGCTATGAGGCGAGGCGCTGGTGGCACACGATGGTCCGCAGCCTGGGCGATCCCCTGCCCGACCTTCCCCCGACGCCGCCCGGCCTGAAGCTGGCGCCGTACTCGGCGGATCGTGACGAGGCGGTCCGCCAGGCGCACTTGGAAGCCTTCGCCGAGACCTGGGGCGCCGCCCCTCCCGACGAGGAGCGGTGGTCGCGCTTCTACACGGGGGTCAGCCCGTTCCGGCCGCAGCTGAGCTGGCTGCTCAGCGACGGCGACCATGTCGTCGCCTACCTGCTGACCTTCTTCTGGGAGGCCGACGCGGCCGCCACCGGCGTGCGCGAACTCTACGTCGGGGACCTCGGGGTGCGGCCGGCATGGCGCCGTCGCGGCCTCGGCAGCCTGCTGCTCGCCGCCGCACTCGAGTCCTACCGCTCCGCCGGCTACGAACAGTCCGCTCTCAGCGTCGACTCCGCAAACCCAGCGGCGCCCTCGGCATCTACGAGCGGGCCGGGTTCGCGGTCAAGGACACGACCGTGAGCTGGACGAAGCCGCTTGAAGCGGCCGGACTGTCGAATTCGGGCTGATGGGCGCCGCTGAAGCGGCGGGTGCTCAGACGTGACAGGCGCGGATCAGGGCATCCCGGTGCCCTGGGATGGCTGCGGATACGGGTACCGAGAACCGGCAATTCAGTTGCCCTGCGCCCGCCGGAGTCATGCGGCGAGCTTCGAGCCAGGCGGTGTCTGCGCGCATCGCCAACATCAGGCTGACCACGATCGTCTGGAGTGACGCGTCATCGCCAGCGGCGACACGCCTGACGACGACGCTGGCGATGAACGCACCGATGATCGCGGCCACGGCCAGCACGCCGCTCAAAGGAACCAGCTTCTTCACCGACATACGCCCTCCTTGATCCCGTTGCCCCTTGTCAGCCTCATCCTATGCCGATCCCGGATCGGCAAGCGTCGCCGGAAGAACACCGGCGTGGACGGCTACGGCGAGCTTCAGCGCAACTCCTTCACCGATGAGGTCGGCAGTGGCGGCGTATGGCGCGCGCGGGACTCATTCTCTGGGCTGATGGATTCTGCCTCGCGGTTGGACCCGTGCCATGCGACCCGGCGCTCGCTTTCCGTGCAGCCCGCCTTGAAGCATGGGCGCGGCTGGTTTCGAACCAGCGACCTCTCGCGTGTGAAGCGAGCGCTCTCCCACTGAGCTACGCGCCCTGGGAGCGGATAATAGACTCGCGTGCCACCGCGTCAGCAGGGATAAGGCCCTCACCTTGGCCACTCGACTTCACCGCATGGGGCTGTTCATCACCCGCCACAAGCTGTGGGTGCTGCTCGCGTGGCTGCTGGCGCTCGCGGGCGTGGTCACGCTGGTCAACACGTTCGGGGCCAACACCTCCAACAACCTCGAGCTGCCGGGGACCGGCAGCCAGTCGGCCACCGATTTGCTGGCGAAGGAGTTCCCGCCCCAGCAGAACGGACAGAACCAGATCGTCTTCCGGGCGCCCGAGGGCGAGAAGGTCACCGATCCCGAGCTCAAACGGGCGATCGACGAGAGCGCCGACGAGATCGAGAAGATCCCACACGTCTTCCAGCTGACCTCGCCGTTCAGCACCACGGGCCAGGGGCAGCTGAGCAAGGACGAGCGCACGGCCTACCTGAACGTCCTGCTCGACATCGGCAACCAGAAGATCACCGAGGGCTACGCAGAGCGCTTCCTCGAGGCGTCCCAGCCCGGCCGGGACGCCGGCATGGAGGTCGCCGCCGGAGGGCAGATCGGAGCCGAGCTGTCCGAGCCCGAGACCAAGATCAGCGACCTGATCGGGATCATCGCCGCGATGATGATCCTGACGATCACCTTCGGCACGCTGGTGGCGATGGGGATGGCGATCCTGCCCGCGGTGCTGGGGCTGATCTGCGGGCTCTCGCTGCTCGGGCTGCTCGGGCACGTCAAGGAGGTGCCGTCGATCGCGCCCACCCTGGCGACGATGATCGGCCTCGGAGTCGGCATCGACTACGCGCTGTTCATGGTCAGCCGCTATCGCGTGCATCGCGACGAGGGCATGGCCACCGACGCCGCGATCGCGAAGTCGGTCGGCACCACCGGCACCGCGATCGTGTTCGCCGGGGGAACGGTCGTGATCGCGCTCGTCTCGCTGCTAGTGGCGCAGATTCCCCTGGTCACCTCGCTCGGCTATGCGTCCGCGGTGGCGGTGGTGACGGCGGTGGCGGCGGCGCTCACGCTGCTGCCGGCCCTGCTGGCGCTGGTCGGCGACCGCATCGACTCGCTCGGTGTGCCGGGCTTCATGCAGATGCCGCCGAAGCGCGGCGGCGGCCTCTGGCACCGCTGGGCCGGCTTCGTCACCGCCCGCCCCGGCTGGGCGGTGCTGATCACGCTGGGAGTGCTGACGCCGCTGCTGATCCCGTCTCTCTCGCTGCAACTCGGCCAGCCCGACACCGGCGCGGCCCCGCTCGACACGACCGAGCGCCAAGCCTACGACATGATCACCGCGGGCTTCGGGCCCGGCTACAACGGCCCGCTGCTGGTCGCGGTCGACCTCGGCGACGAGCCGGCCAAGCCCAGCGAGGAGTTCAACAAGCAGTACGCCAAGGCGCAGAGCCTGCAGTCTCAGCTCGAGGCCGAGCAGGCCGAGGGGGAGACCGGCGCGGAATCCCTGCAGCGCTCGGCCGACGAGCTCGAGGCTCAGGAGCAGACGCTGCTGGCCGAGAAGGACACGCTCGAGACCAAGGCCGGCGACCTCAAGACCGAGAAGGGGAGGCTGCAGAAGAACGCGGCCAAGCTGGCCGAGCAGCGCGACATCCTGGCGCAGCTGCAGCTGCTCGTGGACGAGGCACTGACGCTGGTCAAGCAGGCGGCGAAGCTGGCGGCGCAGGCCTCGGACCTGGTCGCGAAGCTCGACAAGGTGCTCGCCGCCGAGGCCGCGGCGACGAACCCGGAGGTGAAGGCGGCCCTCGCGGCCGAGGCGAAGCGCCTGGAGGCGCAGCTGAACGACGTCAAGCAGGAGCAGCAGGAGCTGAACCAGGAGGGCAAGGTGCTGGCGGGCGAGATCAACGATTTGGAGCAGGAGGCGACGAAGCTCGGTGACGAGGCCTTCGCGATCGCCGTAGACGCCGCCGAGGCGGCCGCCGAGGCGGTGACCCTGCTGAAGCAGAAGAACAAGCTCGTGCAGCAGGCCGCGAACCTGAAGGTGCGGGCGGCCAACCTCAACACCCAGAAGGTGCAACTCGAGGCGCTGCAGCAGCAGGCCGAGGTCCAGGCCCAGCAGGCCCAGAAGCTGCAGGCGACCCTGACCGATGAGCTGACCCTGGCGGGCGGCGACAAGCGCGGCACCGACACGAGGCTGGTGACGCTGCAGCAGGACATGAGCGAGGCGCTCGGGGTCGCCCTGGTGAGCCCGCCGGACATCAACAAGAGCGGGGTCGCCGCCGTCTTCGGCGTGATCTCGAAGTACGACCCCGCCGACGAGCGCACGACCGAGGTCGTCACCCGCCTGCGCGAGTTCGTGATCCCGCAGGCGAGCGAGGGCGAGGAGATGACGGCCTACGTCGGCGGCTCGACCGCGGCCAACATGGATCTGGCCACAGGGATCACCGGGAAGCTGGCGCTCGTCTTCCTGACCGTGGTCTCGCTCGGCTTCCTGGTGCTGCTGATGGCCTTCCGCTCGTTCATCGTCGCGACCCAGGCGGTGATCGCGATCGTACTCGCGGTCTGCGCCGCCTTCGGGGTGCTGACGGCGGTCTTCCAGTACGGGTGGGGCGTCTCGCTGGTCGGCATCGACACGACGAGCGCCTCGGTGCCGATCGCGAGCTACGTGCCGCTGATCATGTTCGCCGTCCTCTTCGGGCTATCGATGGACTACCAGGTGTTCCTGATGAGCCAGATCGAGCACGCGCGCAGCCAGGGCGCAAAGGAAGCGGACGCGGTGCGCGAGGGCCTGGCCGGCGGCGGGCGCGTGATCTTCGCCGCGGCGCTGATCATGATGTCGGTCTTCGGCAGCTTCATCATCAACGGCGACCCGACCGTGAAGCAATTCGGCGTCGGGCTCTCGGTCGGCGTCTTGCTGGCCGCGCTCTGCGTGCTGCTGCTGGCGCCGGCGATCATGACGATGGCGGACAAGGCGGCATGGTGGATGCCGAGGTGGGCGGACCGCTTCGTGCCCCACATCGACATCGAGGGGATGAACGTGGACGCCGAGATCCCGGACTCGAAGGACGGCAAGAAGCGCCGGCGAAAGAAGCCGAAGGCGTTCGACTCGATGAAGCTGTAGCTAGCTGCCGAGGACCCGCAGCACCTCGGCGACCGAGGTGACGCCGGCGCGGGCCTTGGCGAGGCCGTCGTCGCGCAGGCTGGTCATGCCCGCCTCCCTCGCGGCCTCCGCGATCTGGTCGCTCGTGCCCTTGCCGAGGACCAGCGCCCGGATCTCCTCGCCCATCTGCATCACCTCATAGAGGCCGATGCGGCCGCGGTAGCCGGTGCCGTTGCACTGCACGCAGCCGACCGGCTCGAAGGCCTGGAAGGACTCCGAGGCGGCGGGCCCGCCGGCGCCCGTCACCTCGCCGGGGCTGAGGGTGACGGGGCGCTTGCACTCCTCGCAGAGCCGCCGCGCCAGGCGCTGGGCGACGACGCACTCGATCCCCGAGGCGACCAGGAAGGGCTCGATCCCCATCTCGACCAGTCGCGCCGGGGCGATCGAGGCCTCGTTCGTGTGCAGGGTCGTGAGCACGAGGTGCCCGGTCAGCGCCGCCTCCATCGCGATCTGGGCGGTGTCGCGGTCGCGGATCTCGCCGACCATCAGCGTGTCGGAGTCCGAGCGCAGCATCGAGCGCAGCCCCGAGGCGAAGGTGAGGCCGGCCTTGGGGTTGACGTGGATCTGCTGGATCCCCTCGACCTCGTACTCGACCGGGTCCTCGATCGCGATCACCGTGCGGTCTGGGGTGTTGATCTCGGTCAGCAGCGCGTACAGGGTGCTCGTCTTGCCGGCGCCGGTGGGACCGGTGACGACCACCGCGCCGTGCACCTGCCCGATCGCGCGCCGAACGAGCTTGCGGTCATCGGCGAGCATCCCGAGCTGGTCCAGGTCGAGCACGACCCGGTCCCTGTCGAGGATCCTCATCACGACCGACTCGCCGCGGATCACGGGCAGCGTGGAGACGCGGATGTCGACCTGGCGGCCGTCCACGTTGAGCGCGATGCGGCCGTCCTGGGGGACGCGCCGCTCGGCGATGTCGAGCCCGGCCATGATCTTGATGCGGCTGACCAGCCCGCGAACCAGGCGCGCCGGCACCGTGGTCGTGGCCAGCACGACGCCATCCACCCGCATGCGCACCCGCATGTCTCCGCCGGTGGCGTCGAAGTGGATGTCCGAGGCGCCCCGGTTGACCGCGTCCGCGATCACCGAGTGCACCAGCTTCACGACGGGCGCCTGGTCGGCCGAGGCCGCGGCCTCCTCGCTGCTGACCTGCTCGAGGCCCCCCTCGGAGATCTCCTCGACCGACTCGCTCAGCACGGAGAGCTGCTTCATGACGGCGTCCAGGCCCTCCTGGCTGGCGATCGCGCGCCGCACCGGGTAGCCGATCGACATCGCGATGTCGTCGACGCCGAGGATGTTGGCCGGGTCGGAGGTGGCGACCAGCAGCGAGCCGTCCTGGAGGAAGGCGATCGGTATCGCCCGGTAGCGGCGCGCGTCGCCGGCGCCGATCAAGTTCGCGGCGGCCGGTTCCACGTGGAACTGTTTGAGGTCGACGAAATAGAAGCCGTTGCGCTCGGCAAGCGCGTGGGCGAGCTGCTTGGAGCTGACCATGCCGCCCGCCAGCAGCAGCTCTCCCATCGGCCGGTTCGAAGCCGCCTCCTTGGCCATCAACTGCTCGACCAGCTCACGGTCCGCGTAGCCGAGCTCGACGATCACGTCGCCGAGTCGGCGGCGGGGGTCGCTGTTGCCGCTGGCGGGGGTCAGACCGGGGATGGCGCCGGCTGCGGCGGCCGCGGGCTGGGCGGGCGTCGCGGCATGGCGGCGTCCCGGGCGCCACGCCGGCATGCTAACCATCGGGTTGCGCGGCCGTGGGCTCCACCCTCTCCCTATCGGCCGATCGCCGCCTCAAATCAAGCCCCGGTCTTCGCCGGACGCCTCTCTCGAGGATGATGTCGTCGTGAGCCCCCGCCGCCAGGACCTGCCGCCACTCGACCGCGCCGAGCTGGCGCCCGACCCGTTCGCGCAGTTCGCCGCCTGGTATCAGCTGGCCGAGCGCGAGGTGCCGCTGTGTGAGGTGATGACCCTGGCGACGGCCGACGCCGAGGGCCATCCCGACGCGCGCATGGTCCTGCTCAAGGGCTTCGGGCCCGACGGCTTCCGCTTCTTCAGCAACTACGAGAGCGCCAAGGGCGAGCAGTTGGCGGCCCGCCCCCGAGCGGCCCTGGTGCTCTACTGGCGCGAGCTCGACCGCCAGGTGCGGGCGCGGGGCCCGGTCAGCCGCCTGCCCGCGGCCGAGTCCGATGCCTACTTCCAGAGCCGCCCCCGCGGCAGCCGCATCGGCGCCTCGGTCTCGCCCCAGAGCCGGCCGATCGAGCGCGAGCTGCTCGACGAGCTCTACGCTGAGGCCGAGCGCGCCGCCGCCGACGGGCCGATCGCGCGCCCCGCCCACTGGGGCGGATACCTGCTGGCTCCGGAGACGATCGAGTTCTGGCAGGGACGGGAGGACCGCATGCACGACCGCTTCGTCTACTCGCGGGACGGGGACGGCTGGACGATCGAGCGCCTCGCGCCCTAGGATGCACGGCGGACCGTGCTAGGCGGGGAATTAGCGGTGCCCTGCACTCGCAATCCGCTCTAGCGAGGCCGAATTCCCGTTCGAGGGTCCGGCATCTGGAGCCGGTTCGCCGAGGGCGGCGCTGACGGCCAGGTCCTGCGCAGTGGCGGCCTGTGAACCAGGTCAGGTCCGGAAGGAAGCAGCCTTAAGCGGTAGCCGCCATGTGATGCAGGCAAGCCTGGCTCGAGCCAACCGAGGATGACCCGTCCAGGAGCTTCGTCTCGACGGCGGGTGCACGGTCCACTTCTGCTCTCCGCCCGTGATCTCCGGGCAGCCCGCAGTTTGCGGCCGGGCGCCGGAGTGGCGTTGGGGGCGCCGGTTAGACTCGCCCCCGTGGCCGATTCCGCCTCCCTCTACCGCCGTCACCGCCCCCAGAGCTTCGGTGAGGTCGTAGGCCAGGAGCACGTCGTCCGCACCCTCTCCAACGCGGTCACCCAGGGCCGCGTCCACCACGCGTACCTCTTCGTCGGCTCGCGCGGCACCGGCAAGACCTCGATGGCGAAGATCCTCGCCCGCAGCCTCAACTGCGCCAACGGGCCGACGCTGGAGCCCTGCGGAGAGTGCGAGTCCTGCCGCACGATCGCGGCCGGCACCTCGCTAGACGTGATCGAGATGGACGCGGCCTCGAACCGCTCGGTGGACGACGTGCGCGAGTTGCGCGACCGCGTCGCCTACGCCCCGGCCGAGGGCCACTGGAAGGTCTACATCCTCGACGAGGCCCACATGCTGACCAAGGAGGCCTGGAACGCCTTCCTGAAGACGCTCGAGGAGCCGCCGCCGAACACGGTCTTCGTGCTGGCGACGACGGAGCCCCAGAAGGTGATGGCGACGATCGTCGACCGCACCCAGCGCTTCGACTTCCAGCGCCCGTCGCTGGAGCAGATCGCCGAGGTGGTGCGCCGCGTGTCGGCGGCCGAGGGCATCGAGGCCGAGGACGGCGCCGTCGCCCTGATCGCGCGCTCGGCCCAGGGCAGCTTCCGCGACGCGCTCGGGACGCTCGACCAGCTCGTCTCCTACGGCGGCGACAGGCTGACCACCGACGACGTGGTCGAGATGCTCGGGGCCGCCGACGCCGAGTTGCTGTTCGAGACGACCGACGCGATCGGGGCCGGCGACGCGGCCGCTGCGCTGCGCGCCGTCGAGAGCCTGGCGCGCTCGGGCCGCGATCCCGGTCAGTTCGCGCGCGACCTGATCGCCCACCTGCGCCAGCTGCTCGTCGCCCGCGCCACCGGCGAGGTGCCCGAGTCCTTCACCGTCACCGTCGCCCAGCCGGAGCGGCTCGCCGGGCAGGCGCAGGCGATCGGCGAGGCGAAGCTGATGGGCGCGATCGATGCGCTCTCGACCGCGGCCGCCAACATGCGCGAGGGCGACGATCCCAGGCTGAGCCTGGAGGTGGCGCTGCTGAAGGTGACGCGGCCGGCGCTCGATGCCTCGCACGAGGCTCTTCTCCGCCGCATCGAGGTGCTGGAAGGGGGCACCGGCGGCGGGGCCGCTGCTCGGTCGCCGGGGGAGTCCTCCCCGGGCGCGCGCGCTGACGCGCGCCCAGACGGACCGCCTCCGGCGGCCGACATTGGTGACCGCCCGGCTGAGGATCCCCCGACGCCCGAGCCGCGGAGCGGCGGCGCGCCCAGCTCCCCCAGCTCGAAACCGAAGACGAAGCCCGAGGCGGCATCCGGGCCGGGTCCGGTGGCCAGGGCTGGGGAGGCGGCTACGGCGGCGGTGGCTTCCGTGGAGCTGGAGATCGAGCGGGTGGTGGAGTTGTGGCCGGCCGTGGTCGATCACGTGCGCTCGTCGGGATCGGAGATGCTCTCGACCCTGTTCGCCGGCGCGCGGCCGCTGGCGGTCGACAGGGAGAGGTCGGTGCTCAAGGTCGGCTTCCCGACCTCGGCCAAGTTCAACAAGCGCAAGGCCGAGGCGGCCGCCAACGTCGAGCGGATCACGGAGTCCCTGCGAGCGATCGTCGGCGAGGGCCTGCGGCCGCAGTACTCGCTGATCGACCCGGAGGAGGTTCACCCCGAGCCCTCGAGCGCCGGCGGCGAGATGGCCGAGGAGGAGCTGATCGAGATGCTGAAGACGAACTTCGACGCCCGCGAGGTGACCGGCGAGCCCGGCGCCGAGGCGCGGGAGGAGGCGGGTTGATGCCCAAGGGTCCCGACATGGGCCAGCTGATGAAGCAGGTCCAGCAGATGCAGACGCAGATGGCCCAGGCTCAGGAGGAGCTGAAGAGCGAGACCGTCGAGGAGAGCGCCGGCGGCGGCATGGTCAAGGTGACGATGACCGGCGACATGCAGCTGCGCGGCATCGAGATCGCCCCCGAGGCGATCGACCCCGACGACGCCGAGCTGCTCCAGGACATGGTCACCGCAGCGGTCAGCGAGGCGCTGCGCTCCGCTCAGGAGCTGCAGCAGTCCAAGCTCGGCGGGATCGCCGGCGGTCCGGGCGGCGGCCTGCCGGGCCTGCCGGGCATGTAGCGTCCCGGACGCAAGCGATAGGGGTAGGAGGCACCGGATGGGACGCTTCGACATCAGCCCCGAGGTGGCCGAGGAGTGGCGAG
>VGBV01000017.1 GCA_016870325.1 Actinomycetota bacterium
GGGCGCCGGCCTGCTCGCGCTCGGCGCCCGGCACGAAGCGGCGCAGGAAGCCGCGGCGGCCGCCCGCGGCCGCGACCAGCTCGTCGAGCGCGGCCGAGAGGTCGGCGCCGAACTCCTCGAGGTCGGGCATCGCGTCGTAGTCGCCGATCAGGCCGAAGTTGACCTGGCCGTCGTAGCTCATGATCCCCACGCAGAGGGCCTGGCGCTTGGCCAGCGGCACCATCGGGAACACGCGCTCCATCCTGCGCCCCATCAGGTAGAGGGGGAACTGGGGGCCCGGGACGTTGGTGACGACGAGGTTGAAGAAGCGCTGGCGCGACTGCAGCCGGGCGGCCTGCGCCGAGATCGTGGGCGGCGCGAAGTCGGTCAGCTGGGTCATCAGTCTGGCGCCCATCGCCTGCTTCGAGGACTTCAGGTCGCCCATCGCGTCGGTGACGAAGCGCAGGCGCGCGACCGGGTCCTCGATCCCAACGGGTAGCGGCGCCATCATCCCCGAGACGCGGTTGCCGAGCGCTCCGCGCTGGTCCGGGGTGCGGACGCTGACGGGCACGAGCGCGCGCATCTCGAGCTCCCTGGTCGCATGGCCGCGAGCCCTCAGGTAGCGGCCCAGCGCGCCCGAGACGGCGGCCAGGATGACGTCGTTGACGGTGCCGCCGAGCTCGTTCTTGACCAGCTTCAGGTCGTCGAGCGAGAGGGTGGCCATGGCGAAGCGGCGGTGCCCTCCGATCTCGACGTTGAAGGGGGTGTGGGGCGCTCCGATGCCGGCCCAGGCGAACGAGCCCGCGCCCGCGACGGTGTCGCCGAGCTTCGACAGGACCCGGCGAGGCGTGCGCACGACGCGTCGCAGGCCGCGGGCGACCTCGCGGGGGCTGACCAGGCGCTCGACCAGCGCCTCGGAAAGCAACTCGGCTCGCCCGGGCTCGGGCCGGGGCACCCACTGGGACGACGGCGGGTCGAGTTCCGGGGGGTCCTGCTCGAGGTCGAACAGCACGGTCGTGATGTCGACGCCCGAGACTCCGTCGACGAGGCAGTGGTGGGTCTTGCCCACGATCGCGAAGCGCCCGCCCTCGAGCCCCTCGACCAGCCACAGCTCCCAGAGCGGCTTCGAGCGATCGAGTTGCTGGGAGAAGACCCGCGCCGCGAGGTTGCGCAATTGCTCCTCGCTGCCTGGGGGCGGCAGCGAGGTGTGGCGCACGTGGTAGGTGAGGTTGAAGTGGGGGTCGTCCACCCAGACCGGCCGGCCCTGGTTCATGGGGACGAAGCGGACCTTCTGGCGGAAGCGCGGGACCAGATGCAGGCGTGAGGCGATGTGGTCGCGGAACGCGACGTGATCGGGCACGGGCCCCTCGAACAGCGTGGTCGATGCGACGTGCATGTGGGTGTCCTCGTCCTGCTCGAGGTGCAGGAACGAGGCGTCGAGCCCGGTCAGGCGGTCAGTCATGCAAGAAATGATGTTCGCACACGAACTGTGCGTGTCGTCACACAGGGTCTTTGTGAGCAACTCCTATCCTTCCGGCTCGTTGCAGAGAAAACGATCTGCCGAATCGCCACGACGGACATCGGGCGAGCGGGGGACCCAACCGCCGGGGGCGCCCAGTTCTCTTGGGCGCCGACTGTCCCGGCCGGGGCGAATGGGGCGGTGTTCCGCCCTTAGCGGTGATGGCTCACGCGAGCCGCCGCGAGCCCGTCAGCTAACCCCGTAGGCGGCACAGGAAGGCAAGGTGTTTCACTTGCGTCGCTTCCCCGGGAAGCGAGGGCGGGCCGCGCTTGCGCTGCTGCCCGCAGTAGTGATGATGTTCGCGACGGGCCTGGCGGCCGCCCAGACGGCGCCCGCCCCGACCGAGGTATCCGAGACCGAGGCCGCAATCAGCGGCGCGCGGTCGGATTCCACGGTCAAGCTCCGCGCCAGCCGCCACGTGATGGCGGGCCGCAAGGCGAAGCTGCGCGGCAGGGTGCGTCCGTCCGGCAGGCGCTGGGTGATCGTGCGCGTCGGCGGCCGCAAGGTTAAGACGGTCCGCACCCGCAAGGACGGGACCTTCAGCGTTCGCTGGAGGGCTCCCCGCGCGGGCGTGTTCAAGGCCAAGGCGTTCGTCGGGGGGACCGAGCGGCAGAAGCGCGCTCGCTCGCGCACCCGCCAGATCAACGCCTACCGCGCCGCGCACGCCTCCTACTACGGGCCCGGCCTGTACGGGAACGGCACCGCGTGCGGCCAGACGCTGACCCCGAGCACGGTCGGCGTCGCCAACAAGACCCTGCCCTGCGGCACCAAGGTCACGTTCCGCCATCGCGGCCGGACCGTGCAGGCCAGGGTCATCGACCGCGGCCCCTACGCGGCCGGCCGCGAGTGGGACCTGACCGCTGCGCTCAAGGCGAAGCTCGGGTTCGGCTCGACCGGCGTGGTGCTGAGCACCAAGTAGGTGGACTAGAGGCTCAGCTGCCTCGCGCCCGACGCCCCGGCCGGGGCGCCCTCCCGAGCGGGGGCGTCCCGCGCCGGGGCGTCGTGCGTTTCCGGGACGTCGTCGGGGGCGTCGCCGACCAGCCCGGCGACGCCGACGCCGAGCAGACGCACCGGGTCCTCGGGGTCGAAGCGCTCGAGCAGCTCGCGCGCAACCCCGATCACGGCTTCGGGGTCGCGGGTGGGGGAGGGGAGGGTGCGGGAGCGGGTGTGGGTCCGCCACGGCGTCAGCCGGATCTTCAGCGTCACCGTGCGCCCGCTGCGCCCGTGGTCGGCGAGGCTCTCGCAGACCGCGGCCCCGAGGCGCTCGACCGTCTCGGCCATCAGGGCGCGATCGCTGACGTCGTGGGGAAAGGTCGTCTCGCGGCTTTCGGACTTGCGGACGCGCTCGGTCGTGAGCGAGCGCGCCCCGACGCCGTTGCCGCGCTCGCGCAGCGCCGGTCCGTGCCTGGGCCCGAAGCTGTGCTCAAGCGATCCCGGCTCAGCCGCCGCGAGGTCGGCGACCGTCTCGACGCCGATCGCCCGCAGGCGCTCGAACGTGCGCGGCCCGACCCCTGGCAGCAGTGAGGCCGGCCGCGCGCCGACGGTCTCGAGCCAGTTGCCCTCGGTCAGCACGAACAGCCCATCGGGCTTGTCGAGGTCCGAGGCGATCTTCGCCATCAGCTTGTTGGGGCCGAGCCCGATCGAGCAGGCGAGCCGCGTCGCCGCGGTCACCTTGCGCTTGATCTCCCGGGCGCGCGACTGGGGCACCGGCGAGGCCGAGAGGTCGACGTAGGCCTCGTCCAGCCCGACCACCTCGACCGAGTCGCTGAACTCAGCGAGCGTCTCCATCACCCGGCGGGAGCCTCGCCTGTAGAGCTGCATGTCGACGGGAAGCACGTTCAGCTGCGGGCAGCGGCGCCTGGCGACGACCAGGGGCAGGGCCGAGTGCACGCCGAACTCCCGCGCCGCGTAGGAGGCGGTGGTGACGACGCCGCGGGGGCCGTCGTGGGCGACCACGACCGGCTTGCCGCGCAGCTCGGGGTGGCGCAGCATCTCGATCGAGACGTAGAAGGCGTCCATGTCGACGTGGGCGATCACGGCCTCATCCAGCAGGCGATGCTAGGAGCGAGCCCCGACGTCGCCCGGGCGGACGCAGACCTGCATCGCAGCGGCGCCGATGATCTAGATTCAGCGCCGTGAGCAAGGCGGAGGCCAAGAACCTCGAGGCGATCTCCAGGGCGATCGACCAGCACAACTCGAACTGCCCGTTCCCCGCCGCCGAGGTGCGGATGAACCCGTTCGAGGTCGAGCGCCTCGGCTGGGAGGAGATCCGCGGGCTGCCCGTCGTCCCCGATCCCGAGATCGGGACCGGCCGCTTCCGCATCGTCTGCTCGCGCGACATCGACGGCGAGGGGATCGAGGAGGCCGAGGCGCTCGGCATCCCGATCGAGGTCGCCGTGCCCACCAAGGTTCCCGCCGGACCGGCCGGCTAACCCGGGCCCGCGGCTAGTTCAGCGCGCTCGCCAGGCGGCGGCGGTGCTCGGAGGCGAGCGGGTCCGACGGGCCCAGCTCGGTGAAGATCGCGACCATCACGCGGCGGATCAGGTCCCTGCGCTCGGGGTCTTCGCTCGCCGCGACCAGCTGCTCGGCCTCGGAGGGGACCAGCAGGTCGAGGAACTGCTCGACGCCCGCCCGCGGCCGGGCGCCGACGAACTCCTCGACGACCTCGCCGTCGCGAAACGCCTTCACGGCCGGGATCCCCCGGATCCCGTAGCGCGCCGCGAGCTGCTGGTTCGAGTCGACGTCCACCTTCGCCAGCTCCACGGCGCCGCCGCGGTCGCTGACCGCGCTCTCCAGCGCCGGCCCCAGGGTGCGGCAGGGCCCGCACCACTCGGCCCAGAAGTCGACCACGACCGGCAGCTCGCGCGAGCGCGCGATCACCCTGGCCTCGAAGTCCACCTCGCTGACGTCGGCGATCATCGGCTCAGCCCGTGACCGCGGCATTCCCTCCGAGCCCGGCGCTTCACGCCGCCGCTGAGCGCTCCGCGGTGCTCTTGGCGCCCAGGTGGCGGCGCAGGAAGTGGAGCTGGTCCGCGATCGCGCGGTCGCGCCAGGGGGGGAGGTAGATGGCGAAGTGGTTGCACGGGTACTCGCGCACCTCCGAGCGCCCCTTCGCTCGCCAGGCCGCGGTCCTGGCCGCAGCCGGGGGCGCGATCGAGTCGTCCCGGGCGATCTGGATCAGGATCGGGCAGGAGAGCTCGCCGATGCGCGAGATCGCCCGGTTTCGGCCCTCGTAGAGGGCCGCGCGCGCGGTCAGCTCGTTGCGCCAGCCGGGGCCGGCGATCGACCTGTAGCCGGGCTCGGCCTCCTCGCTGCTGAGCGCCGCGACCGAGCCGGGCGGGCCGACGATCGGCACCATCCGCGGCTCGTGGCCGCGCAGTACCCCGACCGCGTCCCGGACGCCCTCCACGCTCAGCTTCGCGAGCGTGTCCGCGCCTCCATAGCGCGCGATCTCCATCAGCGTCCGCGCGCCGTCCATATCGGGGGTCTGGGAGATGACCGCGGCGATGCGCTTGTCGTCAGCCGCCACGAAGACGACGTGCCCACCCGACCAGGAGGTGCCCCAGAGCGCGATCCGGTCGGGATCCACGTCGCCCAGCGATCGCGCGAACCCGACCACAGCGCGGTAGTCCTCGCGGTGGTGGGGCGGCCAGCCGTACTGACGCGGCTCGCCGCTCGATCCGCCGAAACAGCGGTAGTCGAACAGCAGCACGTCCAGGCCCGACTCGGCGAAGGCCTCGGCGAAGGGGAGCAGCCCGTCCTCGCGGGTGCCGCCGATGCCGTGCGCCATCACCACGCACGGGCGGCCGCTGGGTCCGGCGAAATCATCGCCCTCGCCCAGCAGATGCCAGGCGGCGAGTTTCTCGCCGCCGCTCGGGACCTCGAGGTCGCGGCGCTCAGGCAGGAGCCGGCTCCCCCGTCACGGCGCCGGCCTCGGCACGGCCGGTCAGCTCGGCCGCCATGCCGCGCCGGGCGCGCTCGCGCCCCGCGGGCAGCTCGCGGGCGCGGATGTCGTGCTCGTAGAGGTACCAGTCCACCTGCATCGTGTGGCGGGGGCGGTCCGCATAGTGCCCGTTCATGCGCTCGTGGTCGGCCTTGATCGCGGCCTCCATCTCGGCGATCGCCGGCAGCGCGTAGTCGCCGTCCACGAAGCTCGCGACCAGCTTGCTCTGCAGCTCGACGAACGGGAACAGGGTCGGGATCACCTGCGCGAAGCCGATCAGCGCCAGGTCGTCGATGCCCGGCTTGAAGATGCGTTTGTAGAGGGGCAGGCGGTTGTCCGGAGCGCTGAGGAAGTCCTCGTCGAAGAAGGGGAAGGTGATCCTGTATCCCGTCGCCCAGATGATCACGTCGATCCGCTCGCTGCTGCCGTCCTCGAAGCGGACCGAGTCGCCGCAGAGCTCGGCGACGTCGGGCTTGGCGATGGCGTCGCCGGAGCCGAGGCGCAGCAGCAGCTCGCTGGAGACGGTCGGATGGGCCTCGAGGAAGTTGTGGTTGGGATGGGGCAGGCCGAAGTCCTCCATCCGGCCCGAGGCGATGTAGGGGATCGGGCGGGCGAGCCAGCGCTGCAGGCGCAGCGGCAGGTGGGGCGTCGTCTTGATGATGTTGCCGACGGGTTTGCCGAACAGGTACTTGGGCATCACCCAGGCCCCGCTGCGAGTGGAGAGGAAGACCCTCTCGGCGACCCCCTTGCGCGAGAGCTCGGAGGTGATGTCGACGGCGCTGTTGCCGATACCGACCACCAGCACCCGCTTGCCGGTCAGCTCCAGCGGGTCGCCGGGCCCGAGGTAGTGATGCGAGTGCAGCGTCTCGCCGTCGAAGCTGCCCGGGAAGTCCGGGTAGCGGGGGTCCCAGTGGTGCCCGTTGCCGACCGCGAGGAAGTCGAACTCCTGCTCGGAGCCGTCGCCCAGGGTGAGCGCCCATCCGCCCGCGGGCCTGCGCTCGGCGTGCTCGACCGGGGCCTCGAAGCGGATCCCCTCCCGCAGCGCGAACGCGTCCGCGTAGCGGTCCAGATAGGCCTTGATCTCGGCGTGGTGGGGGTAGTCCGGGTACTCGGGGCCCATCGGCATGTCGCGGAAGCTGACGCTGTCGCGGGCGGTGTCGATGTGCAGCGACTGGTAGGCCGAGGAGCGCCCGTTGGGGTTGCCGAAGTACCAGTTGCCGCCGATGTCGTCGCTGGCCTCGAAGCAGGTGTAGGGGAGCGCGCGGTCGCCGAGGGCCTTGCCGGCCGTGAGCCCGCTGATCCCGGCTCCGATCACGGCTGTGTTGGGCTGCGCGGCCATGCCGGTGGGAGAGTCTAGTCGGGACTGGCCACTCAACCAGTCCGGCCCGCGCCCGCCGAACGGCCGCTCAGAAGTTCCAGATGTTGAGTCCGGCATCGTCGAAGAAGCCCTGCGCCTCGGAGTTGAGTCGGGTCAGCTCACCGTTCCAGATCAGGATCCCCATCGCGATCAGGATGACTCCGCCGAAGGCCATGATCTGGGCGTAGTGCCGCTTGACGACGGCGAACGCCGTCGTCATCCGCGTGAAGGCGATCGCGGTCAGCAGGAACGGGATCGCGAGGCCGGCCGAGTAGAAGGCGAGCAGCACGCCGCCGCGCGCCGCCGAGTCCGATAGCGCCGCAGCCGAGAGGATCGCCGCGAGCGTCGGGCCGACGCACGGGGTCCAGGCGATCGCGAACGCCGCTCCGGCGGCGATCGGGCCGCCCTTGCCGGCCCGCTCCATCAGGCCTTCCGCGTGCCACTCGCGGTTGAGGCGGGGGACGTACAGGGCGGCCACGAAATAGACGCCCATGAGGATGATCAGCCCCGCCGAGATCTTCTCCAGCAGCGCCAGGTTGTCCGCGAGCAGGCTGCCGAGGCCGGTGGCGGTGAGCCCGAGCAGGACGAAGATCGCCGAGAAGGCGGCGACGAAGGCGAGGCTGGGGGGGAGCACCCGGCGCCAGCCCGCCGTCTCGATCTCGCCCGCGGCGACGCCCGTGACCGCGGAGAGGTAGCCGGGCACGAGCGGCAGCACGCACGGAGACAGGAACGAGACGAGACCCGCCGCGAGCGCGGCGAAGACCGTCACCCCTGCGGCGGGATCGGACTCCATGGACGAGGATTCTGGCGGACGCGGGCTGCCGTCAGTGGTTTCCACGGATGCGCACTGCGGAGAGCAACGGATGCGGGTGCCTGAGCCCGGGCTTGGCCTGACCTCAGTTCCGGGCACGCGTCGTCGAGACGCCTGCCGGCCGGCGCGACGGCCTTCATCCCCCTGGGTCCGCCGCGCCGGGGTATAGGTTTCCTGTTATGAATCTCGGTCGGCGCGCGCGAGCATCCGCGGTGCTTGTGGCCGCAGCGGCGCTGCTTGCCGCAAGCTGTGGCGACGACGACATCGACAACCCGACCGCGGAGGACTCCCTGCGCGACTGCCTGACCGAGCAGGGGCTGACGGTCGAGGCCTCGGACCTCGGCTCGAGCGCCGCCTCCGGCAACGCCTCGCCCGACTTCCGGGTGATCTCCGATGATGGCGAGATCGCCGACGTGATCGTCGAGGGCAGCGACGAGAAGGCGGAGAGGACCGCCGCGGACGTGAAGGGCGCCAAGCAGAGCTTCGGCACCGACCAGGCGGTCGTGGTGCAGGAGAAGAACGTGGTCGTCGTCTTCGAGGACGAGCCGGCGGCTGACTTCCGCCGGCAAGTCGAGACCTGCGTCGACTGAGCGCCGAGCTGGTCGGCTAAGGGCGATGGAGAGGGGCGGCGTGACACGTGGACGGGTCGAGGTCGAGGGGTTGGAGATCGCCTACGCCGAGCAGGGCAACGGCGAGCCCGTGCTGTTGCTGCACGGCTGGCCGACCTCCTCCCACCTCTGGCGCGAAGTGATGCCGGCATTGGCCGAGCGGTCGCGCGCGATCGCGATCGACCTGCCGGGTTTCGGCGCCTCGTCCAAGCCGGCCGACGCCTCCTACAGCTTCCGCTTCTACGGCCGGATCCTCACCGGCTTCCTGGACGCGCTCGGCGTCGAGCGGCTGGGGCTCGCCGTCCACGACCTCGGGGGACCGGTCGGCCTCCACTGGGCCTCCCAGCACCCCGAGCGCGTCTCGCGGCTGGCGCTGCTGAACACCCTGGTCTTCTCCCGGCCCTCGTATGCCGTGGTCGCCTTCATCGCGGCCACGCGAACCCAGGGGGTCCGCTCCTGGCTCACGAGCCCCGCCGGGATTCGGTTCACGATGCGCCACGGGGTCCACGACAAGAGCCTCCTCAGCGAAGACGACATCGCCGCCTACCAGAGGCCGTTCGCCGACCGGGAGGCGCGAGTGGCGCTGCGCAGGTCCGGCTCGGGCCTGCACCCCGCCGGGTTGCGTGAGATCGAGCGCTGGCTGCCCGAGATCGCGGTTTCGGTGCGCCTCCTCTACGGCGAGCGCGACCGCATCCTGCCCGACGTCGCCCGCACGATGAGGAAGGTCGCGGAGCTGGTTCCCCAGGCGGAGCTGAGCACGCTCCCGGACTGCGGCCATTTCTGCCAGGAGGAGCGGGGGGCGGAGATAGGGGAGGAGCTCGCGCGGTTCTTCTTCGAGGCTCCCGCCCGAACAGGGGACTGAGCTTCTACGCGGCTTTGTCCACGCGGACGGGGACGCCGTGCCGGGGAACCATCGTGATCCCCCTGATCACGACGGGGTCGGGCTCGGGCCGCACAGGCTCAAGCTCGACCGAGGAGACGACCGTGCGGAGCACCTCGGCCATCTCAACCTGGGCGAGGGCCGCGCCGATGCAGCGGCGGATGCCGCCTCCGAAGGGCAGCCAGGCGTAGGACTCGGTCTCGCCGTCGAGGAAGCGCTCGGGCTTGAACCGGTTGGCCTGCGGGTAGAGATCCTCGCGCCGGTGAACGAGCGCGATCGCCGGGTAGACCCGGATCCCGGCCGGCAGCTCGTACCCGCCGAAGACCCGCGGCCGGGTCAGCGTGCGCTCGGCAGCGTCGATCACCGGCCGCAGCCGTAGGCTCTCGGTGACGACGGCCTTCAGGTAGTCCTCGCCGTCCCCGTCCCCGAGCTCCTCGCGCAGGCGGCTCAGCACCTCGGGGTGGCGCAGCACCAGGTCGAAGCAGAACGCGAGCGCGGTCGCGGTCGTCTCGTGGCCCGCTGCGAGCATCGTCATCAGCTCGTCGCGGAGCTCCGCTTCGCTCATCGGCCGGCCCTCCTCGTCGCGGGCCCGCAGCAGCAGCGAGAGCACGTCGGTGCGCCGTTCGAGGTCGGGGGCCGCCCGGCGGCGCCCGATCTCGGCGTAGAGCAGCTGATCGGCCCTCGCCAGCTGGCGCTGCAGCCGCCCCCAGGGACTGAAGCGGCCGAGGTCGCGACGCAGGAACGAGGGCAGGAAGGCCGTGGCGATGCCCGTGTCCATGATCGGCAGCAGCGCCGCCCGCAGGCGCTCGACCTGCCCGGCCTCGGTGACGCCGAAGACCGCGCGGCAGATCACCTCGAAGGTGAGCACCCGCATGCGCTCGCGCATCGTGAACTCGCTGCCCGGACGCCAGCCGGCGACCTCGGCCTCGGCGACCTCGCGGATCACCTCGCGGAAGGACTGCACCGCCGAGCCTTGGAACGGGGGCAGCAGCAGCCGGCGCTGGCGCAGGTGCTCGGGCCCGTCCAGCACCAGCACCGAATGGGGGCCGACGAAGGGCGCCAGCGGCTCGTTCGCCTCACCCGCGCGCAGGTCGGACTGGTCGCCGGTGAACATCTCCTTGATCGCGGCGGGATCCGCGACGTAGACGCCGGTGCCGAAGGTGAGCAGGCGGACCGTGAACACGTCGCCGTAGCGCCGCTGCCATTCCAGCAGCGACTCGAGCGGGCGCTCCAGCAGCCGCAGCGTGCTCCAGACCGCGGGGCCGCCGGGCCCGGGGGGCAGGCGTGGGGAGCCGGCGCGCAGCATCAGGCCCGAACCATAGGCGTGGGCAGACCCGCGGGCGGCGCGCGCCCGCGAAAAGCGGCCCCGCCGGCCTCTGACCGCAGCCGGTTGTCCCCGGTGGTCACATAGACGTCGCGTCTCGTCCCCGCGGCCGGCGGATCCGGGTTGACAGGCGTTATCTGCGGGATGGAGGCGAAGTACGAGCTGATCGGACCCGACGGGCGGCCGCACCGCTCAGCGGTCGGGCACGCTTGGCGGGCATCGCCGCAACAGGGTCTATGGGCGCCTGGACTGCGCCGGCGCGGCGCGCTGGATCGCAATGGGGCACTACGTGAAGCACCGGAATTTCCTCGCGGACGAGCCCACGGCGGTCGCGGCCGGCCAGAGGCCGTGCGCGCGCCGCATCCACAGGCCGTGCGCGCGCTGCATGCCCGCGGAGTACGCGGCCTGAAAGGGGTCCAACGCGGCCTGGAAGGGGGTCCGGGTAGACGGATGACCGCCGTCGTACCACCGAGGTGGCTCTGGCCACGTGTAACGCACGAGAACGGCCGCTATGTCGACCTGACGCCCGCGCAACAGTTCACGGACTTCCTGCGCGCGGGGATCCCGCTCAACCTGATTGTTGTCGCGATCATGACGGCCGTGACCGTGGCGATGCTCTAGAGGACCTGCGCACAACGACGACGAGGGCCCGGAGGCCCTCGTCGCGCTTGCTGCTGGGGAAAACGGTGCTACTTGCGCTTCTTCTGCTTCTTGCCGATTCCCTCGAGGAGCAGCCAGCAACCGTCGTCGGCGTCGGCCGTGCGGAACCCGGTGCCCTGAGCCAGCGGGGGCTGGAACAGGAGCGAGTTGGGACCGCCGGAGCTGCACCGGACCAGCGAGGTGCTGCTGGTCTTGATCGCGAGGCTCTGGCCCTTCTTGATCGGGATCTCGACCGGGAAGGACTCGATCTCGTACGTGTCGGCGTCGCCCGCGGGCTGGCCGTCGTAGTTGATCGTGGGGCCCTGGCGGACCACCTTGGCCTGCTCGGCGCCGTTCACCTTGACGATCTGGAGCTTCGCCGTGCCGGCCACCTGAGCGATCAGGCGGACCTGCTTCAGCTTGCCGGTGAAGGGCGACTTGTGACCGCCGTCCGGGCGCCCGTAGGCCTCGTTCATGGCCCACGTGCAGACGCCGGGGTTGGGAGCGCAGTCGTGACCGTCGCCCGCGTTCGAGGGCTGGGTCTCGGAGGTGAGCTCGGAGCCGAACTTGAAGGCCATTCCGGAAGCCGGGGCGACCATCAGGGCGGCTGTCGCAACGACCATCGCGACCGGAAAGAAGCGACGGATACGGCTGGTCCTGGTGCTGGTGGTGTTCTGCATTTCATTCCTCCTGAAAAGGGGGTTTGCCTTGACAGTGAGGAGCATCGGGCCCAGGGCTGGCCCGATCCGTGCCTTTGATGGCTCGATCCGGCGGCGCTGCGACCATCCCTCGGCGTGCTGCATCTGCGCCTCGAAGCGAGCGTCAGCGAATCCGAGCCGATCGGGCGTCGCCTCGAGTCCGCGCCCGGTGTCAAGCGCGTGCTGGCGGCCCAGACGCCCGACGGGCGGCTCGTCGTGCTCTCGGCCGACGTCGAGCCCGGCTCCGCCGATCACCTGCTGGAGATCCTCGGCGACCTCGAGATCGAGGCCGCGAGCTACGTGCTCACCCGCCTCGACGTGGTCGCGCCGATCAGCACCCTGAGGATGCAGCGGAGCGCGCCCGGCGGCTTCGCCTGGCTCGAGGTCCTCGGCGAGGCGCGCGCGAGTTCCCGCCCACTCGCTCGCTACCTGGCGATGATGTCGGTCGCCGCCATCATCGCCGCGCTCGGCGTGATCGAGTCGAACTCGGTGCTGATCGTCGGCGCGATGGCCGTCAGCCCGGATTTGCTGCCTATCTGCGCGCTCAGCGTCGGCGTGGTCGGGCGGCGCTGGCCCCTGGTCGGGCGCTCGGCCGCGACGCTGGTCATCGGCGTCGCCCTGGTCGCGACGGTGGGCGCCCTGCTCGCGTTCGCGCTCAGCGCCGCCGGGCTCCTGGCATCCGACTTCAACGTCCGGCAGAGCAGCATCGGGGCGCTCGCCGCTCACACTGACTACTCGACAGTGCTCGTGGCGCTCGCCGCCGGGATCGCCGCGATGCTCTCCTTCGAGACCCGCGCGAGCGCCGCGGTCGGAGTCGCGATCTCGGTGACGACGATCCCCGCCTCCGCATACCTCGGCGTCTCGGTCGGGCTCGGCGAGATCAGCGAAGGGCTGGGGGCGCTCGCCGTGCTCGCGATCAATATCGCGCTGCTGATCGTCTCGGGAACCGCGACGCTGTTCACCCAGCGGCTGGTCGCCGCGCGCGCGGCCACGCGCGCGTCCGACGGCGCCTGAGCCAGCCGGGCCGCATCCCACCGCCCCGCAGTCCGCCCGCCTGGTTGCAGCCATCTACGATGGAGGTGATCGCCCGGGACCGCGAACTGATTCAGCCGCCTTCCACCCTGGGGAGCCTCGACCCCCGGCCGGCCCGCTCCTGCTGGCGCTCGCCCTCGCCGGGGTGATCGGGGCGACCGATCAGTGGCGGCGCCAGCCGCCGCCGAGCATGCGGGAGAGCCTGCCGCCGCGATTGGGCTTGAAGTTGGGCGAGCCCTCGTCGGGCGGCGGCAGCTGCGCGGCCGCCGCGGCGTCGATGTTGAGACTGACGGCGCGGTCCGTGGTCCTGGCGACCTCCGGGGCGTCGACGAAGCGCACCGCGCCGTCGCTGGCCCTGATCACGAAGCCGTCGAGGATGTGCTCGCGGTAGTTGTCCACCACCTGGGTCACCGTCCCGACCTGGGCGCCGTCGGAGGAGATCACAGGGGTCCCCCGCGCGACCGCGCTGTAGTGAACCGGCTGGCCCTGGTCCTCTGCCCGCTGCTCGTCTGCCATCGGCGAAATACTAGGGTGCGGCGGTGACCGGGTACTCGGGAACCCCCCTTGCGACCAAGCTCGGGATCAACCCGGTCGCAGTCCGAACCCCTCGCCCGCGAGCTCAGCCCCCGAGCCGCTCGCCGACCGCAGGCTCCGCGCAGAAGGCGGCGATCTCCCGCGCCAGCCTGCCGCCCTGCCAGGCGAGCGGGGACTCCCCCGGCGGCTCGCCGATCAGGCGCGCCCGAGGCAGCGCCGCGGTCCAGGCCTCGGCCACCGCCAGCGGGTGCCCGGGGTCGGCCTCGTCCTGGCTCGCGACCACGAGTGCCGGCAGGTCGAGGGACGCCAGCTCGGCGATCCCGTCGAACGGCAGCGACCGTGGCAGCTCGCGCACGGCCCGCGCCAGTTCGCGCGGGCGGCGGTGCAGCGCCATGCGCTCGCGGGTGAAGTGCAGAACCGTCTCGGCGAAGCCCGGTCCGACGTCGAGGTCGCGCTCGTACGCGGCCATGAAGCCTTCCACTCCGCCCCGCTCGAGCCCTTCCGCGAGCCGGTCCCAGTGCGCCAGCGCATCGGGATCGGGCGGCAGGCCCGGGCTTACCGGTCTGATCAGGACGATCCCCGCGAGCCTGTCGCTGTGCTCGAGCGCGTAGGCGGCCGCCGTGTGACAGCCCATCGAGTCCCCGCAGACGACCGGCCGCCCCTCGGCATGCGAGGAGATCACGGCCCCCAGGTCGGCCGCGAGCGCGTCGTAGGCGTAGGCTCCCTCGATCTCCGGCGCCGGGCTCGACTCGCCGTGAGCCCGGGCGTCATAAGAGACCTGGGTGTGGCCCGCGCGCGCCAGCGTGCGCGATCCGTGCACCACGTATCGGCGGGTGGCCGTGATCCCGTGCGCCAGCACGACCGGTGGCCCCTCCCCCATCGTCTCGCCTGCGAGCGTGACTCCGCCGCTCTCGAGCTCGAACGGCCTCGCGGACGCGGGCCGGGCCACTAGCTGACCGCAGTCACCGCGCGCTCGAGGTCGCTGACGTCCTGATAGCGCAGGCCGAACAGCGCTACATGGCGATAGCGGACGATCCCGTCTTCATCGACAAGGAAGACCGAACGCCGCACGAAGCCGCCCGGGCCGAGCACGCGGTAGGCCCGGGCCACCCTCTTGCCCTCGTCGGAGAGCAGCGGCACCTGCAGGCCGTTGGCGGCGGCCCAGCGCTCGTGCGAGTCGACGGACTGGGGCGAGATCCCGACCATCGGAAACCCCAGCGCCTCGATGCGATCGCCGTCGTCGCGGTAGGAGCAGAACTGCTTGCTGCAGACCGGTGTGAAGTCCCCCGGGTAGAAGACCAGGATCACGCCCGAGTCCTCGAAGTCGGAGAGCCGGTAGGCGCGCCCGCCCGTGCCCGGGAGCTCGAACGGGGGCGCCGGCTGCCCGACGGCCGCCTTTCCCATCACGCTCCCCGCAGGATGACGCGCTCGATCACGGCCGGGGCGTCGGGCTGGCCGTCAGGGCCGACCAGGCTCTCGATCAGCTCGATCGTCTCGAAGCCCTCGCTGACCCGGCCGAGCAGCGCGTAGTCGGGGGGCAGCCCCGCGTCCGCGGGGGCCGTGACCACGAAGAACTGACTGCCCGAGCGTCCGGGCGGCTCGGCCGCCGTCTTGGCCATCGCCACGGTGCCCCGCGTGTAGGTCAGCTCCGCGGGGGGAGCCTCGTCGACGAAGTAGCCGGGGCCCCCCGTCCCGTCGCCCAGGGGATCCCCGCCCTGGACCACGAAGCCGGGCTCGATCCGGTGGATGAGCGTGTCGTCATAGAGGCCCTGCTCGACCAGCCCCGCGAACGAGGAGGTCGTCTTCGGCGCCTGCTCGGTGTCGAGCTCGATCGTGAAGCTGCCGCAGTTGGTCTCGACCACCGCGGACACCGGCCCGCTGAGACGCTGCTTGGCCTTCGTGAACCGCCCTTGCTTGGCCGCGGGCGCCTCGACCTCGGAGCAGCCATCGGGCACCCCCGACGCGGTCTCCCCTCCGTCGTCGTCCCCGCCGCAGGCGAAGAGCAGCAGCGAAGCGGCCAGAGCCGCCGGCAGCGGTGTCAGTCGGCGCGGGAGCAAAGCCGGACAAGGCTAGTACACGCGTCCGGAGCCGTCCCGGCCTGGGATGATCGGTTGGTGAACACGAGCGACGCCGGCGATCGAGCCCAGGGAACGCCGCAGCCGCCCGGCGGCGTCCGGGTGCTGGGCCGCGCGCTGAGCGCGGTCATCACCCGCGCCCCCGCGCTGTGGCCGCTGCTGCGAGGCCCCACCCGCCGCTTCTTCGAGCGCGCCGCCCCCGACTGGGACCGCCGCGACCGCAACCAGAGCGATTACCTGGCCGCGCTCGCGGCCGGGCTGCTGCACGTGGTGCCGGCCCCCGAGCGCGCGCTCGACGTCGGCACCGGGACCGGCGCCGCGGCGCTGCTCGTGGCGCGCGAGTTCCCACGGGCCCGGGTGCGCGGCCTCGACATCTCCGAGGAGATGATCCGCAGGGCGACCGCGCGCGTCGGCCTCGACCCCGAGGGCCGCGTCGCGTTCAAGCTCGGAGATGCCTCGGCGCTGCCGTGGGGCGAGGAGTCGTTCGACCTCCTCACACAGCTCAACATGCCGCCCTTCTTCGGCGAGCTCGCCCGGGTCCTGCGGCCCGGCGGTCACGTCTTGATAGCCGCCAGCTACGGCAACGCGACCCCCTTCTACACGCCCGATGCGGTGCTCGAGCGCGGCTTCAAGCGCCACGGCCTGGAGCCGGTCGCGAGCGGCGAGGCGGGCGCGGGGACCTACTTCGTGGCTAGATTGCCTGCGTGAACGCTGACGGACGCCAGCTGCTGATCGTCAACCCGTCCTCGGGCTCGGGCCGTGGCCGCGAGCTGCTGCCCGAGGTGGAGCGCCAGATGCGGGCAAGGCGGCTGGACTTCGGGACCGTCGTCACCCGCAGCCTCGAGCACGGGATCGCGGAGGCGCTGGCCGCGGTGGAGCGCGGAGAGGTTCCCGCCGTGATCGGCGGCGACGGCCTGATCGGCCAGATCGGCGGCGCCCTCGCCGGCCGGGGCGCGACGATCGGAATCGTCCCCGGAGGAAGGGGCAACGACCTGGCACGCGTCCTCGGCATCCCGACCGCGCCCGCGGAGGCGGTGGCGCTGCTGGCCCAGGGCTCGACGCGGCGGATAGACGTCGGCGAGGTGAACGGCAGGCGCTTCCTCGGAATCGCCTCGATCGGGTTCGAGTCGATCGCGAACAGGATCGCGAACGAGACGAAGCTGTTGCGAGGTGAGCTCGTCTACCTCTACGCGGGGTTGAGGGTGCTGGCGAGCTGGAAGCCCGCGAGCTTCTCGGTCGAGCTCGACGACGGCCGGACCATCTCCTACCCGGGCTACTCGGTGCAGGTGGCGAACAGCCGCGCCCTCGGCGGAGGCTTCTTCATCGCCCCGAACGCCGAGCTCGACGACGGGCTCTTCGACGTGGTCACCGTCGGCCATGCGAGCAAGCTGCGGTTCCTCGGCGGCCTGCCCAAGGCGAGGAAGGGCACTCTCTTGGGGCAGGAGCAAGTGCAGGTCCATCGCGCCGCAGGGGTCGAGGTCAGCGCCGACCGCGATTTCGCCGTCTACGCCGACGGGGAGCACCTCGCCGACCTGCCGGCGAGGCTCCGGGTCCTTCCGGGTGCCCTGACGGTGATCGCACCGCAGGGCGAGCTGGTCGGCCCCGGCGCCTGAGGCCGAAATGAGCGCCCTCTTCAGCCTCAAGCGAGGTCTCGCGCGGGCCTCGGGCGGGCTCAGCCGCATCAGTGGTCGCGGTGGCGGCACGACGCTGCCCGGCCGGCTGCTCGTCGGCATGGCTCCGGACGCGATCGAGCGCCTGGCGCAGGATCTCGACCGGGGTTCGATCGTGGTCAGCTCCACCAACGGCAAGACCACCACGGCGGGGATGATCGCCGGCGTCCTCGCCGCCGCGGGGCGCCACCCCGTGCACAACCGGGCCGGCTCGAACATGCACTGGGGGGTGGCGACCGCGCTGCTCGAGCAGGTTGGAGACGAGGGTCTGTTCGAGCTCGACGAGGCCTGGCTGCCGCGGGTGGCGCCGCAGCTGCGGCCGCGGCTGCTCGTGCTGGGGAACCTGTTCCGCGACCAGCTCGACCGCTACGGCGAGCTCGAGCACCTCGCGGACGAATGGGCGGATCTGGTGGAGTCGCTGGCCACGACTGCGCCGGCCCCCGACAGCGCCGGATCGGCGCCGGACGGGGTCGGGTTCGCGCTCTGCGCCGACGATCCCCTGGTCGCCGACCTCGGCCGCGACGCCGAGCTGCGCCGCCGCCCCGGGGTCACCTACTTCGGGATCGAGGACGCAAGCCAGGCCCTGCCCGAGCTGCAGCACGCCCACGACGCCAAGCACTGCCGACGCTGCGGGGCCGCCTATCGCTACGACCGCGCCTTCGTCGGGCACCTCGGCCACTACAGCTGCCCCAGCTGCGACGCCGGCCGCCCCGTGGCCGACGTCGCCGCGACCCGCGTCGAGCTCCGCGGGATGGCCGGGTCGCAGCTGCTGGTCGACACCCCGGAGGGCGAGCTGGGGCTGGAGCTGCCCCTGCCGGGCCTCTACAACGTCTACAACGCGCTGGCCGCGATCACGGCGGGGCTGCGTTCCGGGGTTCCGCTGGAGACGATCGGCGCCGGGCTCGAGTCCACCCGTGCCGTCTTCGGCAGGGTCGAGACGATCGAGGTGGCCGGCAAGCCGGTCTCGATTCTGTTGATCAAGAACCCGGCAGGCGCCAATGAGGTGCTGCGCACGCTGCGCCTCGAGCGCGAGGGCCCGGGCGAGGGGCTCGACATCTGGATCGCCCTCAACGACCGCATCGCGGATGGGCGCGATGTCTCATGGATCTGGGACGCGGACTTCGAGCTGCTTGCCGACGGGGTTCGCCGTGTCGTCTGCAGCGGCAGCCGCGCCGCCGAGATGGCGCTGCGTCTGAAGTACGCGGGCTGGCCGCGTGACCGGATCGAGGTCTCGGACCGCATCGCCGCATCGCTGGACGACGCCGTGACGGCAGCGCCCGGCCGCCTCTTCGCGCTGCCCACCTACACGGCGCTGCTGGAGCTGAGGCGGCTGCTCTCCGACCGAGGCCTCGCCGCGGAGTACTGGGATTGAGCCTGCGGCCGAAGCCACCTACCCACGGCGGCGAGGACGCGATCTGGCAGGACGTCGAGTTCGGGGCCTACGCCGCCGACCTGCCGCTCTGGGAGCAGCTCGCGGCCGAGGCCCGGGGACCCGTGCTGGAGCTGGGATCGGGCTGCGGGCGCGTCGCGATGCACCTCGCGGGCGCCGGCCACGAGCTGATCGCGGTCGAGCGCGACCCCGAGCTCGCCGCCGAGCTCGAGCGGCGAGCGACCGAACGGCGCCAGACGGGCGGCGGCTCTGTGCAGGTGCTGGCCGCGGACATCGCGGCCCCCGGCTGGCCGGCCCGGCTACAACGCCCGGCCGCCCTCGCGATCGCGCCCCTGCAGGTGCTGCAGCTGCTCGACGGTGCCCAGCGCATCGGGGCGCTCGGGCAGATCGGGCGCGCGCTTGGGCCCGGCGGGCGCCTCGCCGCCACGCTCGTCGACGAGAGCACGATCGGCGGTACCGGCCCCTCCCCTCCGCCCGCGCCCGACATGCGCGAAGTCGAGGGCTGGGTCTACTCGAGCGAGCCGCTCTGGGTCCAGGTCTCCGGGGAGACGCTGCGGATGCGGCGGATGCGCGAGCGCGTCTCGCCAACGGGCGACCTCGTGCGCAGGGTCCACGACGACGTCCTGCACCGCGTGCAGCCGGAGGACCTCGAGCGGGAGGGCACCGAGGCGGGGCTCTCGCCCGCCGGGCGCCGGATCATCGCCGAGGGCGACTACGAGGCCGGCTCGGTGGCCGTCATCCTGGAGCGCGCATGAGAACCGACCTGGAGCTGCGCCTGCTCGCGCTCTACCCCGAGCAGATGAACATCTACGCCGACCGCGGCAACATCATCTTCCTGCAGCGGCGCTGCGAGTGGCGCGGGATCGGCTTCTCCTACGCCGCCGCGGGCCCCGGCGAGGGCTTCGACCCGGGCGAGCACGACCTGGTCTACATCGGCGGCGGCCAGGACCGAGACCAGGTGCTTGTCGCCGAGGACATGCTGCGCAGCAAGGGCGCGGCGATCGACTCGGCGATCGAGGACGGAGCCGCCCTGCTCGCGGTCTGCGGCGGCTACCAGCTGCTCGGCCACAGCTACCAGCTCGGCGAGCGCTCGATCCAGGGGCTCGGGGTCGCCGACCTGGAGACCGTTCGAGGCGAAGGCGAGCGGCTGATCGGGAACATCGCGATCGAGGCCGACCTCCGCCCCGGCCCCGACGACGCCGAAGCGCTGGTGCTGTCCGGCTTCGAGAACCACGGCGGGCGCACCCACCTGGGAGCCGGCGCCACCCCGCTCGGCCGCGTCGTTCACGGTCACGGCAACAATGGGCGCGACGGCCTTGAGGGGGTGCGCCGCCTGAACATGATCGGCACCTACATGCACGGGCCGCTGCTGCCCAAGAACGCCCCCCTCGCCGATCTGCTGATCGCGCGGGCGCTGGAGCGTCGCAGCGGCTCCGAGGTGGCCTTGGAGCCGCTCGAGGACGACCTCGAGCGCCTCTCCCACCAGGCCGCCCTGCGCGCCGCCGGGGGCGGCTGAGGCCCCTTCCGGCCACGGCGCGTATAGGATAACCCTGTGGCCATCGTCTTGATCCTGGTTGCGCTGGTCGTGCTCGTGGGGATCGTCTACATCCTCATGCGCAACAGCATCATCGGCGCGCGCAACCGCGTCGACGAGGCCTGGAGCGGAATCGACGTGCAGCTGAAGCGGCGCCACGACCTCGTCCCCAACCTGGTCGAGGCGGTCAAGGGCTACGCCGCTCACGAGCGCGAGACCTTCGAGGCCGTGACCAAGGCCCGCGGCCAGGCGATGGACGCAAAGGGAGTGCAGGAGACGGGCCAGGCGGAGTCCGCCCTCTCGGCGGCCCTCGGCGGCCTGCGCGTGGTCGCCGAGCAGTATCCCGACCTGCGCGCGACCGAGAACTTCCAGCAGCTCCAGCAGCAGCTCTCCGAGCTGGAGGACGAGATTCAGGCCTCGCGCCGGATCTACAACTCCAACGTGCAGAGCTACAACACCAAGATCCAGCAGTTCCCGATGTCGATCGTCGCCAACCAGGGCGGCTTCACGGACCGCGGGTTCTTCGAGATCGGCGACGCCGCCGAGCGCGAGGCCCCGCAGGTCTCATTCGACAAGTCCTAGCGCTTCCCGCCTCCTCGTCTTCCCGGGTCGCCTTTGCCCGTCGAGACCGGTGAGAATCTCCGTATCCGGGGGTCTCGGGATACGCGCAGGGCGCCGTCTGAGCCGCGCCCCGCATCTGCCAACTACGGACCACGAAGGAGCGCCATGACCGCACAGACGTCACCGACCAGCGGAGTCGATTTCATCGCCCTCCCCACCACGGACTGGGAGAAGGCGCTCGACGACTTCGAGGCCGCCAAGGGTGAGCTGGGGAGGGTCAGGCGCTGCGGCGCTTGGGCATTTGCGCGCGCGCCTGGCCTTGTCCGGCTTCCTGCACTTCTTCCCGCTCGCGGTCGTGGCGACCTGACGAACGTGTTGGTCGGCGGCGAGCGTGTCGCTGATGTTCTGCGTGTAGGCGCAGATCTGCATCCGCCCCGCCGCGACGGGCGTGTAGGCGACCGGCGCTGACCGGTCTAGGAGCCGCTTGAGCCGAAGCCGCCGGCGCCGCGAGCCGTGCTGTCCAGGGGGTCCGACTCGAGTGGCGTCGCCAGGGCGATCGGGACGAGCACCAGCTGCGCGATGCGGTCACCGGCCGCGACCTTGAACTCCGAGTTCTGGTCGGTGTTGATCAGCAGCACCCGAACTTCGCCCCGGTAGCCGGGGTCGATCAGCCCCGGCGAGTTCGCCAGCGTCACCCCGTGCTTCAGGGCCAGGCCCGACCGCGGCAGGACCAGGCCCGCCAGCCCCTCGGGGATCGCAGCGGCAAGCCCGGTTCCGACGCTGACGCGCCCTCCGGGCGAGATTCGCGCGCCCTCGGCCGCGTACAGGTCAAGCCCGGCGTCCGACTCGTGAGCGCGGGTCGGCAGCGTGGCCGCGTCCTTCAGCCTTGTGAATTGCACATCTTCCACGCCGTCAAGCGTAGAAGGCGCCCTGGACGGTGCTGCAACGACGCTACCGGCGGGGTCCGGCTCGGCGGCGACTACGGCCGCGAGCGGGTCCCAGGAGCCGTTCGTCTCGGGATCCGGCTCGGTCGCCGGAGCCCAGGTCTGCTGCGGCTCCGTTGCCTCGGGCGCTGACGGCGAGGTCGGCGTAGCGCTCGGCGACTGCGGCAGGAAGGAGAGCGCGGACGAGAACACCGTCCGCCCGATCTTCACGCTCGAGGTCGCCAGCGAACTCGTGTAGCTGAGCAAGCCTTTCACCACTCCTGAAGGGTACGAGCAACTCGACTTCGACGAGTTCGGCCCGAATCGCCTCGGCTATCGCCTCTGCGAGGAGCCCCAGCCCCTCGCCCGTGCGGGCCGAAAACAGGATCGCGTCCCGGTGGGCGAGCGCGAGCTCGGCGCGCTGCTCGTCGTCGAGCAGATCCGCCTTGTTGACCGCGAGCAGGCGAGCCTTGTCGCCGGCCCCGATCTCCTCCAGAACGGAGTCCACGGCCGCCATCGACTCGCCCAGCTGCTGCTCGGGCTGCGAACCGTCGACGACGTGGACGAGCAGGTCCGCCATCACCGTCTCCTCGAGCGTCGCCTTGAACGCCTCGACCAGCTCGTGGGGGAGCTTGCGGATGAAGCCGACCGTGTCGGTCAGCAGGAAGCGCCGGCCGTCGTGCTCGAACGCCCTCGTGGTCGGGTCCAGTGTGTGGAAGAGCCGCTCCCCCACCCCCACGCCCGCCCCCGTGAGGGCGTTCAGCGTCGTCGACTTGCCGGCGTTCGTGTATCCGACCAGGCCCACAGTCGGGAGCGCGGCGCTCTCGCGGCGACGGCGCATGACCGCCCGATTGCGCTCGGTCAGCGCCAGGCGCCGGCGCAAGGCGGCGATGCGGTCGCGGGCGAGGCGGCGGTCGATCTCGATCTGGCGCTCGCCCGGCCCCCGGCTGACCGCGGCGCCGCCGCTGCCGAGCCCACCTCCGAGGCGCTCGAGGTGCGTCCAGAGCCCGCGCAGCCGGGCCAGGTTGTACTGGAGCTGGGCGAGCTCGACCTGCAGCTTGCCCTCGGCCGAGCCGGCGTGGTCGGCGAAGATGTCGAGGATCACGGCGGTGCGGTCGATCACCGGCACCCCCAGCTCCTTCTCCAGGTTGCGCTCCTGGCGCGGGGCAAGCTCGTCGTCGCAGGCGACCAGGTTCGCGTTCGCGGCCTTGAGCTGGCGCTTCAGCTCGGTGATCTTGCCGCGGCCCAGGTAGCGGTCCGGGTCGGGGCGGTCACGCCGCTGGACGAGCTCGCCGGCCGTAGCGACCCCCGCCGTGCGCAGGAGCTCCTTCAGCTCGGCCACCTCGTCGCGATCGCCACCAGCCTCGGTGATGACGCCGACGGCGATCGCCCGCTGTGCGGCCCTGGGATTGACGACGCCGGCCTCGCGCACGGCGTGCCCGCTGCTCCCGTTGTCGCCTGAAGCGGCCACCACGCTCATCTTAGGAGCGCCTACTCGCAGAAGAGCGGCACAGCCGGGATCCGCGTCAGCGAGATGTTGCTGACGTACGGCAGCGCCCCCGCCGCGCAGGCGTTGGCGATCGAGTCGGCGGCGGCGGCGTCTCCTGCCGCCGTGTAGTCGGTCGCCGTGACCAGCAGGCCGGCATCGGCGAGCCGGCGCAGCTCCGCGGACGCGGCGCTGACCTCATTCGCGCTCTGCGCCCGGTAGCGGCGGCGCTCGAAGTCCCAGGTCCAGCTCACGTCCTCGCGGTTCCAGCCGTCCAGGGCCCCCCAGACGGGCTTGATCGCCCTGGCCCCGTTCTGGGCGAAGAGGAATCCCCCGCGGGCGTGGACCAGCCTGCTCAGGGCGCGCACAAGCCGGAACATCCCACGCCGCTGCTTGGGGTGGCCGTCCACCATGTCCACGTTGTCGAGGAAGAGGCCGTCAAGGCCCCTGCCCATCAGCTTCGGCGCCACCCGGTTCGAGATCAGACCGCGAAAGCGGCGGTCGCGCACGTCCGCGTACCACTCTCCCCAGTCGCCCCACAGCTCGAGCCGGTGGGGCTTGGCCCGGCGGTACCACGAGCGGTAGCGCTCGATCGTCCCCACCGACAGGTAGCCGAGCACGACCGCGCCCGCAGCCCGCAGCTGCGCGACCCGGGCCGCGCCCGTCTGCTCGCCGTCGACCACGATCAGGTCGAAGGGGGCGAGTTGCGCCACCCGCGCGTCGCTGTCGACGTCGGTGCTGATCGCGAAGGCCCAGTCCTCCACGGCGGCCAGCCGCGGCTCCTCGCTCGCGCCCTCGGCCCGCGACGCCCACAGGGCCACTCCGAGCACCACGAGCGTGATCAGCAGCGGCACGCGCATGGAGCGACGGTAGCGCGGAGCGCGCGCCGGGCGCGGGGTTCAACCTCCGGGGACGGCCTCGATCTCGGGAGAGAGCCCGCTGATCGACCGTCGAGCCATGGTCTCCCTCAGGACAGGTGCGAGCGCAGCCTCTCGACGGCCTCGGTCAGCAGCTCGTCGGGCGTGGTCAGAGAGATGCGGAAGAAGCCCTCACCGCTGGGCCCGTACATCGAGCCGGGCGAGATCACGACCGCCGCCTCCTCGAGCACCATCTCCACGAACGAGGTCGAGGTGTGACCTTCCGGGACGGGCGCCCAGACGTAGATCGTCCCCTTCGGGGCGTCCACCTCTACCCCGATCTCCCGCAGGGCGTCCACCACCAGGTCGCGGCGGCGCTCGTAGATCGAGCACATCTCCTCGACGTGCTTGCGCGGCCCGCGCAGCGCGGCGGCGCCGGCGAGCTGCACCGCCTCGAACAGGCCCGAGTCCACGTTGGTCTTCAGGCGCCAGTAGGTCTTGACCGCATCGGCGTTGCCCAGGATCGCCGCGCAGCGCCAGCCGGTCATGTTGAAGCCCTTGGACAGCGAGAAGACCTCGACTCCGACCTCCTTGGCGCCGGGGGTGGCGAGGAAGCTGGGAGCGACGTAGCCGTCGTAGGTCGTCTCGGAGTAGGCGTTGTCGTGGGCGACCAGGAACTCGTGCTCGCGCGCCAGCTCGACGACGCGCTCGAAGAAGCCGTCGGGGACGATCGCGCCGGTCGGGTTGTTCGGGTAGTTGATGAACATCAGGCGGGCCGCGGCCAGCTTCTCCTCCGGGATCGCGTCGAGGTCCGGAGCGAACCCCAGCTCGGGCGCCAGCGGAAGCAGCTGCGCCTCGGCGCCGGCCAGCACGGGCCCCGCGGTGTAGACGGGATAGCCGGGGTCCGAGGCGAGCGCGACGTCGCCCGGGTCGAGGAAGGCGAAGCAGAGGTTGTAGATGCACTCCTTGGCGCCGATCGCGGGAATCACCTCGTCCACTGCGTCGATCTCGACCCCGAACCGGGAGAGGTAGAAGTCGGCGAAGGCCTCACGAAACTCGGGGCGGCCGCGGTTGGACGGGTACTTGTGCGTGCTCGGATCCCCGACGGCCTCGCGCATCGCCTCGACGACGTAGCGGAAGGTCGGCGTATCGGGATCGCCGATGCCGAGGCTGATCACGTTGATCCCCTCTTCCGCCTTCTGCTCGATCTTGCGCTCGAGCTCGGCGAACATGTAGGGCGGGATCGCCTGCAGCCGCTTGGATGGGTCGGTTAGCGCCATCGGTCGCGACAGACTAGGGACCGCGGTGCGGTGTTGACGCGCCGCAATCGCTCAGGAACCTTCTCCCTGCATGAGCGGAGTACTGCTCAGGAGGGGTACTGCTGTCGCGGTGGCCTTTGGCCTGCCGTTCGCGGCGCCGGCCGCCGCCGTCAACCGCTTCGCCGCCCCGAACGGCACGGGCAGCGGCCCCGGCGGCGCCATCGCGACTTGCCAGACACTGAAATCCTGGACGTCCATGCCTACCTCGCTTTCTGCTGCGCAGCCCAAGGCCTAATCGACGCCGGGCGGCGGCATTGGTCGAGAGTAGTCTCTGCTCGACCCAGCTGCCGGGCTTGCTCGATCGCGTCGCCTGAAGCTGGGCTCGGCGGCTATCTCAACGCGTATGCGGTCCTCGCCACAGGTAGGCGGGCAAGATGTTGCGCCGGGTCACGTCCTCGAGCTCTTCGCGGCGCTTGGCCAGCGTCGATCGTGCATCGTCGACGAGCACGACGGCCGGCCGGGACAGCGCGTTCATCTGGTTGCCGGTCACGTCGCCATAGGCGCCCTGGGCCAGCAGGACGAGCAGATCGCCGGGTGCCGGCGTGGGAACCGCGACGCCCTCTGCCAAGGAATCGTAGTTGCAGCTCTGGCCGACGACGTCGGTCAGCGGTCCTCCCTCCCGCTCGCGGCCGACGACGAGGACCTCGGAGGCCATGCTAGTGGCCCCCTTGGAGCTGAACATCGTCATCGCCGCGTCAACGCCAACGAAGTACCGCGGCGGGACGTTGTGATCCGGCTTGACCTCAATCACGCGTGTGAGCAGCACCGCCGCATTCGAGACCTGGTAGCCACCGGACTCGAACTGCAGCATGGTCTGGCCGAAGGATCCGGATAGACAACCGAGAGCTCGTCCACGATCGCCTCCGCGTGGTCGTCGATCGAGGGAAGCTCATGCACCGCAGCGTCCTCCCCGCCCCCTCCGGGACTCGCCAGGTACACGCTGTCCCCCGAGCGGAAGCCGCCACCGAGATCGAGGCGTTCGCAGGGGACCGGCAGGCTCGAGGCAAACGCTGCGATATCGCGAGCGCAGAGCCGGTGGTGCATCACCTCCCGCTCCCTTGTGTAGTCGGCTGCCACGCCGGCGAACCCGACGTGATGCGAGAGGCCGACGAAGTTCAGGTTTGGGGCCTCGAGCAGGCGTTCGACGACCTCCCCGGCGGCCCCATTGGCGGTCGAGCTGCCGAACTTCCCCTCCCAGACCCGCATCGTCGATTCGAAGCTCGGATCCTCGCGCAGCAGCTCCTCGTAGCCGAGCTGGAGCCTGACGACGCAGTCCACCTCCCGTCCGCACTCGGATGCGATCCTCTGCAGGCGCCCGACCTCGTCCACGGAGTCCACGTTGACCTGCCGCACTCCGAGTTCCGGTGGCCAACCGCCTCGCTCCGAATCAACGGCCTCCGCATGAGTACCAACCCCGGACTCTCGCTGAGCCAGCCCGGGTAGGGCACCGCGGGGGGCCATCCGCAAACTTGGTACATTTGGCTTTTGATGGAGGCCATAAGCAGAAGGCGCCCGAGGCTGGCGGGGCCGACTGTAGGCGCAGCTGAGACCGCTGTCTTCGTCCGGGAGCGAGACCGGCAGTACCCACTAATCACGAGAGCGGAGGGCGTCTGGCTCTACGACTCCGAAGACGCCGCTTACCTCGACGCTGTAGGCGGCGGCGCCATGGTGTCCAGTCTCGGTCACGGTGTCGAGGAGATCATCGAGGCTGCCCGCGAGCAGGCTCGCGAGGTCTCCTTCATATACAACCAGCAGTTCACGAGCCCAGCGCAGGAGGAGCTCGCGGACCGCGTGGCAGCCATCGCGCCGCCCGAGCTCAACCGCGTGAGGTTCACCTCGGGCGGGGCCGAGGCCAATGAGGCGGCGTTGCGGATGCTGCGCTCCTTCCATGTCGAGAAGGGGCAACCGGCGCGCGTCAAGACGATCTCGCCGGCGCAGTCCTATCACGGCCCGACGATGGCGACGCTCGGGTTGTCGGGGCGGCCCGCGATGCGCGCGCCGTACGATCCGCTGATCCAGAACCAGCTCCACATCCCTCCGTCGACATGGCGGTGCGACCCCTCCGGGAAGGCTGCGCTGGCCGCATTCGACGCCCACATCGCTACCCACGGCGCTGAGAGCATCGCAGCGTTCGTCTGCGAGCCGATCAGCGCCGCCGCGCTGCCCGCATACTCGCCTCCGTCCCTGTTCTGGGACGGCCTTGCGGAGCGACGCGATGCTCACGGGTTCCTGATCGTCCTCGATGAGGTCGTCACCGGTATGGGACGAACCGGGACCTGGTTCGCGGCCGAACAGCTGCCGCTGACTCCCGACATCATCACGACTGCCAAGGGGCTCGGCGCCGGCTTCGCCCCCATCGGGGCGGTGCTCGCCGCCGACCACGTGTACGAGGCCGTGGCGGAGGGCTCCGGGCTGCTCGAAGCCGGCCACACCTGGGACGGCGCCCCCCTCCCGTGCGCCGTGGGCATCGCAGTCCTCGACCACCTCGAGAGGCACAAGCTGATCGACCGAGTCAGGTCCCTCGGCCCCGAGGTCCTCGACAAGCTCACCGCGCGGGTGAGCGAACTCGACCTGGTTCGTGAGGTACGGGGCCGGGGCTTCTTGCTCGGAGTCGAGTACGTGGACCCGCGGGACGGTGAGTCGTTCATCCCACCGGAGCTCGGAGTGGCGCGCGGGATCGATAAGGAGGCCCTGCGGCAGGGCTTGATCGTCTACTCGACCCAGCCGACCTCGGACGGTTACGTCGGCGACCAGACACTGCTAGCGCCCGCCTTCGTCTCCACCGACGAGGAACTGGACACCATGGTCGAGCGGATGACCACCACCATCTCCAATGTCGAACGGCGAGTCAAGGCCGAGCTGGCGTAGCTTGGAGGATCCGTCGATGGCCGCGCATGAGCCCGCATGGCCTCACCCGTGGACCTCCCAACCCCGGGAAACCCACGACGGGTCCACGATTGGGTTCCAGCCGATCGAACATCTACGCGCGCACGAGTACGTCGCCGAGCAGATCCGCCGCCAGATCAGCCTGAAGGTGATCCAGGACGGCGAGTCGCTTCCGCCCGACCGCGAGCTTTCCGAGCGCTTCAGGGTAGGGCGGGCGACCGTGCAGGCGGCGATGCGGATCCTGGAGGCGGAGCGCCTCGTCGAGACGCGTCGCGGCCGGCATGGCGGCAGCTTCGTGACGGCAACCGTCGAGGACGGGCTTGCCATGGACTACCTGATGGCTCGCATGCGGCGCGACGATGAGAGGATTCGGAGCGTCCTCGCTTTCCGCGGGACGGTCGAGCCGCTTGCGGCAGAGCTCGCGGCCACCCGTTGACCCGACCAGGAGCTCGAGTTCATCCGCGACGCCGCGCAGGGGACCGCGGACGCCGAGGACGACCCAGAGTTCATGGCGCCTGACACGGAGCTTCACCTGGCAATTGCCCGCGCCTCGGGGAACGAATTCGTGTAGGGGCAGAGCCCCAGCGCGGGCACCAGCGTGCCGCGCGCCCGCTTCGCAGCCCGAAGATCAACGCCGCTGAGCGCGCGGTTGGCGAGCAGGCCGAGATCGCCTACCGGCGGATGGTCGCCGACTGGCAAGTGCAGGAAGGGGAAGAGACTGAAGAAGAGGAAGTGCGTGAAGAAAAAGCGGAAGAAGAAACGGAAGAAGCAGCCCGGCCCGTCTAGAGCTCGCTCAGCGCCCGCAGCAGCTCCGGAGACAGATCCCCTGCGCACACGGGCTCGGCCCAGCCCGTCAGGCGCACCTCGAGCTCGTCGCTGACGTCGACGCTGAGTTCGCCGCCGTCGAGCGCCACCGTCAGCGGGCTCGGAGCGCCCGCCAGGCGGGCGGCGACCGCGGCGCCGCTGGCGCCGGTGCCCGAGGAGAGCGTCTCCCCCACCCCGCGCTCGAAGATCCGGGCCCGGACGCGGCTGCCCCCGTCCTCGACGCGGTAGAAGCTGACGTTGCTCCGGTTCGGGAACAGCTCGCTGGACTCGATCGCGGGGCCGATCTCGGCCAGGTCGAGGTCCTCGAGCTCATCGGCGTCCTCGACCGCGATCGCGCACTGCGGGTTGCCGATCGAGACGTGCTGGAAGGCCCAGGTCCGGCCGGCGCTCTCCAGCTCGCCGCGGCCGTCCACCGGGCCGGATGGGTAGTCCTCGGAGGTCGTGCTCGCCCGTCCCAGCTTCAGCGCGCAGGTGCGCTGGTCGACGATCGTCGGTGTGATCGGGCCGGCCGCGGTCCCGATTGTGAACTCGTCGGCGTCGGTCCAGCCTGACCGCCGCAGGTAGAGCACGGCCTCACGCGCGCCGTTGCCCGACAGCTCCGCCTCGGAGCCGTCGGGGTTGAAGATGCGCAGGTCGGCCACGTGAGCCGGGTCAGCCGGCTTCGAGAGCAGCAGGATGCCGTCGGCGCCGACCCCGAAGTGTGGCTCGCAGATGAGCCCGACGCGCTCGGGAGTCAGCTCCCAGCGAAGCGCCTCCGATTCGAAGATCAGGTAGTCGTTGCCCAGCGCCTGCCACTTCTCGAACTTCACGTCTCGTACCTACCTGAAGCGCCTAGTCGCCCTCGAGCTCCGCCCGGGCGGATTCCTCGTCGGTGTGAAAGCCGATGCGGCTGTCTTGCCCTCTACCAGCGTGCAGACTTTCCAAAACGGCATGTCCAGCTCGACACCGCTGCTCTCCCCCTGTCCGAGCAAACGCACGTTGACCAGTACCCGGTCACCCGCTGACTCGATTGCAACCAGCTCGACCCGCTCCTCCCTCCAGGACTCCTTGAGGCGCTGCAGCTGGTCGATGACGGCCTCTCGACCCTGGAAGAAGCCTGACTCGGGCCACCCCTCCGGGGCGGTGATCGACGGCTCTGCCACCCACCGCCCGGCCATCGCCTCGGTCGAGATCTCGTCGCTCTGGCTCCAATCTGCGAGCGCGGCGCGCACAAGCGCCTCGTTTTCTTCCATTGCACCAGTATCCCAGCCGCGCAGCGTTGTCATCGTCGCTCGAGCAGCGACACGATCCCGCTCGCGACCCCGGCGTCGTCGAGCCCGGTGCGATCGACCACGGTCACGCCCTCCATCCGGCGCATCCAGGTGAGCTGGCGGCGCGCGTAGCGGCGGTGGGCGGCCTTGACCGCCTCGACCTCGTCCGCTGAGGGCGGGGCGTCGTGTCCCTGCAGCAGCGGCTCGAACCCGAGAGCGGCCCGCGCGGTCCGCGAGGCGCCGGCCTCGGCGACCTCGCGTACCTCGTCGGCGACGCCGGCGGCGACCATCGCGTCGACGCGAGCGTCGATCCGGGCAGCGAGCCGCTCGCGGTCCATGCTCAGCCCCACGAGCAGCGCCGGGCGGCGCAGGTCGGTGCTCCAGAGCGGCTCCGCACCTGCGTGTGGCTCGACCCCCGCGCGCACCAGCTCCGTCAGCCGCGCGACGCGCTTGCGGTCGTTCGGGTCGACGCCCTCGGCGTGCTCGGCGGGCAGTGCCGCGTGGAGCGCCTCGGGCCCCCGCCGCTCCAGCTCGGACTCGACCCCGGCGCGGAGCTCGGGGGGAACGGGCGGCAGCAGCTCCAGCTCCGAGAGGGCGGCCCGGAGGTAGAGGCCGGTCCCGCCGACGACGAGCGGCCTGCGCCCCTCCGCGAGCAACCCGTCGATCTCGG
>VGBV01000018.1 GCA_016870325.1 Actinomycetota bacterium
GCCGCGTAGTAGAGGCGCAGGCGGCGGCCGTGGCGCGCGGGTGGCGGGCGGTCGGCGACCACGGCCGCGACCAGCTTGTTCAACTGCGGCGTCGGCACTCGCTCCCCCGCGCGCTCGGCGAGGGCGAGCGCCTGGCGCAGCACGGCCTCGACCCCGCGCCCCGTCCTCGCCGAGCAGGTCAGCAGCGGCGGGCGCAACCGCAGCTTCTTGTGCGCGCGGGCGCGGGCATCCTCCAGGTCGAGCGACGCGGCCCCGGAGGGGCCATCCGCGGTCACCAGGTCCCACTTGTTGAAGGCGAGCACGGTCGCGCAGCCGGACTTCATCGCCACCTCCCCCACCCGCAGGTCCTCGCTTGTCAGGCCCTCGGAGGCGTCGCAGACGACGATCGCCGCGTCGGCGCGCTCCGCGGCCCGCTCGGTTCGCAGCTGCGCGTAGAACCCGATCGTGCCCGCGACCTTGCCGCGGCGGCGCAACCCGGCCGTATCCACGAGCACGACCGTGGCGCCGTCCACGAGCAGCTCCGTGTCGATCGGATCGCGGGTGGTGCCGGCCCGATCCGAGACGATCACCCGCTCGGAGCCGAGCAGGCGGTTCAGCAGCGACGACTTGCCGACGTTGGGGCGCCCGAGGATCGCGATCCGGGGCGGGCCCTCGCGCGCCCCGTCGTGGCTCGCAGCGGGCACCTCCTCCCCGCGCGCGCCCTCGAGCTCGGCGGTAACCCGGTCGAGCAGGTCGCCCGTGCCGAGGCCGTGGGTGCCGGAGACGGGCAGCGGGTCGCCGAGGCCGAGGCCATGGAGCTCGGCCGCGCTCGCCTCGTCCCCGGGCCTGTCCACCTTGTTCGCGACCAACAGCACCGGCTTCGGGCTGCCCCGCAGCAGCGCCGCGAGCTCGGAGTCGCCGGGCCCGATCCCCGCTCGCGCGTCGACCACCAGCATGACCACGTCGGCGTCCTCGATCGCGGCCCTCGCCTGCCCCTGCACCGATCGGGCCAACTCGTCGGAGTCCGCCATGTCCATGCCCCCGGTGTCGATCAGCTCGAACCCGATCCCGTTCCACTCGCACGGGAGCGAGCGCCGATCGCGGGTGACCCCCGGCTCGGAGTCGGTGACCGCCTCGCTGCCGCCCGAGAGGCGGTTGACCAGCGTGCTCTTGCCCGCGTTGGGGAAGCCGACCACCGCCACCCGGGGCCGCCGCGGCGCCCCGGCGCCGGCGCCGGCGACTTCTGCGGGGATCTCCTCGCCCCCGGTCACGGGAGCCCCCGCTCACGCGCCAGCTCCACCACGCGGTCCACGACCTGCGCGGCGGTCAGGCCCGTGGTGTCGATCGGGACGGCGTCGTCGGCCGCGCGCAGGGCGCCGTGCTCGCGTGCGCTGTCGCGCTCGTCGCGGGAGCGGATGCCCGCCAGCACCCCTGCGGCGTCCCCGCCGCTCTGCTCGGCACGCCGCCTGGCGCGCTCGGCTTCGCTCGCCGTCAGGAAGACCTTCAGCGGCGAGTCCGGGCTGACCACGGTGCCGATGTCCCGACCCTCGGCGACGTAGTCCCCGGCGTCGATCAGCTCGCGCTGGCGGCTGACCATCGCCTCGCGGACGCGGGGATGGACCGAGACGAGCGAGGCGGCCGCCGAGACCTCGGGCTCGCGGATCGCCGCGCTGACGTCGCGGCGGTCGAGCCGAACCGCCGGCCCCTCCAGCTCGATCCGCAGGGCCTCCGCGAGCTCGCCGAGTCCATCGGCGTCCTCGAGGCCGACGCCGGCCTCGAGCGCGGCCAGGGCTACGCAGCGGTACATCGCCCCGGAGTCGAGGTAGGTGAAGCCCAGTGCCTCGGCCACGCCCCGGGCGACCGTGGACTTGCCCGCACCCGCCGGCCCATCGATCGCGATCACCATGCGCGGCAGGGTAGTCAGCGGCGACCCCCTTCCCCCCTGGCGGGCGGGACGCGGCTATAGGGTCGAGTTGATGCAGAGCTGGAAGCTGAACGAGCTCGAGGTCGAGGCCCACCAGCCTCGGGTGCTGGAGTCCGAGGACGAGGGCCACCCGAGCCGCAACGCCTCCTAGTGGCCCTTCTCGGAACGTTCGCCAGGAAATGACGCAGGCCAGGCGCCGCCAGGCAAGGAGGCAGGGAGTCCGAATAGCAGCGCTATGCGGACGACCGAGGACGCAGCATGGTGGTGATCTGGACCAGTCATTTCCGGTGAGACGTCTTGAGGAGGGCCACTGGGCCACGAGCGGTGATCCGGCTCGCGGACGCCGAGGCGATCGCGGCGATCCACAATCACGGAAACGAGGAGCGCTCGGTGACGTTCGAGACCCGGCCCCAGCGGCCCGAGGTCGTCTCTGACCAGATCGCGCACTGGAAGCTGGTGCTGGTCTCGGAGGCGGACGGAGAGATCAACGGATTCGCCCGCGCCGGCTCCTGCTACCACTACTACGACGGCATCGCCGAGGCGACGGTGTTCGTGGAGCGCAGCGCGCGCGGGCGCGGGATCGGGCGCGAGCTGCTCGCCGCGCTGATCGAGGGCGCCTCCGAACGGGGCCTGCACAAGCTGACCGCGAGGGTCTTCGCCGGCAACGAGGCCGGCCTCGCCCTCTTCAGCTCCTGCGGCTTTCGCACCGTCGGCAGGCACGAGCGCCACGGAGAGCTCGAGGGCGAGTGGCTGGACGTGGTCCTGGTCGAGCGCTCGCTCTGAGCGCTCGCCTTGCTAGGTCGTCACCGCCGTGAGGTCGCGCGCGAATCCCGGGTAGCTGACCTCGACGGCGTCGAACCCGGTGACCTCGACGCCCTCGCGCGAGGCGAGGCCCGCGACGGCGCCCAGCATCGCCATCCGGTGATCCCCGCGCGCGTCGATCGTGCCGCCCCGCAGCTCACCCGTGCCCTCGACGGCGAACCCGTCCGGGCGGGCCTCGATCCGCGCCCCCAGGGCCGTCAGCCCATCGACGACGGCCTCGATCCGGTCCGACTCCTTGCGCCGCAGCTCGGCGGCGCCGCTGACGACGGTCTCGCCCTCGGCGAAGCAGCCGAGCAGCGCCACCAGGGGCAGCTCGTCGATCGCGCCCGGCACGTCCTCGGCGCCGACCTCTGCCCCCCGCAGCCGGACGGGGCGCACCCGCAGCGAGGCCATCGGCTCGGGCCCGGGGTCGCGAATCTCGTGCACGACGACGTCGCGCTCGCGCTCGTGCTCGTGGGCGCCGCCCATCTCGACCCCCATCCTGGAGATGATCGAGAGCAGTCCGATGCGGTGGCGGTTGATCCCGACCTCGCGCAGGGTCAGCTCGCTTCCGGGCACGATCAGCGCCGCACAGAGGAAGAAGGCGGCCGACGAGAAGTCGCCGGGAACGGTCACGTCGCCTGACTCGAGCTCGGCGACCGGCTCGACCGTGACGCTGTCGCCGTCGCGCCGGATCGCGACCCCGGCCGCCGCCAGCATGCGCTCGGTGTGGTCGCGCGAGGGCGCCGGCTCGTGCACGGTGGTCTCCCCCTCGGCCAGCAAGCCCGCCAGCAGCAGGCAGGACTTCACCTGCGCGCTCGCGACCGGCATCTCGTAGTCGATGCCGCGCAGGGGGCTGCCCCGGACGACCAGGGGAGGCAGTCCGTCGCGGCTCTCGATGCTCGCCCCCATTCCACCCAGGGGCTCGGCGATCCTGTCGACTGGCCGGCGCCGAATCGACTCGTCGCCGTCCAGCTCCCACTCGCCCCCGGGCTGCCCCGCCAGCCAGCCGGGCATGATCCGCAGCAGGGTGCCGGCGTTGCCGACGTCGATCGCGGCGGGGGAGGCGCCCCGCAGGCCGACTCCCTGTACCTCGACGAAGAAGCCGCCGTTGGGGTCGGAGTCACCCTGCGAGACGACGGCGCCGACGGCCTCGACCGCCCGCAGCGTCGCGCGCGTGTCGGCGGAGTCGAGGTAGCCGCTGACCCGCGTCGGCCCCTTGCAGATGGCCCCGACAAGCGCCGCTCGGTGCGAGATCGACTTGTCAGGAGGCGGTCGCAGCTCGCCGCCCAGCGGGGCCGGCTCGAACCTCACGCCGCGGGCCTCATCGCTCGACCTGGCTGACGTCATGACCGAGGCCGCGAACGAGCTCCATCGCGCGCCCGGCCTCCTCCTCGCCGACGACGTAGAGGGAGATCGCGCCCGAGCGCATGTCGGCGGCGGGGTAGAGCCCCATGTCCTCGATGTTGACCCCGGCCCGTCCCAGCGCCAGGGCGATCTCGGCGACCACGCCGGGGGTGTTGGGGACGAGCACCCGAAGCTCGCACAGCCGGGCCCCCTCGAGCTCCTCCTCGAGCAGCAGCCGGCGCCCCGACGCCGCCTCGGCATGCCAGGCTGCGATCGCGTCGGCGTCGCCGCTCCGCAACAGCTCGGCGGCGCCGCGCAGGCGCTCGGCCACCGCATCGACCTGCTCGGCGACGGCCTCGCGATTGCCGGCGAAGATGTCGGCCCAGATCGCGGGGTTCGCGCCGGCGACACGGGTCGCGTCGCGAAGGCTCGGGCCGACCTCGCCGATGCGCTCGGACTCCCCCGCTCCCAGCGCGTCCGCGGCCTGGGCCACGAGCACGTTGGCGAGCACGTGCGGCAGGTGGCTGACCGCCGCCATCAGGCGGTCGTGCGTCTCGGCGTCGATCGCCTGCGGCCTGCCGCCGATCGCGGAGATCGCACCCTGCGCCCGGTCATAGAGGACGCCGCCGGTGCTGGGGGTCGGGGTCAGGTACCAGCGCGCGCCCTCGAAGAGGTCGTCACGCGCGTTCTCGACGCCGGCGGTCTCGGCGCCCGCCAGCGGATGCCCGCCGACGAAGCGCGGGTCGGCGCCGAGCGCGGCGATCGCCTCGCGCTTGACCGAGCCGACGTCGGTGACGACGGTGTCGGCGCCGCTCGCAGCGAGCGCTTCGGCCGCCAGTTCGGGCAGCACGCCCACCGGCGCCGCGCAGAAGACGATCTCGGCGCCGCGGCAGGCGTCGGAAACGCTCTCGCAGGCCTCTGTTATCGCGCCGCGCTCGAGGGCGCGGCCCAGCAGCGCGCGGTCGGTGTCGTAGCCGGCGACCTCGGCATCCAGCCGGCGGCGCGCCGCCAGCCCGATCGAGCCGCCGATCAGGCCGACGCCGAGTACGGCGATGCGCATCCGGGCTCTATTCCGCCCCGCGCCGCTCCCGCACGGCCGCCGCCAGGCGGTCCAGTGCGAGCACGGTCGTGTCCCAGTCCATGCAGGAGTCGGTCACCGACTGCCCGTAGACCAGCTCCGCGCCCGGCTCGAGGTCCTGGCGGCCGCCGACGAGGAAGGACTCCATCATCACGCCCACGATCGCCTCGTTACCCACGGCGATCCCCTCGGCCACCTCGGCGACGACCCCGGGCTGTCGCTCGTGGTCCTTGCTGCTGTTCTCGTGAGAGGCGTCGACGACCAGGCGCTCGGGCAGCCCGGCGTCCCTGACCAGATCGAGGGCGGCGCCGACCCCCTCGGCGTCGTAGTTGGGGGCGCCGCGGCCGCCGCGCAGGATCACGTGGCAGTCGTCGTTGCCGGTCGTGTGCAGGATCGCCGGCGTGCCGCCGGCGTCGATGCCGGCGAACGCGTGCTTGGCCGCCGCGGCGCTGACGGCGTCGACCGCGACCTTGACGGTGCCGTCGGTGCCGTTCTTGAAGCCGACCGGCATCGACAGCCCGGAGGCGAGCTGACGGTGGATCTGGCTCTCGGTCGTGCGGGCGCCGATCGCTCCCCAGGCGACGATGTCGGAGATGTACTGCGGGGTGATCGGGTCCAGGAACTCGCAGCCGATCGGCAGCCCGAGGTCGAGCACCTCGCGCAGCAGCCCGCGGGCCAGCAGCAGCCCGTTGTTGACGTCGCCGCTGCCGTCGAGGTGGGGGTCGTTGATCAGGCCCTTCCAGCCGATCGTGGTGCGGGGTTTCTCGAAGTAGACCCGCATCGCGACGCATAGGTCGCCCCGCAGCTCGTCGGCCCGGGCGCTGAGGCGCTGCGCGTACTCGAGCGCGGCATCGACGTCGTGCACGCTGCAGGGCCCGACCACGACGAGCAGACGGTCGTCCTCGCGGTCGAGGATGCGCGCGACCTCGGAGCGGTGCGCGACAACCATGTCCTCCTGCTCGGCGCTGAGCGGCAGCTCCTCGAGGATCTGCGCGGGCGAGATCAACTCGACCACACGCTCTATGCGCTGGTCGCGAACCTTCCCCTCTCGGCTTGTCGGTAGTTCCTTCATCTCCATGATCATTCTGAGCCTCTTTCTACTGGTACGGCGGTCGTCCTTGCCCGGAAACGGCGCCCGGCGGTGGGGATTCGGTCTGCGGCCGCCGGAAGTCGGCGCGGCCGCGGGCCGGACGCCTAGCTAAATCGCCAGTACCAGGAGGTGGCCCGTGGGGACACCGACCCAGGGGTGTGGGACCCGAGGGCGCGCGAACGGGCCGCGGTGCGGCCGAAGGGATGATCTTGCGCGCCCTGGAGCTTCATGCCTGAGAGGTTGTACCAGAGCGCTGCTTCGTCTTGCGCTTTTTCTGCTGCCCGAGCGGCCGGCAGGCCGCTCAGATCGCCTCCGGCAGGCGCTCAGATCGCCTCTGCCAGCGCCGCGAGGAAGCGCTCGTTCTCCGCGCGGGTGCCGTAGGTGACGCGCAGGTTGCCGGGGCCGCCGAGCGGCGTGCCGGGGCGGACGGCGACGCCGGCCTTGGTCAGCGACGCGACCACCTCGCCCTCGTCGCGCTCCCCGAGCGAGACCCAGGCGAAGTTCGCCTGCGAGTCGGCGCTCTCGAGACCGAGTTCGGCCAGGCCCTCCTCGACGAACAGGCGCTCGACGAGGTTGCGCTCGATCCTGGTCTCGACGTCATCCTGGTGGCGGATCGCCTCGCAGGCCGCCGACTGGGCGATCGCGTTGACGCTGAATGGCTGGCGCACCGCGTCCACGGCGGCGCGGAACTGGGGCGAGCCGAGCGCGTAGCCGACCCGCAGCCCGGCGAGCCCGTAGATCTTGCTGAAGGTCCGCAGCAGCACCAGGTTCGGGAAGTCCGCGAGCAGGTCCACGCTCGCGCCCGGGTCGTCGACGGCCTGGAACTCGACGTAGGCCTCGTCGAGGATCACGGTGGTCCGCTTCGGCACCTGCTCGAGGAAGGAACCGATGCGCTCGACCGGCAGGTAGGTCCCCGTCGGGTTGTTCGGGTTGCAGATGACGGCGATCTGGGTCGCGGCGGTGATCTCGGCGAGCATCGCGTCGAGGTCGTGCTCCCAGGCGTCGTCGAGCGGGACTCGGACCTCGCGGGCCCCCGAGAGCGGCGCCATGTAGGGATAGATCGAGAACGAGGGCCAGGCGTAGAGGATCTCGTCGCCGGGCTCGCACAGCGCCAGCGCCCCGGCGAGCAGGAACTCGCAGGAGCCGTTGGCGACCGCAACGCGCCCGGGCTCGGTCTCGCAGCGCTCGGCGATCCGCGTGCGCAGCAGGCGCGCCTCCGGATCGGGGTAGCGGTTGATCCCGGGCGCGGCCGCGGCGATCGCCTCCACCACCTCTGGGTGCGGCCCCAGCGGCGACTCGTTGGAGGCGAGCTTGATCGCGTCCGCGGTCTCGGCGCGCTCCCTGGCGTCGTCGAGCGAGGCGCCCGGCTCATAGCTCGGGATGCGCGCGAGCTTCTCGGCGAAGGTGACGGTCACGGCCTCATTGTGACGGGCCGGGAATCGAACCTCATTGGGCCGCGGTCAGGTCCGATCGCAGCGCCTGGGCTTCGCCCAGGTAGGTGTGCGAGGGCTCGTGGCCCGCCGGCGCGTAGTAGTGCACCAGCACCCGCACCACCCCCGGCATCGACCCTGGCACGTCGATCTCCTGGGCGCAGAGCAGCGGCACGTGGTTCAGCCCCACGTTCCGCGCCGCCACCGCGGGGAACTCGGCGTTGAGGTTGTGGGTGGAGGTGAAGATGCAGCTCACGATCCGGTCGAGCTCCAGCTCGTTCCGCGACAGAAGCTCGCGCATCAGCTCCTCGGTCGCCGAGAGGATCTGCTCGGGGTCGTTGCGCTCGACCTTGGTCGCGCCCCGCACCGCCCACAGCCGCTGCTGCTGCTCGCTCATCGAGCGCCATCTTCCCAGAGCGAGCCGACCTCGCGCCCGGAGAGGCGGCGGGCGGCGCCGGGCGCGAGCGCTCCCAGCTCGAGCGGACCGAAGCGGACGCGCTCGAGCGCGACCACCCGGTTGGCGACGGCCTCGGCCATCCGCCGGACCTGGCGGTTTCGCCCCTCGCGGACCGTGATCTCGATCTGGCGCTCGCCGTGGCGCCGCACCTCGGCGGGCGCCGTCGGCCCGTCCTCGAGCTTGACCCCTCGCCGCAGCCGCTCCAGGTCGCGCGCCGAGGGGGGCCGCGCAAGGGTGACCGCGTAGGACTTCGGGACCTCGTAACGAGGGTGGGTGAGCCTGTTGGCCAGCTCGCCGTCGTTGGTCAGCAGGATCAGGCCCGTCGAGTCGGCGTCGAGGCGCCCGACCGGGTAGAGGCGCCCGGACGAGCTGACCAGCTCGGTCACGGCCCGGCGGCGCCCCGGCTCCTTCGCGGTGGAGACGACACCGGCGGGCTTGTTGACCATCCAGACCTCGACCCGCTCGGGCACGACGGCCCGGCCGTCCACCTGCACCCCGCTGGACTCGTCCACGTCGCGGGCCGGGTCGGTGACCACCTCGTCACCCACCCGCACCCGCCCGGCCCGGATCAGCTCCTCCGCGGCGCGTCGCGACGCGATGCCCCCGTGGGCGAGGTACTTGGCGAGTCGCATGCGCGGATTCTGACCGCCGCGAGCGCGACCGGCTCGGGGCGCCTCAGCAGTCGCCGAGCTTGGCCAGCTCGCGGCGATAGACGCGCATCGAAGCGCGCTTGAAGTCGCCGTGGGTTCGCCCCCGGAAGTCCGGGTCGAGCTCCTTGTAGAAGGGCGAGGAGAGGCTCTCGGCGTGGCCGATCACCCGCTTCACCGGAATCCCGTAGTGGCAGCGCAGCGATTGGGTCAACCGCAGCGAACCGCGCAGCTGAGCCTTGCGTCCCAGCACCTCTCGGTCGCTGAAGCCGACGTGCTCGATCCCGATCGAGACGTGGTTGAGGCCGACTACGTGCCGGCAGCGGATTCCGGGTTTGACGAACTCGACGGCGCCGCCCCCGGCACCCACGGCGTAGTGGGAGCAGACGCCGGGCAGCTCGCCGTACTCGGCGTCGGGCCGGTTCGGGGCGAAGATGTTGTAGATCGCCCCGATGCTGCCGGCTTCGGCGAAATGGATCACGATCAGCTTCGGGTCGTCCAGCTGCCAGCGGCGCTGGCCGTAGTGCCGCTTCGAGTAGGCGGCCATGTCGAGCTTGCGGCTGCGCGGGTAGGGGATCAGCCGCGTCGCGATCTTCGGCCCCGCCGACGCAGTGGCCCGCGCGCGGCCCGCCCGCCCGGCCGCCGATGTTGTCGCTGACCGTCGAGTTGGCGATCACGGCGTCCCCGGCGGCCAGCGCTCCGCCGACGGGCGAGGTGTCGGCGCCGATCTGGTTGCCGGTGCCCGCGCGCGTGAGCGCGTGGCCGCCGGCCGTGAGCTCGAGCACGTCGAGGGTCGCCCCGCCGGCCGCGCAGCCGTCGCCGAAGGAGGTGTTCTCGTTGGCGGCCCTCACAGCCTCGCGCAGCTAGCAGGCGGCCGGGTTCTACCCGTACTCGTCGGCCGAGGCATCGACCTCGATCGTCGCCGCGGGCGCCCACGAGGGAACTACGAGCAGGCCGCATGCCGCGGCCGCGATCACCAGCAGACGCCTCATTCCGCCCGCTGCTCGCCCGCCTTCAACAGCCGCTCGCGCAGCTCCCGCTCGTCCCCGGGGGTCGGGTCGAACTGCGACGGATCGGGCAGCGCGTCGAGGCCCGAGAGGCCGAACAGCTTCTCGAACAGGGTCGTGGTCGCATAGGTGACCGCGCCGAAGCGGCTGCGGCCGCGCTCCTCGATCAGCCCGCGCTCGCTCAGGCTCGAGACCGCCGAGTCCGAGGCGACGCCCCTGATCCGGGCGACCTCGGGCCGCGAGACCGGCTGCAGGTAGGCGACGATCGCCAGCACCTCGGCCTGGGCCTGGGTCAGCGGCGGCGTCCGCGGCTTCGCCAGCAGCCTCCTCGCGGCGTCCTCGGCCTCCGGCATCGCCGCGAGCGCGCAGCCGCCGGCGACGCGGCGCAGCCTCAGCCCGCGCCCGCCCTGCTCCAGCTCGCCCTCGAGCGCGTCGAGCGCGCCGGCGACGGCCTCCTCCTCGGCCTCGAGCGCGTCCGCCAGCTCGGCGGCGCTGACGGGGTCCGACGAGAGGAACAGCAGCGCCTCGACCTGGCCCACCAGGGGGTCCTGCTCGCTCATCTCGTCTTCCTCCTCAACTCCCCATCCTCTCGTCGCGCCGGGCTCAGCTCCCCTTGACCTCGATCGGGCCGAAGGTCTCCTTCTGGACCCACGTCGCCTCGCCCCGGCGATACAGCTCCAGCAGTGCAAACAACGTGACGGCCTGAGTGACGCGGTCCTCGCGGCCGAACGCCTCGTCGAAGTCGATCGAGCCCCTGCGCCGCAGCAGCTCGCGCACGACGCTGAGGCGCCGGTGCAGCGAGACGGTGCTGCGGATGTGGCGCACGTCGGGGTCGGGAGGCAGGGTCAGCAGGTCGCCCAGCGCCGAGCCCAGGCGGTCGGGCTCGTAGACCTGCACGGCCGCGTCCAGGGCGGCCCGGCGCAGCTCCGGGGGCGGCGGCGCCGAGCGGTACATGACCCCGCCCTCTCGTTCGAGGATCCGCTCCAGGACCTTGCCGGCCTCGCTGTAGCGCCGGTACTCGAGCATGCGCGCGAGCAGCTCGTCCGCCGCCTCCTGCGACCCCAGCTCGCCCTCGCCAGGCTCGCCTGGCAGCAGCAGCCGCGACTTCAGCTCCAGCAGCGCCGCGATCAGGACCAGGAACTCGGTCACGGCCTCGAGGTCCAGCTCGCCGGCCTCCTCCAGGTGCTCGACGTAGGCGAGCACGATCTCGCCCAGCTCGACCTCGGCGATGCTGATCTCCTCGCGAAGCAGCACCGCCAGCAGCAGGTCGAACGGTCCCTGGAAGACGTCCAGGTCCAGCTCCAGCTCGGAGACCGATGTCACGCGGCCAGCTTACGCGGCTGTGCGGACCCGGCCCCCGGCGTTACTTCTTCTTCTTCTTCTTCTTGCACTTCTTGGTCGTCGCGGGCGGCGTACCCGGGTCGACCGGCGGGCTGGCGGGCTTCGGGCCCACCGAGCCCTCGAAGGCGCCGGCGTCGCAGCCGGTGCCGATCGGGCGCGCGATTCCGCGCTGGTCGACGCCCTGCAGCTCGCTGGCCAGATTGCAGCTGCCCAGATTCGTCTCGTAGTCCAGGGCCGGGCTGCCGTCATACAGGCCGTGGGTCCGCGTCGTCCCGCTGCCGGTGGCGTTGTATGAGAGTGGCGCAAGCAGTGGGTCCACGACGGTGCTGCCCGGGAGACATGCGCTCGGCCCGCTTTCGACCCCAGGGCCCGAGAACTCGTCCTCGGGGTTGTTGCAGTTCGACGGCGCTCCGGCAGCGGTGTTGCCCGTGAGGATGTTGTTGGCGCCGAGGATGGACTCGTTGATCCCCGCGGTCGTGTTGATGCCGCCGCCCTGGCCCGCCGTGGGAGTGCTGTTGCCGGCGATCGTGGAGAATTGATGAACAGCGTTCCGCCCAGGCCGAAGGCGAAGCCGACGGCCCCTCCTCCGACGTCCGCCGTGTTGCCGCTCATCGTGGTGTTCCGGACCTCGACGACAGGCTCGTCGTCGGTGTCTCCCTCGGAGCTGGTGTAGATGGCGCCGCCCATCTGGTGGGAGTGGTTTCCGATGAAGGCATTGGCCGGCCCGATCTAGCTGTTGGTCTGGGCCGCCTGAATCGCCTCCCGCAGGGAGCAGGCCTCGTCGTCCGCCGGGACGTCAGAGGTAGTCGCCACCGGAATGTCGGTCGGTCGCACTCGCTCCCACGGGCAGGACCAGAACGGCTCCCGCCACAGCCAGCGCCGTCGCCGTCGTAATCCTGGTCCGAGAACGCATCGCCTCCCCTTTCGAAAATCCCCCGTGCCGACCCGAGCCCAAGCCCTGGGCCCGGCCGGCGCGAGTGGCGCATTCTGACTATCCGGTGATCAGGCCGGCCCGGTGCCCATCGCCGGGCGCACCTCCGCCAGCGTCTCGGCGGCGATCGCGCGCGCCTTCTCGGCGCCGGCGGCCAGGGCCTGCTCGAGCGCGGCCTCGTCGGGGCGCAGCTCGGCGTAGCGCTCGCGCACGGGCGCCAGGTAGTCGACCACCGCCTCGGCCACAGCCCCCTTGAAGTCGCCGTAGCCCGAGCCCTCGAACTCGGCCTCGATCGAGTCCATCTCGCTGCCGCGCGCCACCGAGAGGATCTCGATCAGGTTCGCGATTCCCTCCTTGCCCTCGCCCGAGCGGGTCACCTCGGTGCCCGAGTCGGTGACCGCGCTCCTCACCTTCTTGGTGATCGCTGCGGGCTCGTCGAGCACGTAGACCGTGCCCTGCTCGCTTCCTCCCGTGGTCGCCATCTTGTTGCTCGGCTGCTGCAGGTCCATGATCCGGGCGCCCACCTCGGGGATGCGGTGCTCGGGCTCCACCATCACGGGGCCGAAGCGCTCGTTGAAGCGGCGGGCGATCTCGCGCATCAGCTCGACGTGCTGGCGCTGGTCCTCGCCGACGGGCACGGTGTCGGCCTTGTAGGCGAGCACGTCGGCGGCCTGCAGCACCGGGTAGAGGAAGAGGCCGGCCGAGACCAGCTCGCGCTGCTTCGCGGACTTGTCCTTGAACTGGTGCATGCGGTTGAGGTCGCCGTGCGCGGTCAGCGCCGTCAGCAGCCAGGTGAGTTCGGTGTGCTCGCGCACGTCGGACTGGCGGAAGAGGATGCAGCGCTCGGGGTCGAGTCCCGCGGCGAGCAGGATCGCGGTGGTGTCGTGCACGTTCGAGCGCAGCACCGCCGGGTCCCAGGGCACGGTGATCGCGTGCAGGTCGACGATGCAGTAGATCGCGGGATCCCCCTCGTCCTGGCCCTCGACGTACTGGCGAATCGCGCCGATGTAGTTGCCCAGGTGCTTCTTGCCCGTCGGCTGGATGCCGCTGAAGATCTTCATCGTCGGCAGCGTATTGCGCGGCGGCGGCCCGCCGCGCCACCCTCACCCAGGCGTCGCGGCCGGTTCGGCGGAGTGCTCGTGGTGGTCCCCGGTGTGCCCCGCCTCGTCGCAGCGGGCGCACTCCCCCGCGGGAGCAGCCCGCGGGGCGATCCAATCGTCCTCCCGGCGCGGGTTCTGGATCCCGATCCCGGCGACGAGGCCGCCGATGATCATCAGGATCCCGTTCACGACCATCGCCAGATGGAACGAGGACTCGGCGCCCTCGGTCGCGGCCGCCGCGACCGCCTCGGCCTCTCCGGACGCGAGCCCGCCGGTGTCGGGCGGGACGAACGGGTTCGCCTTGGCCGACTCGAGGGCCTGCTCGGCGCCCGGAGTCAGCGCCGCGTCTGCCACCTCTGCGTTGACGGTGGAGCCGAACTGGCCCGCGATCAGGGCGCCGAGCACGGCGATCGCGAGCAGGCCCGCCATGCGCGAGACGCCGTTGTTGATGCCCGAGGCGATCCCCGCGTAGCGCTGCTCGACCGAGTTCAGGGCCGTCGCCGTCAGCGGGGCGACGGTGGCCGAGAGCCCGAGGCCGAAGACCAGCACGCCGGGCAGCACCTCGGTCACGTAGTCGGCGTCGGCGCCGACACGGGTCAGCAGCAGCAGGCCGATTCCGCCGACGATCGGGCCCACGCACATCGGCATCCGCGGGCCGGTGCTGATCGCGATCCTGCCGAAGCGCGGTGAGAGCAGGAACAGCAGCAGCGAGATCGGGATGGTGGCGAACCCGGCGGCGAGCGGCGAGTAGCCGGCCGTCTGCTGCAGGAACAGGGTGACGAAGAGGAAGGCGCCGATCAGGCCGGCGTAGACGATCAGCGTCTCGAAGTTCGTGATCGCGAAGTTCCTGATCCGGAATAGGCGCAGGTCGAGCATCGCGTGCCGGTATCGCGATTCCCAGAAGAGGAAGAACGCGAACAGCAGCACGCCGCCGATCAGCGGCACGTAGACCATCGGGCTGCCCCAGCCCTCGCGCGGCTGCTCGATCAGGGCGTAGACGGGGCCTCCGAGCCCGACCGCCGAGAGCGCGATCCCGAGCCAGTCGATGGCGCGGTCGGCCTCGGGGTCGACGCTCTCGCGCACGCACGCCAGCGCCAGCAGGATGCAGCCGACGATCAGCGGGATGTTGACCCAGAAGATCGCGCGCCAGGAGAGCGCCTCGACCAGGGCCCCCCCGCCCGCGGGACCGAACACCGTCGCGATCCCCGTCCACGCGGTCCAGGTGCCGATCGCCTTGCCCCGCTCGGCCCCCTCGAAGGTCGCGGTCAGGATCGCCAGCGAGCCGGGAACCAGCAGCGCCCCCGCGAGGCCCTGCAGCGCGCGGGAGCCGATCAGGGTCTCGCTTGTCGGCGCGATCGCGCACAGCACCGAGGTGACGCCGAAGCCGATCAGGCCGGCGATGAAGATGCGCCGACGGCCGAACTGGTCCCCGAGCGCGCCGCCGACCAGCAGCAGCGAGACGGTGGCCAGCATGTAGGCCTCGACGATCCACTGCTGGTCGGCGAGCCCGGCATCGAGGTCCTCGCTGATCACCGGCAGCGCCACGTTGACCACCGTCCCGTCGAGGAAGACGATCGTCGAGCCGAGGATCGTGGCGATCAGCGTCAACAGCTTGCGCCGGCTCTCCGTCACCGAGTCCGAGTCTAGGGAGGGTCACCCGGCTCGGTCCCGGGCTATTGTCGCTGGGCAAGGGGGCCTGTGGAATGGAGTTCAGGGGCAGCTTGAAAAGCTCGAGATCGATGCAGGATCCCGCCGGTCGCGGAAGCGGCGCGCGGGGCCGCGCGCGGATCGCCGGCTCCACGCTGGCCGCCGCGCTCGCCCTCGCCTGCGCCGGGAGCGGCCCGGCGAGCGCCTCGGCGCCCTCGCTCGAGCTGAGCTCGGCCGACCTGACCCAGGGTGGCCCCCGGCTCGTGCTGGAGCTCCAGACCAGCGGCCCCTTCGCCCTGACCGAGCTCACGCGGTTCCCGGACCGCTCGCTGCCCGGGCAGTCCTGGATCTGCCTGCAGCTGCTCCAGCGCAAGCGGCGCCAGCTCTGCCTGGGTCCGCCGAAGCGCCGCCGCAACGTGCTCGCGCTCTCGCGGCCCTCCGCTGACGGGCGGGCGGGGCGCCGCTCCCTGATCCGGGCCCGGCTCGGCCGCGCCAGCGCCACGCGCGTGCGGGTCAGCTTCGCCATGGGCGCGGCCGGGCTCCGGCCCGGACGAGTCGGCTGGTCGCTCCAGAGTCATTGGCCAGGCGCCTGCGCCCCCACCGGCCTCGCCTGTGAGGACAGCATGCCGGCGTCCGGCAGGATGGCCCGGCTGCGACTGGACAGCGTGCGACCGAGCGGCTGCACCCATCGCGGGCCGGCCTTTCGCAACCACGGCCCGCGGGGGCGCAAGCGGATCGCGATCGGCTTCGACGACGGGCCGAGCGACTACACGAACGCGGTTCTGCGCGTGCTCGACCGTTTCAACTCGCAGGCGACCTTCTTCGTCGTCGGCACCCAGCTCGGCGGCCGCACCTCCGTGCTCCGCCACATCCTCGACTCGGGCAGCGAGATCGGCAATCACTCCTACGGGCACGACATCAGGACATCCGCGGCGTCGATGCGCGCAACCAACAGACGTGTGCGAAACGCGACCGGCTTCCAGCCGTGCCTGTTCCGGCCCCCGGGCGGAGCGGTCAGTTCGGGACTCGTGGCGCGGGCGCGCGCCCTCGGGATGACCACGATCAGCTGGGACGTGGATCCCCGCGACTGGACGAGCCCCGGAGCCTCTGCGATCGCCTCGAACGTGATCGCCAACGCCCGCAACGGCTCGATCGTGGTCATGCACGACGGCGGCGGGCCGCGGGGGCAGACGGTCGAGGCGCTGCCGCGGATCCTCTCCCACTTGCGTCACCGCGGCTATCGCTTCGTGACGATCACCGAGCTGCTCGGCAACCGCTTCACCTACCGCCGCTGAGGCAGGGGCGCGGGACGGCCGGGGCTCAGGGCGCGGGCGGCTCGCGCAGCTGGTGGGCGGGCGTGAAGAAGTTGCGCCGGGCCAGGGTCGTCGCGGTCAGGGCCGCGATCGCCACGGAGCCGAGCAGCGCGTAGAGCAGGATCAGCTGAAGCCTGACCGCGTCGACGGGGTCGGCGCCGGCGAGCAGCATCCCCACCATCGTCCCCGGGAAGAAGATCAGCCCGGTCGTCTTGGTCGAGTCCACGAGCGTGATCATCCCCGAGCGCAGGCTCCGCCTGACCAGCGGGTTCATGGCCTGGGTCGAGGTCGCCCCCAGCGCCAGCGAGGCCTCGATCTCGCGCGAGCCGTCGGAGACGTCCTCGCCGAGGCGGTTGAGCGCCACCGCCGCCGCGGTCATCGCGTTGCCGATCACCATCCCGCCCACCGGGACGACGTAGCGGGGCTCGGGCTCGAAGATCCCAAGCGCCAGCACCAGGCCGAGCGTCGTGGCCGCCGCCAGCGACAGCGCCGCCAGCAGGGGCCAGAGGGCGTCCGGCACGCGGTCGGCTCGGCGCCGCGCCGTGAAGGCGCCGAACACGACCATCACGGCGAGCAACCCGATCACGAGGGCTGCGTCGTCCTGCCGGAAGATCACGTCGATCACGTAGCCGATCGCGGTCAGCTGCACGAACGAGCGCGCGACGGCGACGGCGATGTCCTCCTCGAGGCCGGCGTCGCGCCAGCGCGACGCCGCGATCGCGATCGCGACCAGGACCAGCGAGGCCGCGACCTGTCCCAGGCTGACGTCGATCGGCGTGCTCAACGCGCTCTGCCCCGCTCGCCCTCCGCCGCGGGCTGCGGGGAGGGCTCCGGGGCGATCTCGAGCGCGATCGTCTGCTCGGCGGGGCCCTCGGCGACGGTCCGCCCCCGATCGATGCGAACTACCCAGTCGGCGAGGCGGCGGGCCTGCTCCTCGCTGTGGGTGACCAGCACGATCGAGATCGCCGTGCGCTCGCGAAGGTCGGCCAGGGTGCGCTCGACGGCCGCCGTCGCCGCCGCGTCAAGCGCCGCGGTCGGCTCGTCCAGCAGCAGCACCCGCGGCTGCAGGGCCAGCGCCCGGGCCAGCATCACCCGCTGCTGCTCGCCGACCGAGAGCCTGTCGGCGGGCCGCTCGGCGAAGCTCGCGTCCAGGCCGGCGAGTTCCAGCGGGGCGCGTGAGTCGAAGCTGTGTCCCGACAGGCGCGGGCCGTAGGCGACGTTGTCGGCGACGCTGCCCCCGATCAGGGCGGGCAGCTGCGGGACCAGGCAGACCTCGCGCCGCAGCTCGAGCACGTCGCGCTGCTCGACCGGAGAGCCCTCGTAGAGGACCCGTCCCCGGTCGGGGTCGATCAGCCGGTTCAGCAGCCGCAGGGTCGTCGACTTGCCGCTCCCCGAGGGCCCGAACAGGCAGCTCGCGCCGCTCGGGAGCCGGGCGCTGAGCCCGCGCAGCACCTCGAGGCCCGCGCGCGAGTAGAAGACCTGGTCGAGCTCGAAAAGCACCCTCCCGATTGTGGCGAGCGCCGGCGATCCGGGCGGCGCCGGCCCGACGACCCGTCCCGAAGGCGCTCCGCCGCGGTCCTTGCAGCGCAGATGGCGAGTCGGCGGGGTCAGGTCCGGAAGACTCGCCATCGAGCACCGGGAGCCGGGGGCGAACCCGGCGTCGTGGCGACTTATCGGGGTTATGCCCCGGAGGGTCGCCACGGACCCGATCGCGGTCGCGATCCTCGGACTCGCCGCCCGTCAGCACGGCGTCATCGCCCGGCGCCAGCTGCGCGACGCCGGCCTCAGCGACGAGCAGCTTCTCGGCCGCGCGGCGGCGGGGTGGCTGACCCGCCTTCATCGCGGGGTCTACGCCGTCGGGGGGCACGATCTCTCCTGGCGCGGGCGCTGGATGGCGGCGGTGCTCGCCTGCGGTGAGGGGGCACTGCTGAGCCACGGAGCCGCCGCCGCGCTCTGGCGGTTGAGCGCGCCGAGCGGGGGCGACATAGACGTCACCGTCCCCGACCACGGCGGCCGGGCGCGGCGCGGCGGGATCAGGCTCCACCGCTCGACGACCCTCTCCGGCACCGACATCGGGCTTCACGACGCCATCCCGGTCACCTCCCCGCGGCGCACGATCGTTGACCTGGCCGCATCCGGGACCCGCGGCCGCCCCTTGGAGCGAATGCTCGACGAGGCGGAGCGCCTGCGGCTCCTCGGCCCGGCCGCATTCGATGAGGGTGCTCCTCCCGGCGCCCGACGCCTCCCCGCTCCCCTTCGCGCTCTCCTCCGCGAGCACGAAGCCGGTTCGACCCTGACCCGCTCGGAGCTGGAGGAGCGTTTCCTCGGGATCTGTCGCGACCTGGAGCTGCCGCCTCCCCTGGTCAACGCGCCGCTGCTCGGGCTCACCGTCGACTTCCTCTGGCCGGCCGCCGGCCTCGTGGTCGAGGTCGACGGCCGCGGCAGCCACGACACCCGAAGGGGCTTTCAGCAGGACCGCGACCGCGACGGGATCCTCACCGTGTCCGGCTTCCGGGTCCTGCGCTTCACCTGGCGGGACGTGACGCGGCGGCCTGCGGTGGTGGCCGAGCGGGTGGCCGCGCTGCTCGCATCCTGAGTTCGGCCTCCGGCGGCGCCCGCCTCCGCGCCGATAATCCCCCGGTGACCGCCGACCCCCTCGCAGGGCTGCCCGAGGAGCCGTTCCCCTCCGCGATCGAACCGATGCTGGCGAAGCCGGCGCCGCTGCCCTCCGCGGCGGAGGAGGACGCCTGGGGATACGAGATCAAGTGGGACGGGGTTCGCGCGCTCGGCTTCGCCGAGCGCGGGGAGTGGCGCATGCGAAGCCGCCGCGGTGAGGACGTGAGCTTGCGCTACCCCGAGCTCGAGCCGATCGCCGAGCAGCTCTCCGATCGGGCGGCCGTGGTCGACGGCGAGGTGGTCGCGCTGGACGAAGGCGGGCGGCCGAGCTTCCAGCTGATCCAGCGGCGCATGGGGCTGACCTCGTCCGCGGCGGTCGCTTCCCGGCTCGCCGAGACGCCCGTGGACTACATGGTCTTCGACCTGCTGCACCTTGACGGGCGCAGCACGCGGGAGCTGCCCTACACCGACCGGCGCGCCCTGCTCGAAGCCTTGAGCCTGGAGGGGGACCGGTGGCACACGCCCACCTGGCACCGCGGCGGCGGACGGGACCTGTTCGAGGCCGCGAGGCGCCAGGGGCTCGAGGGCGTCGTCGCCAAGCGCCTCGACAGCCCCTACCGCCCCGGCAGGCGCAGCGGCGAGTGGATCAAGGCGCGGGTCTGGAGGCGCCAGGAGTTCGTGATCGGAGGCCACATCCCGGGCGAGGGCAGCCGCGCCGAGCGGGTCGGCTCGCTGCTGGTCGGCCACTACGACCGCCGCGCCGGCGAGCTCGAGCGTGGCGAGGCGCAGTCGCTCGTCTTCGCCGGGGCCGTCGGGTCGGGCCTGAAGCAGGACGAGATCGCGCTGCTGACCAAGGAGCTGGCCAAGCGCCGACGCGCCAGCTCCCCTTTCGACGTCGGCGGCCCGCGCGGCCCCAAGGCCCGGCAGGCGGTCTGGTGCGAGCCGGAGCTGGTCTGCGAGGTCGCCTGGACGGAGTGGACCCGCGAGGGCACCCTGCGCCAGCCGGCCTTCAAGGGCATGCGCGACGACAAGGATCCGCGCGAGGTCGTGCGCGAGGACTGAGGCACGGCTGGGGGCGCCGGCCCCCCCGCGGTACCGGCTCGGAAGCCTTGCGTCGGATCGTTTGCGGGAGCGCGGCGCGGCCCGCGGCGCAATCGCACGCCCGCTTGCGAACCGCCCCCCAGGGGTAACCTGGCGAACGTCGAAGCCAGCGATGAGCTCGTCGAGGTCCAGCGGCCGGAGGCGGTGATGAGGAATGGCTAGAGCGATATGGAGCGGGTCGATCAGCTTCGGGCTGCTGAACGTGCCCGTGAAGCTCTACAGCGCCGTCTCCAAGCAGACGGTGCGCTTCCGCGAGCTGCGCGAGTCCGACGGCTCGCGCGTGCGCCACAAGCGCGTGGCCGAGGCCGACGGCGAGGAGGTCTCCTACGACGACATCGTCAAGGGCTACGAGTTCGCCCCCGACCAGTACGTGACCCTCTCGCGCGACGAGCTCTCCGAGCTCGATCCCAAGAAGACCCGCGCGATCGAGATCCAGGACTTCGTCGACCTCGACGAGATCGACCCGATCTACTTCGAGCACCCCTACTACCTCGGCCCCGACAAGGGCGCCGAGAAGGCCTACGCCCTGCTGGTGCAGGCGATGGGCGAGACTCGCAAGGTCGCCGTCGCCCGCTTCGTGCTGCGCAACAAGGAGCACCTGGCGGCGATCCGCCCGATGGAGGGGGTGCTGACGATGGCGACGATGCGCTTCGCCGACGAGGTCACCGACCCCGATGACCTGCGCTCGGAGCTGTTCGAGGAGAGGCCGAAGCAGGCCGACAAGCGCGAGCTGGAGATGGCCAAGCAGCTGATCTCCTCGCTCTCCACCGACTTCGACGCAGGCCGCTACCGCGACGAGTACCGCGAGGAGCTGCTGGAGGTGCTGGAGCTCAAGGCCGCCGGCAAGGGGGTGGTCAGCGCCCCCAGCGAGGAGCCCGAGCCGACCAAGGCCCCCGACCTGATGGCGGCGCTGGAGGAGAGCCTTGCGGCCGTGCGCGGCGAGACCGGCGGGGGCGCCGAGGTCAGACGGTCGAACGGCGCACCGAAGCCGGCATCCTCGAAGAAGGCGGCGAGGAAGAAGGCCTCGAAGAGCGCCAAGAAGCCGGCTGCGAGGAAGAAGCCCGCGGCCAAGAAGAAGGCGAAGGCTGCCTCGAAGTAGCGAAGTCACGGTAGGTCGGCGCAAGCTGAGGCTGACCAACCTCGACAAGGTCCTCTACCCGAAGGCCGGATTCACCAAGGCCGGGGTGATCGACTACCACGCGCGGGTGGCGGACACGATGATCCCCCACCTGCGGGGACGGCCGACCACGCTGAAGCGCTACCCCGACGGGGTCGAGGGTCTCCACTTCTTCGAGAAGCGCTGCCCCAAGCACCGCCCTGATTGGGTCAGGACCGCCACCGTCCTGGCCGACCGCGCGGGCCCGATCGACTTCACGCTCGTCGACAACAAGCCGACGCTGGTCTGGCTCGCGCAACTCGCGGCGCTCGAGCTGCACCCGTCCCTGTCGAAGGCGTCGAAGATCGAGTCGCCCACCGTGCTCGCATTCGACCTCGACCCCGGCCCGCCGGCGACGATCATCGAGTGCTGCCGCGTCGCGCTGCGCCTGCGCGAGCTGTTCGGGGGGCTGGGCATGGAGTGCTTCCCGAAGACATCGGGCTCGAAGGGCATGCAGGTGTACGTGCCCCTGAACGGCCGGGTGACCTACGAGAGGACGACCCCCTTCGCGCACGCGGTCGCGCTGCTGCTCGAGAAGCAGCACCCGAAGGACGTCATCTCGAAGATGACCAAGAAGCTGCGCAAGGGCAAGGTGCTCGTCGACTGGAGCCAGAACACGAAGATGAAGACGACGATCGCGGTCTACTCCCTGCGCGCGAAGGAGCGCCCCACGGTGTCGACGCCGCTCGAATGGGACGAGGTCCACTCCGGCGCCCGCTCCCGCAATCCCGACCGCCTCGCCTTCACCTCCGAGCAGGTGCTGAACCGGATCGAGAAGCACGGCGACCTGTTCGAGCCGGTGCTGAAGCTGCGCCAGCGGCTGCCGGATCCGCCGCCCGCGGACTGAGCCGCTCAGAAACTGTAGAAGACCGGCTTCACCCCCTTGCACGCCCACCTGGTCTCGTCCTCGCGCTCGACGCTCTTGCCCACCTGGAGGGCGTATAGGCCCGCCATCGCCATCTCATCGAGGGTGAAGACGAAGGCGCCCTTGCGGTTCGACCTGTCGGTCGCGATCCGCTCCGGGGCCGCGTCCTCGCTCGGCTTGTACCACAGCGAGCCGCTGCGGTCGTCCCGGCACGGCTTCTGCGCTGCGATTTTCGCGGTGAACTCCAGGAACGTGCTTCTGTTCACCTCCAGGAACCTAACCTGCGTCTGCACCTGGATCGGCTTCCCGCCGGGTCCCGCAGGCGTCGCCGCGACTCCGAAGGCCAGCGCTGCAAGCTCATCGCTCGCCTCCTTCTGATCAGCCGACATCCAGTCGGCCGTCGTTTCACGCCCCAGACCTTACGCCCGTACAGGAGCGATCTCAACCGTGCAACCTACGGCGTCCAAGCTTGTTGAAAGAGTGGTCTCGGCTCGCTCGCACGCGCAGGGAGTCGTCATTCCGACAAAGGAGAGATGAGCATGAACTTCCTCAAGCAGGGCCCGCGGCGGTGGGCAGCCCCCGTCGCGCTTGCCGCGGTGCTGGTCGCCGGGCTGATGATCTCGCCGGCGATCGGCGGGCCGAAGTTCGTCACCGGCCAGAAGGTGGTGAAGACGATCCAGAAGAAGACCCAGGGCCGGTCGATCCAGGTGACCGGCTCCAAGGACCTGGCGGCCGGCGGCTTCGACTTCAACAACCCCGGCACGCTGGTCGCCTCGCTGTCGCTCGCACAGGGCAGCTACATGATCAGCAGCACGGCGACGGTGACGCGCACCAGCGGCCTGACCGTGCAGTGCCGCCTGACCGCGGGCAGCAAGGTCGACAAGACGAGCCTGTTCAGCACGGGCGCCGGGACGACGACCGAGGACATGGCGCTCGGCGTCGCCGCGTTCGTGCCCGCCGGCGGCACCGCGCAGCTGCGCTGCGCCGACGGCAGCGCCGGAAGCGACGGCAAGATCGACAACGCCGAGATCCAGACGCTGAAGGTGCCGAAGCTGAAGATCCAGACGGTGGCGGCCTCCTAGGTCGCCGAGCTTGCGGTTGCACAGGGGGCCGCCTTGGGCGGCCCCCTCGTCGTTCCGGGCTGAACCGGCGGCCGTGCCGCCGCGTACCTTCTGGTGCATGCGACGCCCCGCCCTGCTCAGCCTCCTGGCCCTGGCCCTGGCGGCGCCGCTGTCGGCCTGCGGCGACGACGGTGACCGCGATCCGCGAGCGGAAGCGACGCCCAGAACCACGGGCGTCGAGGCCGACGCCGAGCCCGCGAGCGCAGCCGTGCTGGACCACACCCTGCCGCTTCTCGACGGAACCGAGCAGGACCTCGGCCGCTACCTGGGCCGGGTGGTGCTGGTCGTGAACACCGCCAGCGAGTGCGGCTTCGCCCCGCAGTTCGGCGGCCTCGAGTCGCTGCACCGCGAGCGCGGAGGCGAAGGCCTGGTCGTGCTCGGCTTCCCGGCCGACGACGTGGCCGGCCAGGAGCCGCGCTCCGACGATGAGATCGCCGAGTTCTGCAAAGCCAACTTCGGCGTCAGCTTCCCGATGTTCTCGAAGTCGAACGTCGTCTCCGACCCGGTCAACCCCCTGTTCGCCGAGCTCGCGGCCGAGCTGGGCGAGCCGAGCTACAACTTCAACAAGTACCTGATCGACCGCCGTGGCCGCCCCGTCGAGCGCTTCGACCAGTCCACCGAGCCCGACGACCCGGAGCTGACAGCCGCGATCGAGGCCCAGCTCGAGGGCTAGGTGAGCGGCTGACGGCCGACCGGATTGCGGTTGGCGGCGACCTCGTCGAGGCGGCGCACCGGCGTCACGCAGGGGGCGTTGCGGGCGATCTCGGGGTCGGGCTCGGGCTCGGAGAGCTCGGGCAGCTCGGCGGGCCGCTCGCGCAGCAGCGCCTTTGGGATCAGCTCCTCCAGCGGCGCCTCGGGCACCTCGGCGGCGGGCAGCGTCCCGGCCCGGCGGCCGGGCACCGAGCGCTCGAAGATCGTCCGCGCCCGGTCGCGCTGCATCGCGGTCTCCTCGGTGGCGGAGGTCGGCGGCGGCGAGCCGTTGCCGGTGACGGGGTTCACGCGCGGACCCCGTGGGCCAGCGGCTCCGCGGGGCCGCCCGCGCCCGCTCCAGCCACCCCGGTGATCGCCTCGCCCAGCACCTCCGCCAACCGGTCGATCTCGGCCCGAGCCGAGGAAGTTGGGCTGCTGGATGAAGACCGCCGCCGTCTCCTCGTCGACCGCCTCCGCCAGCGCGGACGCGTCGGTGAGCCCGTCCGCCAGGCCCACCTCGACGACCTCCGAGCGGAAGCCCGCCGAGTAGGTGGCCATCGCCTCGCGGCTGTGGGGATGCAGGTCATGGACCTCGCTCTCGGGCTTGCCGCCGGGCAGCTCCAGCGCGCGTCCCAGGCGCAGCTCGGGGGGATGTCGGCGAACAGCTAGTCGATCGAGCCGACCCCGATCGCATCGAGCATCTCCGTGCGCTCATGGTCCGTGGTCGGTGTGTAGCGAGTCACCGGTCCATCCTGGAGAGGACCAAAGACGCGCCGGGAGTGCGTCCGGCTGGACGAATGGGTACACAACCGACTCCGGTCTCGTGCCGGCGCAAAACGCCTGGTGGACCTACCGGCTCAGGGGTCGTATGGACCCCCAATCCCGGAGGGTCTCTGTGGAGGTGTTACGAGTCGAGGAGCTTCTTGTACGACTCTGCGTCCAGGAGCGCGGCGGCCTCGGAGGGGTCCGAGAGCTCCACCTTGACCATCCAGCCCTCGCCGTAGGGGTCGGTGTTGATCAGCTCCGGTTTGTCCTTGGCCTGCTCGTTGACCTCGGTGATCTCGCCGGAGAGCGGCGCGTAGACGTCGGATACGGCCTTGACCGACTCGACCTCGGCGTAGGTGGAGTCCTTGGCGACCTCGGTGCCGAGGCCCGGCGGGTCGAAGAAGACGACCTCGCCGAGGGCGTCCTGGGCGAACCAGGTGACGCCGAAGACGGCGGTGTCGCCCTCGATCCGGGCCCAGTCGTGCTCGGGGTGGTAGCGGAGGTCGTCGGGGTAGCTCGCTTCGGCCACGGGCGAAACCTATCCACTACCCGGCGGGCTTGTAGAGCGGGCGCTTCCCGATCCGGGCCGCGCGGCGCCTGCCGCGCACGTCGATCTCGACCTCGGTACCCGGCTCGGCCAGGTCCGTGCGGACGTACGCCATCCCGATCCCCTTCCCGAGCGACGGCGAGAGCGTGCCGCTGGTGACCTCTCCGACGGCCTCGTCGCCCAGCTTCACGGGGTTGCCCTGGCGGGCGATGCCCTCGCCGTCGATCACGAACGGCGCCAGCAGCTCCTCGGTGCCCTCGCGCATCTGCTCGGCGCAGCGCTCCTCGCCGATGAAGCCGCTGCCGTCGACAAGGGCCCAATCCAGGGCGGCCTCGATCGGAGTGCGCTCCTCGCTCAGCTCGTTGCCGTAGAGGCAGTAGTTGACCTCCATCCGCAGCGTGTCGCGGGCTCCGAGCCCGGCGGGGGTCGCCCCGGCGAGCACCAGCTGCTCCCACAGGGCCGCGGCCTCGTCCGGTGGGACCAGCACCTCGACGCCATCCTCGCCCGTGTAGCCCGTGCCACAGACGAGGGCGTCGCCCGTCCCGAGGTTCATGTCGGCGATGCGGTGGCGCGCGGGCAGCTCGCCCTGCGCCAACGAGCCGACGACCTCCCGTGCCTTCGGGCCCTGCACGGCGAGCATCGCGTAGCTCTCCAGGTGGTCGCTGACCCGGGCGTCGAAGTCGCCGGCGTGGCGCTCGAACCAAGCGAGGACCTTGTCGTGGTTGGAGGCGTTGGTGACCGTGAGGAAATGCTTGTCGGCGAGCCGGTAGGTGAATACGTCGTCCAGCACTCCCGCGTCCTCGCGGCAGACGCAGGAGTAGATCGCGGCGCCCACCTCGAGCTCGGAGATGTCGTTGGTGAGCAGACGCTGCAGCAGCTCGCCGGCGCCCGGGCCCTCGCTTTCGACCTCGCCCATGTGGGAGACGTCGAACACCCCGCAGCCCGTCCGCACCTCCTCATGCTCTGAGCGGATCCCCGCGTACTCGACCGGCATCTCCCAGCCGGAGAAGTCCACGAGCTTCGCCCCCGCCTCGACGTGGGCGTCGTACAAGGGCGTGCGCTTGAGGGCTCCGGCCTCCACGGCCCGAACCCTAGCTACCGCCGCTGCCCGATGCCGGCGCCTCCGCGGGCCCGCCTCGCACCGGTCGAGCGGTGATACTGCGGGCCATGTCCGAGGAGAGCATCGAGGTCATCCGCCGGCAGTTCAAGGCGACCAACGCGGGGGACTTCGAGCGCGCGATGGGCCTCTGCGCGTCGGATGTCGTCCTGGTCGTGGACGGACTCGGGTTCCTGGACGGAACCTTCGAGGGCCGCGAGGCGGTCGGGGGTGGTTCGGCGGCTGGTTCGCCTCGTTCGAGCGTGGCTACCACTTCGACCTCTCCGAGATGCGGGACCGCGGGGATGGCCGAGTGCTGTTCGGCGCGTCGCACCACGGCCGTGGCCGCGGCAGCGGGATCGAGGTGGGCGCCGAGAACACCTACATCTACACCGTGCGGGACGGCCTGGTCGCGCGAATGGAGCTCTACAGCGAGAGCGAGAAGGCCCTTGCCGCCGCGGGCCTGAGCGGGTAGCGCGGCCCGAGCGCTGGCGCGGCCTGACCGCTACTTGAGGAAGTCGGGGACGTCGATATCGGAGTCCGAGATCCGCAGGTCGCCCAGGGTGTCGCGCGCGGGTGCGCCGGCGGGCCCGCGCTCGCGGCGGTTGCGGACGAACGAGAGGGTGTCGCGCTCGCGCTCGCGCCGGGTGAACTCGGGGGCGCGGGCGATCAGCTCGAAGCCCTCGAAGCCGGTCGCGATCACGGTCACCCTGACCTCCTCGTTCATCGAGGAGTCGACGACGGCGCCGAAGACGATGTTGGCGTTGGGGTCGGCGGTCTGCATCACCAGGCCCGCGGCCTCGTTCACCTCGAACAGGCCCAGGTCGTCGCCGCCCGTGACGTTCAGCAGCATGCCCTTGGCGCCGTCGATCTTCTCGTCGATCAGCGGCGAGGTGATCGCGTTCTTGGCGGCCTCAACGGCGCGGTTCTCGCCCGAGCCGGTGCCGACGCCCATCAGCGCCGAGCCCGCCTGGTGCATGACCAGGCGCACGTCGGCGAAGTCGAGGTTGATCAGGCCGGGGATCGTGATCAGGTCGGTGATGCCCTGGACGCCCTGGCGGAGGATGTCGTCGGCCTCGCGGAAGGCCTCGAGGATGGTGGTCCGGCGCTCGACGATGTGCAGCAGCTTCTCGTTGGGGACGACGATCAGCGTGTCGACCTCCTGGCGCAGGCGCTGGACGCCCTCTTCGGCGGCGGCCATCCGCTTCTTGCCCTCGAACTCGAAGGGCTTGGTGACGGCGCCGACGGTGAGAGCTCCGATCTCCTGCTTGGCGATCTCGGCGATCACCGGCGCGGCGCCGGTGCCGGTGCCGCCACCCTCGCCGCAGGTGATGAAGACCATGTCGGCGCCCTTCAGCGCCTCCTTGACCTCGTCGCGCGACTCGGCCGCGGCGCCCGCTCCGACCTCGGGGTTGGCGCCCGCGCCGAGCCCCTTGGTCAGGTTGTGGCCGATGCCGATCTTGACGTCGGCGTCACAGGCCTGCAGGGCCTGGGCGTCGGTGTTGCAGGCGATGAACTCGACCCCGCGCAGGCCCGCGTCGACCATGCGGCTGACCGCGTTCGATCCGCCGCCGCCGACGCCGACGACCTTGATCACCGCCAGATATGAGGTCTCCGTGTGAATTGGTCTTGCTCCGATTCTCCGCCGGCCATCGTGCTGTGGGCCGGAAATGCGCTACCGAAAGTAGGGCAGATGATGGCACGTGTCAACGGGCCTCCGTGCCTGTACTCTCGAGTCTCGGTTGAGAGTTCTCGCCAAGTGACCCTCGCTCCGAGATAGAGGGTGAGACTACCTTGAGGGTTTATTCATGCCTGCAAACCATGGTTTCCCGGGGTCGGGCGAGGTGACCTTCCGCGGCCCCTCGGATGGCTCAGAGGCCCCGAAACAGGGTGCAGGACCGGTTGCAGCGGCGCCGATCCGGAGCGGTCCCGGAGCCCGGAGCGCTGTTTCGGGCGCTCAGCCCCCCGTCACGGGGCGCCCGGGGACGCTGACGTCGACGTAGGCCGGGGAGCCGACATCGGGCGCCAGCAGCACCGTCGCCAGCCCCCGCCACTTGGCCTCGGCCTCAGAGCCGTCGCCGAAGCGCGCCTCCGGGGCGTCCTCGAGGTCGAGCACCACCCCACCCCGCTCGGGGTCGAACGCGGAGGCCTCGATCCGCCCCCGCAGCTCGACCGGGGCCGCGCCGAGGATCGCCGCCTGGTCGGTCCCCTCCGGCCCGAGCCTGCCCGCCGTCGCCTCGGCCTCCAGGGGCGGCAGGCGCCTGCCCTGGACCTCAGCCCCTGGCAGCAGCAGGCCGTCGGCCGAGACCCCGACCGGCTCGCCCTCGACCTTGACGATCGCCACCGGCAGGCGCTCGGTGACCGTGATCGTGAGCTTGTGGGGTATCTCCGAGTCGGTGGCGATCGAGGCCACGGTGGGGAACGCCGAGACCGCCCTCACTAGCTGCCCCTCGTCGACGTTCAGGGTCGTCATCTCGGTGGCCACGGCCTCGAGCGCGGCGGTGATCTCCGCCCGGTCGGTCGTCGCGCCCTCGACCCTGACCTGCTCGACCGCGACCAGCGATGAGTCGCGCAGCCAGAACCAGTAGCCGGCGAAGAGCAGCGCCGCGATCAGCGCCAGCGCGATCAGGCGGCGTTTCCAGATCAAGCGGGGAGCCCCCAGTCCTCGGGCCAGCGGACCTCGCCCAGCACCTGGACCTCGGGCTCGAGGGTGACCCCGAAGCGGTCGTGGACGAGGCGCCGCGCCGCGGCCATCACCGCCAGTACGTCGGCGGTGGTCGCCTCACCGGCGTTCTCGACGAAGTTCGCGTGCTTGGGCGAGAGCCGCGCGCCGCCCCGCTCGAGCCCGCGGGCGCCCGCGGCATCGAGCAGCTGACCGGCGGAGCGGCCCTCGGCCCTGGGGTCGTCGGGATTGACGAAGGTGGAGCCGAAGGTCTTGATCCCGGAGGGCTGGGCCTGCTTGCGCTTGCTGCGCATCTCGGCCATCGTCTCCTTCACCTGCTCGGCGGGCGCCTCGGCCAGCAGGAAGCTCGCCTCGGCGACGACCGCGCGCTCTCCGATCGCCGACCCCCGGTAGCGGAACCCGAGCTGGTCGGGGGGCCGGCGCTCGGCGCCCGCGGCGGTGCAGACCGTGACCCACTCCAGCACCTCGGCCAGCTCGCCCCCGTAGGCGTTCGCGTTCATGCGCACGGCCCCACCGACGGTGCCGGGGATGTTGACGCCGAACTCGAGCCCGGTCAGCCCCCAGCCCGCGGCCTTGGCCGCGGCCGATGGCAGCCTGGCGCCGCCTCCGCAGAGCACGCGCAGCCCCTCGTGCTCGATCCGGGTCAGCTCTCCCGCCAGCTTCAGCACGAGCCCGCGGAAGCCCTCATCCGCGACCAGCAGGTTCGAGCCCGAACCGACCGCGCCGATCGCGGCCCCCTCGGCCTCGGCCCAGGCGAGCAGCTCGACCAGCTCGGCCGCGGACTCGGGCCGCGCGAAGTAGTCGGCGGGGCCGCCGACCCTGATCGTGGTCAGCCGCTCCAGCGGGTAGTCGCGCTCGACGCCCTGGGGTATCTCGCTCACGCCCGGCCCCCTCCCGCGTCTCCCGCGACCAGCTCCTCGGCGAGCCGGAAGATGTCTCCGGCGCCGATCGTGACCAGCGTGTCGCCGGGTCCGAGGCGCGGGCCGAGGGCGCGAGCGGCCTGCTCGCGGTCGGGCAGCCACCAGACGGTGCGGCCGCCGGCGCGCTCGGCCGCGGCCTCGGCGACGCTGCGTCCGCTGACGCCCTCGAGCGGGCCGACCGGCTGCTCGCGGGCCGGGTAGACATCGAGCACCGCTATCTCGTCCGCGGCCGCGAGCGCCGCTCCGAACTCCGCCGCGAGGGCCTTGGTGCGCGAGTAGAGGTGGGGCTGGAAGGCGGCGATCAGCCTGCCCGAAGCGAGCTCGCGCGCGGCCTGCAGCGCGGAGCGCACCTCGGTCGGGTGGTGGGCGTAGTCATCGTAGACGCGGGCCCCGGACCGGGTCCCCTTCAGCTCCATGCGGCGGGCGACTCCGCCGAAGCTCGCGAGCGCCCCCGCGCAGGCCGCCGCATCGGCCCCGGCCAGCGCCAGCCCCGCCAGCGCCGAAGTCGCGTTGGCGACGTTGTGGCGCCCCGGCACGGCGAGCTCGAGCTCCAGATCCACGCCTGCGCCGCTGAGGCTCGCGGTCGTGCCGCCGGCGTCGGTCGGCTCGATCCCTGCGGCGAGCAGCTCCGCCG
>VGBV01000019.1 GCA_016870325.1 Actinomycetota bacterium
CGGCCTGCGCGCCGCCCGCGCCGCCCTGGAGGACTCCCCCGAAGGAGCGCCCTCCGACCTCGCCGAGCGCATCGCCGAGGCCGAGCAGCGCCTCGATCGCTAGTCGGGATCAAGCGACCTCGCGCAGGGAAGCGGCGGCTCGGCTGTCCTGGCTTGGCCCCGACATCCGTGGAAAAGCCAGGACGGCTGGTCGAGGAGAAGGATCGCGCCGCGGGCGCCGATCAGGGCCGCGGGCTCAGCAGGTGCGCTTGCGGCCGCCGATGCACTTGTCCTTGCCCTCGCGGCCGATCAGGAGGTCGAAGCGGTGGCTGGCGATCAGCACGTCGGAGAAGCGCGTCCCCTCGAGCACCTCGTTGTTGCCGCGGATGCGGGTGCCCGGGCAGCCGGCGCCGCGGAGCTTGCTCCGGCCTCCCATGCGAGCGACGATGCCGCGGGTGTCGGTGTGGGCGAAGCCAGCGACGTCCGCCTTGCCGCCGCCGCCGCTGTAGAGATGGGCGCTGCAGGGGTCGTTGGTGACTAGCTGGTCGTTGCCCGAGCCGCCGAAGAGGCGGTCGGCGCCACCCGCGCGCGCGACGAGGGCGTCGTCACCGCCGGCGCCGATCAGCACGTCGGAGCCGCTCTCACCCGCCCAAAGGGTGTCCTCGGACTTGCTGCCGCGCAGGGTGTCGTTGCCGGGGCCGCCGTCGGCCTTCAGCAGCGTCGACTCGGGAAAGCCGTTCCCGATCGAGATCGAGTCGCCGCCCTCGTCCCCCCAGGCGAGCACGTAGCCGACGGGCAGGGCGGCGTTGCAGACGATGGCCCCGCCGCCCGCAGAGCAGCCGTCGCCGGGGGTCGCGTTCGAGCCCTCGATCCGGTAGCCGGAGCCGCTTCGCTGGATCGACCAGTTGTCGCCTCCGCCGCCGCCCATCAGCACCAGGCCGGGGTCGGGGCTATTGCCGTTGGCGATGAAGACCATCGGCCCCGGGGTGCTCTGGTCGTCGCAGTCCTGTACGGCGAAGTCGCCGCACTCGTCAGGGCCGAAGGCGCCGTCTACGCTGCCGCCGCCGGCGCCGTAGAGGCGGTCCTTGAAGAAGGTGCCGACGATGTTCTCGATCCCGAAGATGCGCTCATAGGAGTCGTCGCCGCGGACCCAGCCCGGGCCCAGGTAGAGGTCGACGCCGCCCCGGGTCGGGTGCGGGCCCGGCGGTGTCGCCGAGGCGAAGCTGAGGGTGTCCGCTCCGCTGTCGCCGAAGTAGCGGTCGCGGTTGGAGTCTCCGCGGATCCAGTCCTCTCCGGAGCCTCCGCGCAGACGGTCGATTCCGTGGCCCCCGACCAGCAGGTCGTCGTCGGCGTCGCCGAAGAGGCGGTCATCCTGGATGCCGCCGAAGAGGCGGTCCTGGCCGGATCCGCCCCGGACCTGGTCGCCTCCGGCCGCACCGACGACGGTGTCGATGCCGCCGTTGCCCCAGGCCTTGTCGCGACCGGGGCCGAGGTGGAGGTAGTCGTCGCCGGCGCCGCCGTAGGCCTTGTCGGTGCCGGTGCCGGTGGAGATCACGTCGTCGCCGGGGCCGCCGCAGACGACGTCCTTGCCGCGCTTGGCGATGATCTTGTCGTCCCCCCCGCCCGCGTAGATCACCTGCGGGCCCTTCTTCGGGGCCTTGATCACGTTGTCACCGGGGCCGCCGACGATGTCGGCCTTCTTGCCGCCGCAGCGCGCCGCGTCGGCCGCCGCGGGGGCGGCCGCGAGGGCGAGTGCGGCGAGCACCGCGACGCTCGCCGTCCTGGTCATCCTGCGCCTGCCTGAAGCCATCGTGGGGCCCACCGGTTCCTTTCTAGGGCTCCCTTGGTTAGCAACGGGTAAGGGAGCGAGTTGCGCTACTAGACGAATCGGCCGCTGACGCCTGCTCCCTTACCGATTCGACCCCCCGCGGACACGTGGATCACCCCGCCGGGGGGCGCAGATCTCGCCCGATGGGTGGACTAGGCGAGCGCGGCGAGCACGGCCGGGAGCTCATCGGCGACGTCGCCGTCCAGGCGCACGGCGGCCTCGGAGTCGAAGCCGGTCGGCCCCTGGGTGACGATTGCGACGCGGCCGCCGCTCGCCAACGTCACCGACGGCAGCCCCGCGACCGGGTAGACCTCGAGCGAGCTGCCGACGCAAAGCAGCAGCTCGGCGCGCGAGGCGAGCGCCTCGGCCTCGGCCATCGCCTGCGCCGGCAGGAACTCGCCGAAGAGGACCACGTCGGGCTTGACCAGGCTGGCGCAGGCGGCGCAGATGGCGACCCCGTCCTCGTCGAACAGCTCCTCGACGGCGGCGAGCTCGTAGCGGGCGTCGCAGGCCTGGCAGCTGGCCGAGCGGATCGAGCCGTGGACCTCGACCACGCGCTCGGACCCGGCCTTCGTGTGCAGCATGTCGATGTTCTGGGTGATCACGCCCTCGAGCAGGCCGCGCCGCTCGAGCTCGGCGAGCGCCTCGTGGGCGGGATTCGGCTCGACCCCGCCGAGGCTGTGCAGGCGGGGCCGGTAGAAGCTCCAGAACCTGACCGGGTCGCTGCGGAAGGCGTCGATGTGCGCCACCTCCATCGGGTCAACGTTCTCCCAGATCCCCGTCCCCGGCGTCCTGAAGTCCGGAATCCCCGAAGGCACCGAGATCCCGGCCCCCGTCAGCGCCACCGTGCACCCGCTCTCCCGGACCAGGCGGGCAAGCGTCTCGACGCCGCTGGCTGTGGACGCCGGGGTCACCCCCGAAGACGCTCCCGCAGTTCCGGCGAGCCGAAGGCGAGCGCGGCTGAGGGGGTGACCGCGGCGGCCACCCCCACCCAACCCCGGATCACTTGCCCTGCCACTTCGCCTTGCGCTTGCCGAGGAAGGCCGAGATCCCCTCGCGGCCGTCCTCGGAGAGGAAGACCTCGGCGAAGCCGGCCTTCTCGGCCTCGATGCCATCGTCCAGGTCGCCCTTGTTCGAGACGAGCTTGACCTGCTCGACCGCCAGCGGCGCCTGCGCGGCGAGCTTGCGCCCCCAGGAGACGGCGACGTCGAGCAGCTCCTCGTCGGGCACCAGCGCGTCGGCCAGGCCCCATTCGTTCGCCTCGGGCGCCAGCACGGCGTCGCCGCTCAGGTTCATCTCCAAGGCCTTCGAGGGCCCGACCAGCCGCGGCAGCCGCTGGGTGCCTCCGAAGCCGGGGATGATCCCGAGGTTGATCTCGGGCTGACCGAAGACGGCCGACTCGGCCGCGATGCGGAAGTCACACGCCATCGCGAGCTCGCAGCCGCCGCCGTAGGCGATCGCGTTGACCGCGGCGATCGTGGTCACGCCCGACTGGCCGAGCTCGCGCAGCAGCGCGTGGCCGTTGTCGATCAGCTCGGCGCCCTTCTCGGGGCTGTCCATCTTCGTGAACGCCTTGATGTCGGCCCCGGCCGAGTAGACGACGGGCAGCGAGCTGTAGATCACCAGCGCCCTGATCTCGTCGTCGGCCTTGACCTGCTCCCAGACCTTTCCGAGGTCGCCGATCACGGCCGGCGAGATCGCGTTCATGGGCGGGTTTGCGAGCCAGGCGACGGCGACGCCGTCGCCGCGCTTCTCCAGCCTCACCGAGTCCTCCCCGTCCCCCTGGGGGTAGGCGTAGAAGCCCTGGCCCGACTTCAGCCCCAGGCGGCCCTGAGCCACCAGGCGCTTCAGGATCCGCGGCGGGGCAAAGCGATCCCCGTGGGACTCCTGGTAGCGCTCGAGCTTCTCGAGCGTCGCGTCGAGGCCCTCCAGGTCGGCCTTCCAGAACGGCGGGAACAGGCCCCGGCGCGGATCGAGCCCGGCGCCGGCCATCAGCCCGAGGTCGGTCTCGCGGACGGTGCAGACGCCCTCCTCCAGCACCTTGCAGGCCTCGACCAGCGACTTCAGCACGTAGAGGTCGGCCAGCTCCTCGCCGGTCTTCTCATCGACCTCGCCGTCGCCGGGGACGTTGGGCTCGCCGTCCTTGTAGAAGCCCTCGCCGCCGGACTTGGCGCCGAGCTTGCCCTCGGCGACCAGCTTCTGCATGCCGGTGTGAACGTAGAAGGAGTCGCCGTAGGACTCGTTCAGGTACTCGGCGACATGCAGCACCGTGTCGAGCCCGAGCATGTCGATCAGCACGAACGGGCCCATCGGGCCGACGTTCGAGTTGGCCACCGACTCGTCGATGCTCTTGATGCTCAGGCCCTTCTCCTCCTGCTGGCGCCAGACCTCGCCGGCGGCCGAGTTGAGGATGCGGTTGACGACGAAGCCGGGAACCTCCTTGCAGGTGATCGGCTGCTTGCGGATCGCCTGGGCGAAGTTGAAGGCGGCGGTGACGGTCTCGCGCGAGGTGTCCTCGCCGCTGATGATCTCGACCAGCGGCATCACCGACGCCGGGTAGAAGAAGTGGAATCCGACGACCTTGCCGGGCCGCAGCGTCTGCCGCCCCATCTCGGCGATCGAGAGCGAGGAGGTGTTCGAGGCGAGGATCGCGTGCCCCGGGGTGAGCTCGTCGAGCTCCGCGTAGACGGCCTTCTTGATCTCCATTCTCTCGGGCACGGCCTCGATCACGATGTCGACGTCGCCGAAGCCGTCGTAGCTGGTGGTGCCGGTGATCAGGCCCATCACCTCGTCGAGGCGCGCGTCGGCCTGCTCCTGGGTCAGCTTCTCCTTCTTGACGAGGCCGCCGAGCTGGCTCTCGGTCACGCCCCTGGCCTTCTCGAGCGCGGCGTCGACGAACTTCTGGTCCACGTCCTTGACGATGACGGGGATGTCGGCGGCGGCGATCGTCTGCGCGATCTCGCCCCCCATGGTGCCGCCGCCGAGGACGGCGGCCTTGAAGATGAACATGAAAGGGGTCCTCCGGAGGGTCGGTTGGTCGGTTGGTCGCTTGGCCGGTCGGCCAGGGGAAGGCTAGATGTACGCTCGATTCGATGACTGGCCGTGCCGGGGTCGAACGGGACAACGAGGAGCTGCGGCGCTGCGTCGAGTTCGCGACAGCGATCGAGAGCGATTGCGCCGACCGCGTCGAGCCGATCGAGGGCGGAACCGCTGTGCTGACCCCGAGCCTGCCGTTGGTGTGGAGCCGCAACTACGTCCTCTTCGAGCGTCCCGGGATCGACCCCGGGCAGATGGCCGAGATCTGCGAGCGGGTGCTCGGCGCTCTCGGGCTGGGCCACCGGGCTGTGCACCTGTCCGACCCCGCCGAGGGCGAGCGACTCGTCCCCGAGTTCGAGCGGCTCGGCTGGGAGACCGACCGCGACCTCTACATGGCGCTGCGCTCCCGACCCGCCCAGCCCGCCGTCCCGGGGCCCGAGGTCAGCCGCCAGGGCCTGCCGGCCGAGTTGGTGCGCGAGCTCAGCCGCGAGAACGAGTTCTTGGCGCAGCAGCCGGAGCCGCTCGAGGAGGTGGTCGAGCAACTGCTCGAGCGCGAGCGCCGACGGGGTGAGGCGACCGGGGACCGCTGGTACGTCGCCGAGCTGGAGGGGCGGCCGGCTGCGACTGCGACGCTGCTGGCCCGCGCCGGCGTCGGCCAGATCGAGATGGTGAACACGCTCGAGTCCGCGCGCAAGCGGGGGCTGGCCCGCGCGGTGCTGCTGGCGGCGATCGAGGACTCGCTGGGCGAGGGCAACGAGATCACCTTCCTGATCGCCGATGCCGAGGACTGGCCGCGCGGGTGGTACGAGCGGTTGGGCTTCGCGGGCCTAGGGGTGATGACGCGCTTCCGCAAGCGCGCGTAGCGACCAGGGCCGAGCGGCAATACTGCGGCCATGGCGCCGGCCGAGGTGAGGATCGCCGTAGCGGGGGACGCGGACTCGATCGCCCGCCTGTTCACCGACTTCAACCGGGAGTTCGGCGAGCCGACCCCCGAGCGCGGGCTCGTGGCCGAGCGGATCGCCGACCACATCGAGCGAGCGCACTCGACATTCCTGCTGGCCGGCGAGGGGCCGGACGGGTTCGCGCAGCTCCGCTACCGGGCCTCGCTCTACATAGCGGGGCTCGAGGCCCACCTGCAGGAGCTCTACGTCGTGCCGGCGCTGCGCGGGGAGGGAATCGGCAGAGCCCTGCTCGAGGCCGCGCTGCGCGAGGCGCGCGAGGCGGGCGCCGGCTACATCGACCTAGGCACCGGCGACGACGACACCGCGGCGCGCGCCCTGTACGAGAGCGCCGGCTTCAGCAACTGCGAGGGCGACCCCGGCGGCCCGGTGATGTACGTGTACGAGCGCGAGCTGTGAGCGATGGCCTCAGAGCGTTACGGTCTTCGTCTTCGCTGCGCCGCAGCTGAGCTTGGCGCCCTTGCCGGTGGTCCTGCTCACCTTCGGAATCTGCGCGTAGTAGGAGCCGACGCCGAGCTGCTTGGTGATCTCCCACTCGCCCTTCTTGGTCGTCTGGGTGCTTGCGATCACCTTGTCGCCGGAGGCGATGCGCAGCTTGACCTTGCGCTTGCCCCTGCAGTCGGAGTTCGACTTGATCGCGCCGGAGACGGAGTCGGCGTCGACGAACAGCTCGCCCGCGCCGGTGGAGACCTTCTTCGTCTTCGCGGCCCCGCTCGAGGAAACCGCGAGCGCCATCACCACCACGAGCGCAGCCAGGCAGAGGGCAACTCCGCGCAGTCCCACCCGCTTTCTACCGGAGGCCACGGCCACCACCCTATCCGAACCGACGCGCGATACTCCCGGCATGCCACCCGAGCCGATCGGCAACGGGCCGGATGACTCCGTGCAGCTGCGTACGAGCGGGACCTGTGAGCGATAACCCGGCGCTGCTGCGACGGCTTCGGGACCTGAGCTTCGAGGCCGAACTCGACGACGCCGCGCGCCTGGTCGGGCTGGACGGCGCGACCGCTGTGCTGAGCCCGAGCCTGCCCCTGCTCTGGGACGCGAGCTTCCTGCTGGTCGAGCGCGAGGGCATGGACGCCGCCCGGGTCGAGGCGCTCGCGGCCGAGGCGTTCTCCGGCAGCGGCCTCCCACATCTGGCCGTCACCTTCAGGGCCGAGGGGGAGGGCGCCCGCCTCGCCGGCGACCTCGCCGCCCGAGGCTGGGAGCCCGACGTCGGGCTCTACATGGTCCAGCGCTCTCCCTCCCTCCTGGAGGCGCGCGTCGAGGTCGCCGAGAGGCCGCTGGGTGAGATCCGGGAAGCGGTGCGCGAAGTGATGGCCGAGTGCTTCGCTCCCGGGTACGGCGAGCCCGTCGAAGCCGTCGGCGATCAGCTGCTGGCCGCGGCGACTCCCGGCTCCCAGGACGGCGGCCGGCGCTGGTTCACAGCCGAGCTGCACGGCCGCCCCGCCGCCTGCTGCCGCCTCAGCGACCAGGGTGGGATCGGCGAGATCGAATACGTCGGCACCCTCGGCGCCGCGCGGGGGCACGGGCTGGCGCGCTCGGTCGTGCTGGCGGCGGCCGAGGCTTCCCGGGACCGCGGCGACGAGCTCACCTTCCTGCAGGCCGACCGGGACGATTGGCCCGCGACGGGGCTGTATGAGCGCCTCGGCTTCGAGACGGTCGGCACCGACCACGCCTTTGTCAGGCGCGAGCCGCGGCCGTAGACGCCGGCGCCGGAACGTGATGCCGATCGGGATGCCGGTCACGGGCCAGGGGTAGCCGAGCCCGGACGGGCCTGCAGGACCCGAGCGCTCAGCGCCCGTAGACCTCGTCCTTGATCAGGGTCACCGAGCGGATCACCGAGTCGAGGAACGGCTCGACCTCTGCCAGCAGCCGCTTGTGCTCGCGCCTGCCCTTGGCCGTGATCGAGTAGTAGCGGCGGGTGCGCCTGTCGGGCAGCTCCCAGCGCCCCTCGACCAGGCCCTCGCCCTCCATCGCGCGCAGCAGGGGGTACATCGTGTTCGGGTTGACCGAGATCACGCCCTGGGTCATCTCCTCGATCGACTCGATCAGGCGGTTGCCGTAGGTCGGCTCCTTCGCGACCAGGTGCAGGACCAGCAGCGGGAAGACGTCGCGGCGCCGGATCTCGCCGCCGAACACGTCCGACGGGCGCCCTCCGCGCTTGCCTCCCTTGCGCTCGCGGACCGCCTGCTCGCCCGCCTTCGCCGCCTCGGCGACGGCCTCCGACACCGGCTTGCCCGCGCGCTTGCGCTCCTCCGCCACGGGGCCGAGTTTAGGCAGCTACTTACGGATAAGTGCGCCCGGGTCCTCGGCCCGAGGCGCCAGCTCCATCGCCTCGGCCACCAGCTCGTAGGAGCGCAGGCGGTCGGCGTGGTCGAAGACCATCGTCGTCAGCATCAGCTCGTCGGCCCCGGTGCGCTCGGCGAACTCGAGCAGGCGCTCGCGGACCTTGTCAGGGCCCCCGATCACCGCCGAGCCCTGGACGGCGCTGACGGTCGCCTCCTGCTGGGGCGTGAACTCGTGCTCGGCCGCCTCCTCGGGGGTCGGGAACCGCGTCGGCCGGCCCTCGCGCAGGCGCGCGAACGAGAGCCGCGCGGGCCCGGCGAGCCAGCGCGCCCGCTCGTCGTCCTCGGCGCAGATCACGGCCAGCGCCACCATCGCGCGGGGCTCCTCGAGCCACGCGGAGGGACGGAAGCTGCTGTGGTAGATCTCCAGCGCCGGCATCAGGCTGCGGGGGCTGAAGTGGGCAGCGAAGGCGTAGGGAAGCCCCAGCACCCCCGCCGCCTGGGCGCCGTAGTCGCTCGAGCCCAGCAGCCAGATCTCGGGGCGGTCCCCCTTGCCGGGCGTTGCCGTGATGCGGCCGTAGGGGTGCCCGGGCGGGAACGAGTCGTCGAAGAAGGCAATCAGCTCGGTCAGGTGCCGGGGAAAGTCCTCGACCGAGAGCGGGTCCGCGGTGCGGCGCAGCGCCGCGGCCGTGTGCATGTCGGTCCCGGGCGCCCGGCCGATGCCGAGGTCGATCCTGCCGGGATGGAGCCCCATCAGCGTCCCGAACTGCTCGGCGACGACGAGCGGGGCGTGGTTCGGCAGCATCACCCCGCCGGAGCCGACCCGGATCTCCGACGTCGCCGCCGCCAGCGCCGCCACCAGGACCGCCGGCGCGGAGCTCGCGATTCCGGGCATGTTGTGGTGCTCGGCGACCCAGTGGCGCGTGTAGCCGAGCCGCTCGACGTGGCTGACCAGCTCGACCGAGTTGCGGAGAGCGTCGCCGGGCTCGGAGCCCTCGGAGACGATCGCCAGGTCGAGCACCGAGAGGGGCGGGCGGGAGCCGTCGGCCATCCGGATCGAGTCTAGGACGCGGGGGGAGAGCCAGCGGCCGAGCGTGGTTGACTGAGAGCGATGGGCGAAGCCGAGAGCCTGACCGTGAGCGTGCGCCGAGTCGTCTTCGCCTCGGACGACGGCGAGTTCACGATCCTCGACACCCTCGACGAGGGCTCGGGCGACGACGTCACCGTGGTCGGCGCGCTGGGGCATCTGCAGGTGGGCGATCGCGCCGAGGTCCAGGGGGCCTGGGAGGAGCATCCCCGCTTCGGGCACCAGCTGAAGGCGAGCACGGCGCTGCCGCTGGACCCGACCGACCGCGAGGGCCAGGTCGCCTACCTGACCACGCTGCGCCACATCGGATCCGTCCGCGCCGAGGCGCTGGTGCGCCTGCACGGCGAGGGTGTGCTGGACGCGATCGCGGACGACCCGGCGGGCGTGCTCGGCGCCCTGCCCGGGATGGGCGAGCGCCAGACCGAGGCTGCCGTGGACAGCTGGTACTCGAGCCGCGCGGTGCGCGACCTGCATGTCCAGCTCGCCCCGTACGGCCTCGCCCACCTGGCGCCGAAGCTGTACGCCCGCCACGGGGCCGACTCGATGAGGGTCCTGCACGAGGACCCCTACAGCCTCGTCGAGATCGAGGGGGTCGGGTTCACGCTCGCGGACCGGATCGCGCTGGCGACCGACGTGCCGCCCGACTCCGACCGGCGCGCCCAGGCGGCCGCCTCCTACCTGCTCTCCGAGGCCGAGGCCCAGGGCAGCACCCACCTGCCCTCAGCCGAGCTCTCGCGGCGCGCGGCCGAGCTGCTCGGAGCCCCCGCCGACGCCGCCCTGCTGGGATCGGCGCCCGGCCTGCTGGTCGACGGCGACCGCGTCTACCGGGCGTCGACCCATGCCCGGGAGCTCTGGTGCGCCGAGAGCCTGCGGCTGCGCGCCGGCGCCGAGCCCCACGTCCGCCACGAGGTTGGACCCGACCCGGGCGAGTCCGGGCTCTCCGGGGAGCAGTGGGAGGCGGTCCGCAGCGCCTTCGCCTCGCGGCTCTCGATCATCACCGGCGGACCCGGCGTCGGCAAGACGGTCACCACCCGCGCGATCGTCGAACAGGCTCGCGCCGCCAACGCCCGCGTCGCCCTCTGCGCCCCGACCGGCCGCGCGGCGCGGCGGCTGGAGGAGGCGACCGGCCACGGCGCCGAGACGATCCACCGCATGCTCGAGTGGATCCCGGGCTCGGAGCCCGGCTACGGCCCCGGTCGCGCCCACCCGGCCGACCTGGTGCTGGTGGACGAGGCCTCGATGCTGAACCTGCAGATCCTCGAGGTGCTGCTGGCCGGCATCGACGAGGCGGCCCACCTGATCCTGGTCGGCGACGCCGACCAGCTGCCGCCGATCGGAGCGGGCAAGCCGTTCGCCGACCTGATCGAGTCGGGGATCGCGCCGATCACCCGCCTGCTCCACATCTTCCGCCAGGCGGCGCGCTCGATGATCACCACCGCCGCGCACGCCGTCAACCAGGGCCACGAGCCCGAGCTGCGGCCCGGGCCCGACCAGGACCACGACTTCCACTTCATGGAGCGGCCCGACCAGGGCCGGGCGGTGGAGACGGTGACGGCGCTGGTGGCCGAGCGGGTTCCCGGCGGGCTCGGGCTCGACCCTGTTCGCGACGTGCAGGTGCTGGCCCCGATGTACAGGACGGCGGTCGGGATCGACGCGCTGAACGCGGCCCTGCAGCAGCGCCTGAACCCGGACGGGCCCGCCGCGCTGAACGACCGCTTCCGCGTCGGCGACCGCCTGATCCAGACGCGAAACTCGCACGAGCTGGGGCTGATGAACGGCTCGATCTGCTTCCTGGCCGAGGACGACCCCGACGAGGCCGCGGTCGTGCTCGAGACCGATGACGGGCAGTCCCTCGTCGTCCCCTACGACGAGACGGGGCCCCTCCGCCTGGGATACGCGATCTCGGTCCACAAGGCGCAGGGCTGCGAGGTGCCCGTCGTGGTCTGCGTCTGCCACCGCTCGCACTCGCGGATGCTGACCCGGCCGCTGATCTACACGGCGATCACCCGGGCGCGCAGCAGCTGCGTGCTGGTCGGGGAGCGACGTGCGCTCGCGCTCGCGGTAGGGCGCGACGACGGCGGCCGGCGCCATTCGGCGCTGGCCGAGCGGCTGCACGGTTAGGCCGGGCGGGTCAGGCGGGGGGCGGTTCAGGCGGGGGCGGGTCCCGGCGGGCGCGGCGCAGCTCGAGCACGATCGGGATGAACGAGATCGCGACGATCAGCAGGATGATCGGCTCCAGGTTCTCCTCGATGAATTCGATCTGGCCGAGGAAGTAGCCCAGCGAGGTCAGCCCGACGCCCCAGGCGATGCCGCCGATCACGTTGAAGAACAGGAACCGGCGGTAGTCCATCTTCGACACCCCCGCCATCACCGGGGCGATCGTGCGCACGATCGGCACGAAGCGGGCGATCACGATCGTGCGCCCGCCGTAGTGCTCGAAGTACTGCTGCGAGCGTTCGACGTACTCCTGCTTGAAGAAGCGGCTGTCGGGCCGGCGGAACACGGCCGGGCCGGCCTTGCGGCCGATCACGTAGCCGAGCTGGTCGCCGAGGATCGCGGCGACGGGGATCGAGACGAGCAGCACCCAGAGCGGGGGCAGCACGTCGTTCGCCGAGAGCAGCCCGGCCGTGAACAGGAGCGAGTCACCGGGCAGCATGAAGCCGACGAGCAGCCCGGACTCGATGAAGACGATCGCGAGCACCCCGATCAGCCCGAAGGTCTCGATCAGGAAGTGCGAGTCGAGCCAGCTCGGCCCGAGGGCGAGCAGCGGCCTGATCGGCTGGGCTGGGAGTTGCATCGGTGGGGGTGGGGGTCGGGGTGGGGGTGGCGCGCCGGGGTTAGGCGGTGGCGGCATCCTTGGCGGAGCCGCTGCCGTTCGCCGACGCCTCGGCCTTCTTGGCCTTCGCCTCGGGAGTCTCCTCGTCGGCCTGGCGGCCCATCAGGATCTCCTTGGCGATGACCAGGCGCTGGATCTGCGAGGTGCCCTCATACAGCTGCATGATCTTGGCGTCCCGCATCAGCTTCTCGACCGGGTACTCCTTGATGAAGCCGTAGCCTCCGTAGACCTGCACGGCGTCGACGGTGACCTCCATCGCGGAGTCCGCGGCGAAGCGCTTCGCGTGTGACGCGGCCAGCGTGTTGCGCTTGCCCTGGTCGAGCAGGATGCCCGACTGCCAGACCAGCAGGCGCGCGGCCTCGACCTTGGTCGCCATGTCGGCGATCATGAAGGCGACCGCCTGGTGCATCGCGATCGGGACGCCGAACTGCACGCGCTCCTTCGAGTACTCGGCCGCGTACTCGAACGCGGCGCGGGCGATGCCGACGGCCATCGCCGCGACGCCGGGGCGAGTGCGGTCGAGCGTCATCATCGCGAGCTTGAACCCGTGGTTCTCCTCGCCGAGCAGGTTGCCGGCGGGGATCTCGGTCTCGTTGAAGGTGATCGTGGCGGTGTTGGAGGCGCGCTGTCCGAGCTTGTCCTCCTTCTTGTCCACCGTCACCGTGTCGTCCTTGGGCACGACGAAGGCCGAGATGCCGCGGTGACCCGCGTCCTTGTCGGTCTTGGCGTAGACGGTGAACCAGTCGGCGTAGCCACCGTTGGTGATGAAGCACTTGGAGCCGTTCAGGACCCACTTGTCGCCCTTCTTCACGGCCGTCGTCTTCATCCCGGAGACGTCGGAGCCGGCGTCGGGCTCGGTCAGGCAGAACGAGGCGAGCGCGGGGCCCTCGGTCAGCATCCCGAGGTACTCCTCCTTGACCTCCTCGGAGCCACCGAGTGAGACTGGGGTCGAGGCGAGGCTATTGGCCATCAGCGAGGTGCCGATGCCCGAGCAGCCCCAGCCCATCTCCTCCTCGATCAGGCAGCCGGAGAGGTAGTCGAGCCCGGGGCCGCCGTAGGCCTCGTCGATATGGGTGTTCATGAGGCCGATCTCCCAGGCCTTCTCGACGATCTCCTGCGGCCAGGTGCTGTCCTCGTCGAACTCCCAGGCGACCTTGCGGATGTCCTTCTCGGCGAAGCTGTGGGCCAGCTCGCGAAGGTCCTCTTGCTCATCGGTGAGGGTCAGATCGACCACTGGTAGTGCTCCTTCTGCTCGTTTGAAGTCTCGTCACGGCGCGGATCCGAAGACCGACGGGCGCCGAAACCGATTGACTGGTCAGTCAGCCAGCCGTTGAATCCTAGCGAATGCCGGCCCCAGAGCCGAGGGGTCGGTGGGGGCCTCGCCCCGGGCGGCGGCTCTACCCTGGGTGGATGCCGATCGCCGAGCTCAGCTCCGGCACCGTCCTGATCCTGATCGTGATCGCCGCCCTGCCGATCGGCGCCGTGGTCTTCGCGCTGGGGGCGGGCCGCGCCTTCTCGCAGATCGGCCGTGGGGAGATGTCGATCGGGGACGAGGAGCCGCGCCCCGCGACCGGGATCGGGCTGACCGACTCGGGCATGGGGGCCCAGGGGGACGGGGCCTCCGCCGAGGTCCGCGAGGAGGAGATCCGCCAGATGGTCCAGGCGCGCTCGGACCGCGCCGTCGCCCGCGGCGAGCAGGGGTTCGACGTCGACGCCGAGGTCGAGCGCCTGCTCGAGCCTGCCCCCGGCGCGGCCACGGGAGACAGGGAGCTGCGCGAGGAGGTGCGCCAGCTCGTGGTCGCCCGAAACGAGCGGCGCCTCCGCCAGGGCAAGGAGCCGCTCGGGGTCGAGGCGGAAGTCGAGCGGCAGCTGCGCGATCTCGAGGGGCTCGGCCAGTAGGGAACCGCGGCGGCGCGGCGCACCCGCGCGGACGTTCGGTACGCGGAGCCGCCCTCGGGTATATACATCGGGGCGATGGAGGCCTCCGATCAGAACCGCGAGCGGCTCGAGAGCGACGCGGCCGACGACGTCGTCGAGCTCGACGAGCTGCTGAACCGCCCGGGCACCTACTTCAACCCCCAGACCGAGGTGCTCATCGTCGTCGATGACTCCTCGACCATCGACGAGGAGGTCTTCAACATGGAGGCCTACGAGGGCGCCGAGTGGGTGCGCCTCTCCGACGACGTCGTCGTCGACGAGGCCCAGCGGGACGCCGTCCTGCTGGACTTCCAGACCCACTACCACCCCGGCCTGGCCGACTCCGTCAGCGAGACCGCCCTGGAGCAGGGCGACGAGGAGTACGACGAGGGCGAGGAGGGCCAGGAAGTGGGGCGGGAGGACTGACGCGCGGGGCCCGCTCGTGAGCGAGAGGTCGCTCACCGTGATCGGCGTCCCGATCGACAGCGTCGGCGAGCCGGGCGGCACCGAGCTGGGACCCGACTCGCTGCGCCGGCGCCTGGAGCCCGCGGGCATCCCCGACGACGGCGACACCGAGACCCGCCTGCGCGGGGCGGTTCGCGACCCCGACACCGGCTGGCTCGACTTCGAACAGGTCTGCGAGTTGACCGCCGAGGTGCGCGAGCGTGTCGCCGCTCTCGTCGGCGACGGCCGGGTGCCGGTCGTGCTCGGGGGCTGTTGCACGCTCGTCCCCGGCGCCCTGGCCGGGGCCCGCGACGCTCTCGGGGAGTGCGGGATCGCCTACCTGGACGGTCACTTCGACCTCTATGAGGGCGACACCTCGCCGACGGGCGAGGCCGCCGACTTCCCACTCGCGGCCGCGATCGGGAGGGGCCCGCAGGCGCTGCTGGAGCGGATCGGCGGCGACGGCGTCGTCGACCCCGAGCGCATCGAGTTGCTCGGGCCGCGCGACGAGGCCGAGGCGGTCGGCCTCGGCTCGCCGCTGCCCTCCGAGGTCGGCATCTCCCATTTTCGCGACCGCGACTCGCTGCGGGGCGCGGACCTGGCGACCGTCGGAGGCGAGGCGGCGGAACGCCTCTCGGAGGGCGGTCGCCGCTACTGGCTCCACCTCGACGTCGACGTCTGCGACCAGGACGCCTTCCCGGCCACCGACGTGCTGATGCCCGACGGCCTCAGCGTCGCCGAGCTGCGCGAGCTGATCACGCCACTGCTCGCCAACGAGGCGCTGGCAGGGGTCAATCTCGTCTGCTTCAACCCGGAGAAGGACCCCGGCGGCGCCTGCGGCGATGCCCTCGCCGAGCTCACGCTCGAGGGGCTCGGCGTCGGCAGCGGCGGCTGAGTGACCGCCGCGGGCAGCCTGCGCCTCGAGCCGCTCGACGGGGACTACGCCGTCTGCCGCCTCGATCCCGGAGCCGAGCCCGGCGCGGCGCCCCCGGGGTCCCAGCTCCACAGCGTCACCCGTGCGCGCGCGGAGACCTCGGTCGTCTGCAGGGCCGACCTCGCTCCCGAGAAGGCGCGCGTCGAGGGGCCCTTCGCCGCCCTGCGCGTGGTGGGCACACTCGACTTCTCGCTCACGGGCGTGCTCTCGGGGCTGACCTCGGCCCTGGCGGGCGGCGGGATCAGCGTGTTCGCGATCTCGACCTACGACACCGACTACCTGCTGGTCCCCAGGGACAGCATCGGCCCGGCGACGCGGCGCCTGCGGGAGGCCGGGTACGAGGTCTCCGCATGACGGCTTTCGTATTCTTGCCCGCGTGATCGAGCCCGGCCAGGAGGCGCCCGACTTCACCCTCCCCGACCAGAACGGGGACGAGGTGACGCTGAGCGGTCTGCGCGGGCAGCCCGTCGTCCCATGAGGTCCCGGCCCCGAGCGCTGCCCCCATCAGCCGCAGCGGCTGCGCGCCGCTCCCTGGGCTGCGGGTTGGCGGCCGCTAGGCCGCGACGATGACGATGAAGCTGGCGTACAGCGCCAGCCAGATGATCACCGGGCCCAGCTCGAAGCGGTCGCGCAGGCGCAGGGCCCAGTAGGCGAGCAGGCCGCCGGCGAGGCCGAGGCCCATCGAGATCGCGGCGTTGCCGCTCACCTCCCACTCGGTGAAGATCAGCCCGATCCCGATCGGGATCGTGGACTGGAAGACCATCGCGCCGGTGATGTTGCCGAGCGCCAGCGAGTCCTTGCCCTCGCGCACCCAGAAGAAGCTGTTGACCTTCTCGGGCAGCTCGGTCGCGAGCGGGGCGAGGATCAGCGAGAGCACGATCGCCTCCACCCCGATCGTCTCGGCGACGTGGATCAGCTCCTCGACGAACAGATGCGCGCCTCCGACCATCGCCCCGAGCCCGACGAAGACCTGGACGACGGCGATCCCCATCGAGGGGTTCTCCTGGTGGGTCGGCCGCCGCTCCATGATCAGGTCGTTGAGGGTCTCGTGGCCCTGGATTTCCCCTCCCCCACGCAGCGTCCAGGCGACGTAGACGACGTAGGCGATGAAGAAGACGATCCCCGCGACGGTGCGCAGGCCGTCGGGGGCGCCGAAGCCGAGGGCGAGCGCGAGCCCGAAGAAGACCATGAAGAAGGCGAGGTCGCGGTCGAGCGTGGGGACGTGGGCGTTCAGCTCGATCCCCTGCTTGCGCTTGCCTCTGTAGAGGTATGCGGTGAGCCCGACCAGCCCCATCGCGAGCGTCGCCAGCAGGAACGGCGCCCCCACGATCGCCCCGATCGCGACGTCCTCGCTCTTGGTGGCGCCGACCAGCGCGACGATCGCGATCAGCGTCTCGGGTAGGGCGGTGCCGACGGCGGCCAGCAGGCTGCCCACCGCGCCCTCCCCCAGCCCCAGCCGGTGGCCGATCCACTCGATCGCGTTCGTGAACAGCAGCGCGCCGGCGAGGATGATCGCGAAGCTGACGAACAGCAGCAGCGCCTCCATCAGCAGTCGCCCCTGTGAGCCCGGCCGATCACGCGTAGAAGAAGGCGAGGCCGAGGATCACGTACAGAGCCAGCAGCTGCACGCCCTCGAACCAGGTGGACTCGCCCTCATTGGTGACCTGGTAGGCGACCAGCACGGCCATGATCACCGCCGCGAGCTCGAAGCCGTTGAAGACCAGCGGCATCGGCCCGGGGCCCATGAAGAACGAGCAGATGACGAGCACCGGCGCCACGAACATCGCCACCTGGGCGCTGGACCCGATCGAGATGTTGACCGAGAGGTCCATCTTGTCCTTGACCGCGACCAGGACCGCGACCCAGTGCTCGGCGGCGTTGCCGACGATCGCGACCACGATCACGCCGATGAAGAACTCGCTGAGGCCGATCGAGTCCGAGGCGCCCTCGATCGAGCCGACCAGGATCTCCGACATGCCGCCGACCGCGATCCCGGCGACCGCGAGCGCGATCACCGAGGTGCGGATCGACCAGCCCCAGGTGTCGTCGTGGGCGGGCTCGCCCTCCTCGTGGGGGTTGAACAGCGCGCGGTGCGTGCGCAGGCTGAACAGCAGCCCGATCGCGTAGGTCGCGATGAGGACGATAGCGACCGCGAGTGAAAGGCTCTCGACGGTGCTGTCGAAGTCGATCCTCTCCTGGTCGATCCCGGGCAGGCCCTGGCCCTCGACCAGCTCGAACACGGCCGGCATCACCATCGCGGCCACCGCCAGGAACAGCATCAGGGACTGCACGTTCGCCGCGGTTCGGTTGAAGCTCTGGTGGGTGCGGCCGCCGGCGAGTCCGCCGGCGAGCATCGCGGCCCCCATCACCAGCAGGATGTTGCCCAGGATCGAGCCGATGATCGAGGCCTTGACCACCTCGTGCAGGCCCGCGTTGAGCGCGAACAGCGCGATGATCAGCTCCGGGGCGTTGCCGAAGGTCACGTTCAGGAGGCCGCCGACCCCGGGCCCAGACTTGGCGGCGACCTCCTCGGTCGCCCTGCCCATCAGCGCTGCGGTCGGGATCACACCAGCCGCGGCGGCGGCGAAGATCAGCCCGGCGGAGGCGTGCGTCAGTTCGAGCGCGATCGCGGCCGGGATGAACGGGACCAGCAGGTAGGGCCAGCCCGACGGCGAGAAGAAGAAGCTCGGCCCGAGCGAGGGGCCCTTGCCTGCGGAGCGCTGCCCTGCTGGCTGCACAGGTGGCTTGGCCTACTGCTCCGCGAGACCTTGACACTGCGCCAGCGCGGACGCGTCCTGCGCCTGGGCGATGCAGTCCAGGTAGGCGGTGCCCGCGGCCGAGCCCCCCGACGGACTGCTTCCGCTCGAGCTGCCGCCCCCGATCGCGCCGAGGCCGCCGAGCTGGCTGGGATCGACGCCGAACTGCTCGAGCAGCGTCGAGAGCGGCTGCGCGCCGGGCGGGGCGGAGATCGTCTGGGGCTCGTTCAGCTCGCTCAGCGTGATCGCGAAGTTGATGTCGACCGACTCGGCGCCGCCGGACGCGTCCGGCGGATCCAGCTCGATGTCGGCCTCGAGCTTGCGCAGGATCTCGTCGTCCGCGCCGCTGTAGATGTTGAAGTCAGCCGACTTGATGATCCCGGTGAGCTGCTCGAGCTGGCTCAGGTCGGCCGGGCTCAGCTGCTGGGCGGCCTCGGGGATGTTGTCGGCGATCGTCCGCAGGTCGGCGACGAGGTCGGGCACGTCGGCCTGGCCGCTGATTTGGATCGTCTCGGTGCCCTCGACGTCTTCGGTGCCCTCGTTGGAGAGGTCGGTGAGCCAGCTCGAGGGGTTGACGCCGAGCGAGGGGAGCACGTTGTCTGACTCCTGCTCGTCCTGGGAGTCGAGGAACCCCCGCTCGAACTGGGCGAAGACCTCGGCCGGCAGCTCGTAGTCGCTGCCCTGGAAGCTGACGTAGGCGGTGTCCCCGGTCGAGATGAAGCCCGCATCGCCCTCGAACTGCTGCTCGGTGCTGTCGACGTCGGCTTCGGCGGTGACGTCGAACAGGGGCACGCCGCCTTCACCGCTCTGGAAGGGGCCGCCGATGCTGACCGAGAGGGTGCCGGGGTCGCTCCCTCCTTCGGCCTCCACGTCGAGGCTGACCTCGAAGACGCCGCTGCTGACCTCCGCGTCGTTGTCGAACGTGGCCCTCAGGACCTGCTCGGGATCCTCGTCGCCGCCGCTGTCGCCGCCGCAGGCCGCAAACGCGAATGTCGCCGCGAGCGCGGTCAGGGCTGTGATCGGGACGCGAAGACGATGCAAGTTCGAGGCTCCTTGCCGGCCGGGCAGCCGCAGGTGGGCTGCGTGATGCGCCAGCGTAGCGCACGCCTCCTATCGTTAATCCTGATGGCGAGCACCGCCCGAGCCTGTCCTTCCTGCGCCGCCGAGAACCCCGCGCGGGCCCAGTTCTGCATGTCCTGCGGCACCCCGCTGACCCCTCGCTGCGCCGGCTGCGGAGCCGAGAATCCTGAAGGCGCGCGCTTCTGCATCGAGTGCGGCTCGGCGCTCGCGGAGCCGGGAGCGGCGGCGCCCGCTCCGTCCGCGGTGCAGCCGGCGCCGGCGCCCCAGGCGGACAAGCCCGAGGAGGAGCGGCGCCAGGCGAGCGTCCTATTCGCCGACCTCTCCGGCTACACGGCGGCGGCCGAGCGCATGACCCCGAGGCGGTCAAGGCGCTGGTCGACCGCACCCTGCGCCGCCTCGGCGAGGAGATCGAGCGCTTCGGGGCTCGATCGACAAGTTCATCGGCGACAACGTGATGGGGGTGTTCGGGGCGCCGGTGCCTGGGAGGCGACCGGGGTGGTGGCGGGCCCCGGCCGCGGCGCCCGCCGCCTGCAGACGCCGCTGATCGGTCGCAACGAGGAGGCCGAGCTGCTGGTCTCGCTCGTCCAGCGGATGCAGCGCGAGCAGCGCCCCTACCTCGTCACCGTGATCGGGCAGGCCGGCGTCGGCAAGTCGCGCCTGATGCGGGAGCTGACCGACACGATCGGCGGCTACAAGGACCCGCCGAACATCCGCCGCGGGCAGTGCCCGCCCTACGCGGGGCTCTCCTACCTGGCCCTGGCCGAGGTGCTGCGCGAGGAGTTCGAGCTGCTCGACACCGACACACCCGAGCAGGGCTGGGAGAAGCTGCGCACGGGCGTCGGCGCCCTGATGGAAGAGCTGGACGAGCCCGATGCGGGCGAGCGAAACGCGGCGCTGCTCGCCCAGGTGCTCGGCATCGAGCCGCCGCCCGACAGCGTCCCCGAGGAGGGGGACCCGTAGCGGATGCGCGAGGCGCTGTTCTCGGCCGCGCGGGCGGTGATCGAGGCGCTCAGCCGCCGCCGCCCGATGGTGCTTCGCGATCGACGACATCCACTGGGCCGACGAGGGAATGCTGGATCTGATCGACCACCTGGCGCGCTGGGTCACGGAGGAGAGCCTCGACGGCCGCGGCGCGCCGGCAACCGCGGGCCGGCCACGAGCCGCGAATAGAATCTCGGGCCCGTGGACGAGACCTCGCCCAAGACCTGGATCCTGACCGGGTCGCTGGAGAACTTCCGCATCAACGTCGAGCGCGGCTTCGACGTGATCGGGCTGAAGCAGAAGCGGCGCAACCAGGCGCAGGAGTTCGAGCCGGGCGACGAGGTCGTCTTCTACGTCACCGGCGTCCAGGCCTTCGGCGGCATCGCCCGCGTCACCTCGGAGATGTACGAGGACCGCAACCCGATCTGGCCCCAGGTCAAGAAGGGATCCAGCAAGAAGATCACGGAGCCCTACCCCTGGCGCGTCAGCGCCGAGCCGGTCACGGTGCTCGACGAGGACGACTTCGTCCCGGCCGAGGAGATGGTCGGGCGTCTGGAGCACATTGCCAAGTGGCCCGCCGAGCACTGGCACCTGGCCTTCCAGGGCCAGCTGCGGACGGTCGGCGAGGCCGACGCCCGGCTGCTGCGCGAGCGCATCGAGTCGGCTGCCGCCGGCTCCGCGCCCGCCGCGCGCGCGGCCGCGGCCGGGTGAGCGACGAGGCCCCGCAGCAGGGGCACTCGCGCCACTTCACACGTGAGCAGGCGAACGCCGTGCTCCCGACGCTCGAGCCTCTGCTGCTGTCGCTGCGCGACGCGAAGGACAGGCTGACCGACGACGAGGCCCGCGAGCTGCTCTCCGGCGCGGCGCCCGGGAACGGAGGCGGTGAGCCCGGGCGGCAGGTCGGCGAGGCCTTCCTCGAGGTCCGGCGGCTGCTGGGGACGATCGAAGAGGCGGGCATCGTGCTGCGCGACATCGATCGCGGCCTGATCGACTTCCCCGCCCGCATCGACGGCCGCGAGGTCTACCTGTGCTGGGAGCTCGGCGAGGACGAGGTGGCCTACTGGCACGACCTCGAATCGGGCTACGGTGGCCGCGAGCCGCTGGACTGAGCGCCTGGGCGAGCTGCCACGCGCCGCCTGGCGCGACCTGCGCGGGCTGCGCGGCGATGAGCGCCTCGTCGTCGTCGGTGTCGGCCTGATCGCCGCCAGCCTGCTGTTGCCCTGGTACGGGGTGCCCGTTGCCGGCGACCTCGTTCAGACCGGCCTCGGGGTCTTCGGCTGGGCCCAGGGGGCGCTGTTGCTGATGGCGGGGGCGGCTCTGTTCCTGGCGCTGAAGATCGGCGGCGGCTACGCACCGCCGCGACCTCTGCGCGAATGGGCGCTGCTGCTGGGCGCCGGGCTCTGGTGCGCGGCGATCGTCGCCTATCGCATGATCGACCGCCCCGAGCTCGACTTCGAGTTGGTCGCCCGCGTCAGCCGCGACTACAGCCTCCGCCACGGGATCTTCGTCGCGCTCGCGGGCTCGCTGCTGATCGCGTTCGCCGGCCTGCGCGCCCGCGCCCACGGGACCGGGACGGACCGGCCGTGAGCTGAGCTACTGGATCTGCCTGTCCTTGCCCGCCCCGCCGCGCAGGATGTCGCGGGCGCCGCCGCCGATCAGCTTGTCGCGCCCCTTGCCGCCGCAGATGCGGTCCTTGCCGCCCCCGCCGCGCACGGTGTCGTTGCCGCCGTTGGCCACGATGACGTCGGCGCGCTTGGTTCCCTTCAGCTTCTCTCCGGAGTCCGAGCCGACGATCGTGGCCGCACGCCCCGCGCAACGGAACAGGTGCTCCCAGTCAGTCGGAACCTCGCTCGCAGCGCCGGTCACGATCGGGGCCGCGTCCGAGCCGTCGGCGTTCATCACGAGCACGTCGGTATTGACGCCCGCGCCGGGATCGACGTCGCGTCTGAAGACGATCCTTCTCCCGTCCGGGGAGAACTGCGGTGCCGAGTCGTTGGTGGCATTGGACGCGGTCAGGTTCGCTGCGCTCGAACCGTCCGCGTTGCTGACGAAGACGTCGTTGTTGAGGGCGGGACCGGAGTCGACATCTCGGGTGAAGAGCAGGCGGTCGCCGTCGGGGGAGTAGGAGGCACAACAGCCGGGGCCCAGATCACGCTTGCCCGAGCCGTTCGCGTTCATCGTGAACACATGGCTGATGAAAGTCCCCGCCGCCTAGGCGCGCATCCAGGCCTCGCGGTCGGCGAATCCCTCGACCCGCTCGACCAGCACGCGGCCGTACCAGGAGCGGTCGAGCACCGTCATCCCTCCCCAGCCCGGCAGCACCGGCCAGAAGCGCCAGAGGAAGTGGTGGCGCTTCTCGTCGTGGGTCGGCGCGGCGAACTGCACCACCCGCACGTGCCGGGGGTCCATCTGGGCGACCAGCCGCTTGATCGCGCCGCCCTTGCCCGACGCGTCCCAGCCCTCGAACAGCACGCAGACAGGGGGACCAATCTCGCGATCGCCGATCTGCCCGCCCAGGGTGAGGCGAAGCTGGGTCAGCCGCTCCCACGCGTCCGCGAGACGCTGGGCCTCCTGCTTGCGGTTGAGCTTGGGATAGATCGAGCTCGTCGAGCCTGCCCACGCCTCCGATACTTTCACGACCTCGCCCAGGGCCGCAAAGTGGCGCCCGCCGGCTCGAAGCGGCCGCGACGCCTAGCGCGTCCCCGGCGGCAGTATCTGCGGGCTCGCCTCGGGCTCCTCCTCGGTCGCGATCAGGGCCAGCGGCAGCAGCAGCGTCGCCATGAAGATCATGATGATCCCGGTCGCCACCACCACCTTGCTCCTGTAGAGGTGCCCCAGCGTTCCGACCGCGAACCCGGCCAGCATCAGGATCAGGTACGGGCTGATCGACGTCGGAAGGATCTCGGCGAGCGGCAAGGCCATCTGGCGATTATGCGCGAGCGGGACCCGGGCGCGCATTGCCGCTATCTATGATCAGCGCCGATGGCGGAGGCGAAGCAGCCCGAATCGGTGGCCGAGGTCCGCGAGGGCCTGGCTGAGGCGGGGTACCTGGCCGACGAGTCCTCGGCGCTGGTCTCGTTCCTGGCCCAGCGCCTGGGCAAGCCTGTGCTGGTCGAGGGGCCCGCCGGCGTCGGCAAGACCGAGCTGGCCAAGGCGCTCTCGCGCGACACGGGCCGGAAGCTGATCCGCCTGCAGTGCTACGAGGGGCTGGACGAGGCCAAGGCGCTGTACGAGTGGAACTACCGCAAGCAGCTGCTGCGGATCCAGGCCGAGGCAACCGGTGACCACGCCTCCCCCGGACGCGAAGCGGAGGCGGAAGCGTCCTCATGGGAGTCCACTCGCGGCGACATCTTCTCGGAGGACTTCCTGTTCACCCGGCCGCTGCTCGAGGCGATCAGCGCCACCGAGCCTGTGGTGCTGCTGATCGACGAGATCGACAAGACCGACCAGGAGTTCGAGGCGATGCTGCTCGAGGTCCTCTCGGACTTCCAGATCTCGATCCCCGAGCTGGGCGTGATCGAGGCCCGCACGCGGCCGCTGGTGCTGCTCACCTCCAACAACTCTCGCGAGCTGACCGAGGCGCTGAAGCGCCGCTGCCTCTACCTCTGGCTCGACTATCCCTCGGTCGAGCGCGAGCTGGAGATCGTGCGCCTGCACACCCCCGACCTGGACGAGTCCCTGGCGCGGCGCATGGTCGAGGTGGTCCACATGGTGCGCCAGCTCGACCTGAAGAAGCCGCCCTCGATCGCCGAGTCGATCGACTGGGCGCGAACGCTGCTGCTGATCGGCGCCGACGACATCGACCGGGAGACCTTCGAGCAGTCGATGAGCATCATCGTCAAGCACCGCTCCGACATCGACCTGGTCGCCGAGCGCGTGGCGGTCAAGCTCGGGGACATGACGCCCCCGCCCGCCGGGCAGACCTCGTCGGGATGAGCGCCCCCGGGCGCCCCGCGGCCGGCGGCGTCGTGCCGGGCGCCGCCGGGAGCCTGCTCGCCTTCTTCGAGGAGCTGCGCACGGAGGGCGTCGCGGTCGGCAGCTCGGAGATCCTCGACGCCTTCGCTGCGCTCGACGAGGTCAGCTGGACCGACCAGCGCGACTTCCGCGAGGCGCTCGCCTCGACCATCGCCAAGTCCCAGGAGGACCGCCGCGTGTTCGAGCTGCTCTTCGACCGCCACTTCTTCCGCGCCACCGAGGCCGAGGCGCTGGAGCGGGAGGTGCAGGAGCAGCGCTACGAAGGCTCGGACCGGCTCGACCTGGACGAGCTGCGCGAGGCGATCCGCGAGGCGATCGCGGCCGGCAACGACGGCGAGATGCGCGACCTGGCGCGGCTGGCGATCAGCGCCTTCGGGCGGCGCGGCGAGCGCTCGGGCGTGATCGGTGTGGACGTGCAGCGGATCCGCCGGGCACTCGAGCTGCAGGCGCGGGGCGGCTCCTCGGACGGCGAGCAGCCCGCGCTCGACCCCGACGAGGTGCGCCGCTTCGAGCAGCACCTGCGCCGGGAGCTCGAGCGGGCGACGATCGAGCGCACCGGCAAGCTCCCTCCCTCGCGCCCCCTGGCAGAGCTCGACCGCACCCTCCCCACCAGCCCCACTCAGGACCTGGCCGCGGTCCACCGCGCGGTCGCCCAGATGAAGCGCCGGATCGCGACGCTGGGCCACGAGCAGCGGGGCAGGCGCCGGGGGCGGGTCGTGGACGTGCGGCGCACGATGCGCACCTCGCTGGAGACCGGTGGCGTGCCGCTGCAACTGCGCTACCGGCCCAAGCGCCCCCGCCGCCCCGAGATCTACGTGCTCTGCGACGTCTCCACCAGCGTCAGCAGCGCCAGCGTCTTCTTCCTCTCGGTGCTGCACGCGCTGCACGACTCGTTTCGCAAGCTGCGCAGCTTCGTCTTCATCGAGCGCATCAGCGAGGTCTCGGACATCTTCGAGCACGAGCGCGACTTCCGGGCGATCTCGGAGGCGATCTCCTCCGAGAGGGGTGTCGCCGACGTCTCCGGCTACACCGACTACGGGCGCGTCTGGCTCGAGTTCGGCGAGGAGATCGCCGAGGACCTGGGCCCGCGCTCGACGGCGATCGTGCTCGGGGATGCCCGCACCAACGGCCGCGAGCCCCACGCGCGGATCTTCGGGGACATCGCCGAGCGCTCGGGCCGCACCTTCTGGCTCAACCCCGAGCCGCGCCTGTACTGGAACTACGGCGACTCGGTGATGGCCGCATACGAGCCCTTCTGCGACGGCGCCTTCGAGTGCTGGACGACCAAGCACCTGGAGCAGTTCGTGAACGTGATCGCCGGCGCCCCGGCGCCCGTCGAGTAGTCGGCATAGACTTCAGGCACCGATAACAGGGGTGCTCGCGTGCGAGCGGGCTGAGATAGCGGTAGGCCGCTGACCCTTAGAACCTGTGCGGTAATGCGCGCGGAGGGAGCATGTTGGCGACCACCGGGGCTCCCGATTCAGAGCCCCAAGAGATTCCAGGAGGGCCAGGGCCGGCGGTCTCCGTGCGGGCCGTGGGCCACTCGTTCGGCGAGTTGGTGGCGCTCGAGCGGATCGACCTGGAGCTGCCGGCCGGCGGGGTGCTGGGCATCGTCGGGCCCTCGGGCTGCGGCAAGTCGACGCTGCTGGAGATCGTCTCGGGGCTGACCGAGCCCGATTCGGGCGAGATCTCGATCTTGGGAGCGGCGCCCGGCCCGGACGGGCGCCTGGCCCGCTCGGTGCTGATGCCCCAGCGCGACCTGCTGCTGCCGTGGCTGTCGGCACTCGACAACGCCGCGCTCGGCCTCAGCCTCGGCGGTGCCTCGAGGCAGGATGCGCGCGAGCGCGCGGGCGGCGACTTCGAGCGGCTCGGCCTGGGCGGCTTCGAGCAGGCGCGGCCGCAGGAGCTGTCCGGCGGGATGCGCCAGCGGGTGGCCTTCCTGCGCACGCTCGTCTCGGGCAAGCAGGTGCTGCTGCTGGACGAGCCCTTCGCCTCGCTGGACGCGATCACGCGTGCCGAGACCCAGGCCTGGCTGGCGGGGGTGCTCGCCGCCGACAGCCACACGGTCCTGCTCGTCACACACGACGTCGAGGAGGCGCTCTACCTCTCCGACCGCGTCGCGGTGCTGACCCCGCGCCCGGGCCGGGTGGCGGCGACGATCGAGGTGCCCTCGCCGCGAGCGCCCGACCGGGCCGCCGCGGTCACCTCGACCGGCTTCGTCGAGCTGCGCGAGCGGGCGCTGAGGCTGCTCGCCGGGGAGGCCGCATGAGGCCCGGTCGCCGACGCTCCGGCGCGAGGTCCGGCCTGCGGCGGGCGCTCGCGCCGGCCGCCCTGCTCGTCGGGCTGGTGGCGATCTGGGAGCTGGCGGCCCAGCAGGGGGTGCTGGCCGATCTGCTGCTGACCGACCAGGGCGCTGGAGGGGACGGCGACAGCGCCGATTTCCTCGTCCCCGCTCCCAGCGACATCGCCGGCAAGCTCTGGGCCGAGCGCGGCCTGCTGGCCGGCGACACCTGGGTGACCCTGACCGAGGTGCTGCTGGGGTTCGTGCTGGCGCTTGCGGCGGGGCTTGCGCTCGCCGTGGTCATCCACCTCTCCGAGACGACGCGCCGGGCCGTCTATCCGCTCGTGGTCGCGTCGCAGACGATCCCGATCGTCGTCATCGCCCCGATCCTGGTGGTCTGGTTCGGCTTCGGGATCTTCCCCAAGCTGCTGATCATCTCCCTGATCTGCTTCTTCCCGATCACGGTCAACAGCTATGACGGCCTGCGCTCGGTCGACCCGGACCTGATCAAGATGATGCGGACCCTGGGAGCCAACCGCCTCCAGACCCTGCGGCGCGCGGAGCTGCCCTGGGCCCTGCCGTTCGTCTTCAGCGGCGCCAAGATCGCCGTCGCGGTCGCCGTGATCGGCGCCGTCTTCGCCGAGTGGGCGGGCGCCGACTCCGGGCTGGGCCACCTGATCCTGGTCTCCTCGGGCGAGCTCTCGACCGCGCTCAGCTTCGCCGCGATCCTCGTCCTCGCCGCGATCGCAATCTGCCTGTTCGCGCTGCTCGCACTGCTCGAGCGGCGAATCGTCACCTGGAAGGAGAACCCAGCCGGATGAAGCACCTGACAGCGCTCCTCGCCGCCCTGTTCGCCCTCGGCCTCGCCGCCTGCGGCGAGAAGGAGGAGAACCTGGGCCAGGGCCAGGCCGAGCAACTCGACCTCGCCCTCGACTTCTACGTCAACCCCGACCACGCGGGCATCTACACGGCGCTGGAGCGCGGCTACTTCCAGCAAGCGGGCCTGAACGTCGCGCCCAGGGTCCCATCGGACCCCTCGGCCCCGATCCGCGAGGTGGCCGCCGGGCGAGCCGACCTCGCGGTCAGCTACGAGCCCGAGGTGCTGCTCGCGCGCGACAAGGGCCTGGACGTGGTCGCCGTGGCCGCGCTCGTCGACGAGCCGCTGACCTCGCTGATCTCCCTGCCCGAGGCCGGCATCGAAGGCCGCGGCGATCTCAAGGGCAAGACGATCGCGACGGCCGGCATCCCCTACCAGGCCGACTACCTGGAGACGATCCTCGCGGGCGCCGGGCTGGCTCCGGGCGACGTCGAGCAAGTCGACGTCGGCTTCAACCTGCTGCCGGCGCTGCTGGGCGGGCAGGCCGACGCGATCCTCGGGGGCTTCAAGAACATCGAGGGCGTCGACCTCGAGCGCCGCGGCCTCGATCCCTCGGTGGTCCCGGTCGACCAGCTCGGAGTGCCGACCTATGACGAGCTTGTCCTGGTGGCCAGGGGCGGCCGCGTGGCCGAGGACCCCGAGGCCCTGCGCCTGTTCATCGGCGCGCTCGCCAAGGGGACCAGGGACGCGGTCGCCGACCCCCGCTCGGCGACGCGCGCGATCCTGGCTGCCAACGGGACCCTGGACCCGGAGCTGACCCGGGCCGAGGTCGAGGCGACGCTGCCGCTGCTGGCGGCCTCGCCCGATCAGCCCTTCGGGCAGATGGACGGCGAGGAGTGGTCGCTGTTCGCGAGCTGGATGGCCGAGAACGGCCTGATCGGCGAGGTGCCCGAGAGCGGTGACGTGCTCAGCAACGAGCTGCTGCCGAGCGCGACCGCGGAGTAGGTTCTGCCGGTGACCGCCGAGGAGGTCATCTTCGAGCAGTGGGTGCTGCGCCTGGACGGCAACGTCGTCGAGCTGCTGCACAGCACCGCCTCGCCTGCCGCTTCCACGTCAACCACGTGGCGGTCGAGGTGAAGCGGCGCGACGACGGGCTCTCGCTGCGGATCGGGGTCGACGTCAAGGGGAAGATCGTCGAGGGCGCCAGGCTCGATGTGCCCGCGGCCCACCAGGCCGACGTCGAGGCGCTGTTCGAGCGGGCCCGCGAGCGGCGCATCGCCGCCGGCGGCGCCCCGCTCGGCTGAGCTCTCGCTCAGGCCGCGAGCTGGTCGGGCGCCTGCGGCAGGGGCGGGCCCTGTGCGGCCGAGCGCCCCCATCGCGCCAGCGCGAAGGCTCCGGCCAGGCTTCGGTAGGGGGCGTAGGGGGCGAAGTACTCCTCGACCTCCCGGAGGGTCGCCCTGCGGCCGAGCTGCGCGAGGTGGCCGACGAGCTTCACGTAGGCGAGGTCTCCGGCCGGGAGCGAGTCGAGGTCTCCGCGCCCGCCCTGCCCCAGGCACTGCAGCGTCCAGGGACCGACCTCGCGGATCGCCAGCAGGCGGCGCTCGCAGGCGGGGTCGGCCAGGTCGGCCCTGCCGTCCGAGACCTCGCGGGCGCAGCGGACCAACGCCAGCGCGCGAGCCTCCGTCAGGTCCATCGAGACCAGCTCGGCCGGGGCGCGCCCGGCCAGCACCCGCGGCGAGGGGACGTCCATCAGCGGCCGCTCGGAGCGGTGCCCGGGCGCAACCTTCGGGCCCCAGCGACGTACGATGCGGCGCTGGATCGCCTTGGCCCGGGGGGAATCGATCAGCTGCTCGGTCACCGCCCAGGCCAGTGCCTCCCAGGGCCAGGGCCGGCGCTTGGGGCGGGTCCAGGGCCGGCGGTGAATCGCGGCGCCCAGGAGCGGGTCGCGCTTGAAGGCCTCGAAGAATCCGGACACGTCCTCGTCCAGCCAGAGCGCGAAGCGCATGCGCTCGATCGCCAGCTCGAGGCGGTCGGGGCCGGCCTCGGCGCACTCGGCGCCGTCGAAGTGGATCGCGAGCCGCGGCTCGATCGCCTCCGCGCGCAGCCGCACCCCCGTCCGCGTCTGCCAGCAGCGCACGCGGATCGGGCTGTCCTCGACGTGGAGCAGCCGCTCGACGACCCCCTCGCGCGAGCGCAGGACGCCGTCGCCTCCCCCGCCACGCGGCAGGCGCACCTGGAAGCGCGGGCTCACCTCGACCTCGACCGGACCGCGGACCGCCGCCCGGGCGCCGCGCCCTGCGCTCAAGGCGCTACCGCCCCAGGACGTGGACGTCGACCAGGAACGAGCGCCGCGCGACG
>VGBV01000020.1 GCA_016870325.1 Actinomycetota bacterium
GCGGGATTCTGGATCCAGCTCGGCGCCTCGGTTGCGCTCGCGGCGAGCGGGATCGCGCTGAGCCTGCTCGCCCCCTCCGAGCGCTCGCCTTCGCGCCGCGCCTCGAGAGGGCCCGAGCCGGCGCGCCCCAAGGGCACGGCGGGGGCGGGCGCGTGAGCCGCGCCGGAGACCTGATCGCGGGCGGCTCGCGTTCGCAGCTGCTGCTCGTGCTCGGCTGCGCGGCCGGGGCGGCGCTGCTCGCGGGCTCGCAGTTCACGAACGTGTTCGAGCTGAAGCCGCCGGGCCAGGGCGTGCTGGGCACGGTCGAGGCCTCCGACCAGCACGGCTACGTGACCCTGGTCCTCGCCGGGCTCTCGCTGCTGCTGCTGGTGACCGCGATCGCCGCGAGCAGCGAGTCCCTCGCCCAGGGGGCCGCGTTCGCCGTCGCCGTCTGCGGGGTCGTCGCCCTGCTCATCTTCCTGCTGATCGACCTGCCGGACGCAGGCACGATCGGCGCTCTCGACGAGGACACCTTCCTCGACGCCGAGGCAGAGCCCGCAGCCGGCTTCTGGTTCGAGCTCGCCGGCTCCCTGCTGTTGACGGGCTGCGGCTCAGCGCTGGCTGCTCGAGGGATGACTTCCCCAGAGAAACCCGGGACCACCGGAACCGGGGCGTCGAAAACCGAGTCTGGCTAGGACGCAGGGAGGGCGGTGAAGCGAGCGCACTCGAAACGTGCGTGAGCGAACCGCCCGACCGAGGACGCCGCCAGGCGAAGGTTTGCAGGCGCCCCTACCAGCGATAATGGGCGAAGGCCTTGTTGGCCTGAGCCATCCGGTAGATGTCGTCCTTGCGCTTCCAGGCGTTGCCCTGCTGCTTGGACGCATCCAGGATCTCGTTCGCGAGTCGCTCCGACATCGACTTCTCGCCGCGCGCACGGGCGAACTCGACCAGCCAGCGGACCGCCAGCGTCCGAGCGCGCCTCGCGGGCACCTCGACCGGCACCTGGTAGGTGGCGCCGCCGACGCGGCGGGACCGAACCTCGAGCAAGGGCGTCAGCTGCTTGATCGCGTTTTCCAGCTCCTCGACCGGGTTGTTGCCGGTGCGCTCGCCGACGACCGCGAGGGCGTCGTAGGTGATCTGCTCGGCGACGGACTTCTTGCCGTCGGACATCACCTTGTTCACCACCTGCTGCACGAGGCCGCTCCGGTACAGCGAGTCGGGCTCGAGCGGGCGAATCGTGGCCTGGTTGCGGCGCGGCATGCGTGAGGGAACCGGGTCAGGTGGCCTTGACGCCGTAGTGCGAGCGACCCTGCTTGCGATCCGAGACGCCGGCGGCATCCAGGGTGCCGCGGACGACCTTGTAGCGGACGCCCGGCAGGTCCTTGACGCGGCCGCCTCGAACCAGCACGACGGAGTGCTCCTGAAGGTTGTGTCCCTCGCCGGGGATGTAGGTGGTGACCTCCATCTGGTTGGTCAGCCTGACACGGGCGATCTTTCGAAGCGCCGAGTTCGGCTTCTTCGGGGTCACGGTGGCGACGCGGGTGCAGACGCCGCGGCGCTGGGGAGCGGCCACGCGCTTCTTGCGACCCTGGCCCGACTTCAGGCCCGGCGTCGACATCTTCTTCGGCTTGGGGTGACGGCCCTTGCGGACCAGTTGGTTCGTGTTCGGCATGCGGCCGCGCAGGATAGCGAGATCCACCGGCCACCTCCTCGGGCAGGCCCTGCGGGGGTGCCGGGTTGCCACTCCGGCACCCCGGCGCCCCGGCGACCCCGGGCCGTAACCTGCGAGAGCGATGGCGCTCTTCTCGAAGGACGACAGGCCGCTGCTGGCGGTGGACGTCGACGGGGTCATCAGCCTCTTCGGCTACGAGCGGCCGACCGACGACGCCCCGGGGGAGTTCCATCTCGTGGACGGGATGCTGCACTGCATCTCGATGCCGACCGGCCCGCGCCTGAACCGGCTCGCCAAGACCTATCAGCTCGTCTGGGCGAGCGGCTGGGAGGACCGGGCCAACGACTACCTGCCCGGGATCCTCGGGGTGCCCAGCCTGCCCTACCTGACCTTCGACGGCGAGGCGCGCTTCGGCAGCGCCCACTGGAAGCTCGCAGCGCTCGAGGCTTACTCGGGCGAGCGACCCCTCGCTTGGATAGACGACAGCCTCGACCCCAGCTGCTACGACTGGGCCGACGCCCGCCCCGCTCCGACCCTGCTCGTCCCGACCGACCCCGGGGTGGGCCTCGAGGAGGGCCACGTCGCCGCGCTCGAGTCGTGGGCGCGGACGGGCTACTCGCCCCGATAGGCGCGGGCCGAGGCCGGCCGGCGTCTAGACTCTCCCTCGGATGGAGGGAATCTGGCCGATCCTGTTCTTGGCCGTGGTCTTGAAGATCCCGGTCTTCTTCGGGCTCTGGCTCGTCTGGTGGGCGGCGCGCGCCTACGACGAGCTCTCCGAGGAGCAGCCCCCCGGCGCCGAGGACCACGGCTTCCGCCGCTGGCGCCGCTCGCCGAAGCCGCCCCGCGGCCCGCGCCGCGGCCCGCACGGCGGCACCGCACTCGCCCCGCCCGACTGCCCGCCCGGCGGCCGTAAGAGGGCCCCGCAGGTCAAGCCCCGCGTCTCCCTCGGCGTAGCCGCCCACGAGCGCCGCTGAGGGGTCTTCAGGCCGCCGCTCGCCCGGCGCACCTCGCCGAGCCGAGCCAGGTGTGGGGGTTGCCCGCCCAGCACCCAGCCCAGCTTCGGAGCGCCTTCGCTGATCCAGAGCGCAGTCACGCGCCTGTCCCCGCAGCGCGAGCCGAGCAGCGAGAAGCCGGCGTTGGTGTCGACCGACTCGGGATGCTGGGAGGCCAGGGCGATCCCTTCCTCCAGGGTCAGGGGCGAGCGCCCGACCCCGAGGGTCAGGGGCAGCGCGTCGACCGCGCCGCTCTATCTCGAGCGCGATCCCCGGGCCGGGTCCGGGAGACCGTTACGGAGGCCGCGGCGAAGCTCAGAGCGGGACTACGAGGATGACTTCTCCGAGTCCTCGCCGCCCGAGCCCGCACCGGCGGCGGGGATCTCGATCTCGGAGGCGAGCTCCTCGAGCTCCTCGGCGAAGCTGGGCCCGAAGCCGTCGAGCGAGCCGCCGTCGGCCAGATCCAGCTCGGCCGCCAGCTCCTCCTCGGAGAGCAGCTCCTCGGTGGGCTGCTGCGCGGGCTCGACCGGCTCGATCTGCACCGAGCGGTAGTGTTTGAGCCCGGTCGCCGCCGGGATCAGCTTGCCGATGATCACGTTCTCCTTCAAGCCCATGAGGCGGTCGCGCTTGCCCTCCAGGGCGGCATCGGTGAGCACCTTGGTCGTTTCCTGGAAGGAGGCCGCCGAGAGGAAGGACTCGGTCGCCAGCGAGGCCTTGGTGATCCCCAGGATCACGTCCTCGCCGCGGGCCGGGGTCTTCGTCTTCTTGCCCTTGAACTTCTCGTTGATCGCGTCGAAGGTGAGGCGATCCTCAAGCTGGCCGGGCAGCAGCTCTGATGAGCCCTTGGACTCGACTCGGACCTTCTTCAGCATCTGGCGCACGATCAGCTCGATGTGCTTGTCGTTGATGTCGACGCCCTGGGCGCGGTAGACCTTCTGCACCTCGGCCACGATGTACTGCTCGGTCGCGGTGCGCCCGAGCTTCTCCAGGATCTCGGCCGGATAGAGCGAGCCCTCGTTCAGCTGCACGCCGGGCTCGACCTTCTGGCCGGGCCTGACGAGCAGGCTGGTGCGCGCGGGGAAGGAGTGTTCGTGCTCCTCGCCCTTGCCGTCGGTGATCTTGACCTTGACGGCCTTGTCGGTCTCCTCGACCGAAATCTTGCCGGCCGCGTCCGCCAGCTGCGCCAGGCCCTTCGGCTTGCGCGCCTCGAACAGCTCGACGACGCGCGGCAGGCCCTGGGTGATGTCCAGGCCGGCGACGCCTCCCGTGTGGAAGGTGCGCATCGTCAGCTGCGTGCCGGGCTCGCCGATCGACTGCGCGGCGATGATGCCCACCGCGTCGCCGATCTCGACCAGGGCGCCTGTCGCCGGCATCACGCCGTAGCACTGGCGGCAGACCCCGGACTCGGCCTCGCACTTGGCGACCGAGCGCACCGGCAAAGTGGACTCGAGGTCGTCGGGCGGGAAGGTCCCCTCGAGCTCGGCGAGCTCGGGCTTGTCGATCAGCTGGCCCCGCTTGAAGAGGTCACGGCCGCGCTTGGTCGTGAACTTCTTGGCGACCACGCGGCCCGCCAGGTTCGGGTTCAGCTCGCCGTCGTCGCGGCGGACCGGCATCTCGATCAGGTCCTTGGTCTTGCAGTCCTCGATGCGGACGATCACGTCCTGGCTCACGTCCACCAGGCGCCTGGTCAGGTACCCGGAGTCGGCGGTGCGCAGCGCCGTGTCGGCCAGGCCCTTGCGGGCGCCGTGGGTGGAGATGAAGTACTCCAGCACCGACAGGCCCTCCATGAAGTTGGCCTTGATCGGCCGCTCGATGATCTCGCCCTTCGGATTGGCCATCAGGCCGCGCATGCCGGCGAGCTGGCGGATCTGCTTGAAGGAGCCGCGTGCGCCCGAGTTGGCCATCATGAAGATCGGGTTGAGCTCGTCGAGGTTGTCCTCCATCGCCTGCCCGACCTCCTCGGTGGCACGGTCCCACTGGCCGGTGACGGCCTCCTTGCGCTCCTCGGCGGTGATGTAGCCCTCTTCGTACTGACCCATGATCTCCTCGCTCTGGCGCTCGTAGCCCTCGAGGATGTCCTCCTTGTCGGGAGGGGCGACGACGTCGTTCTTGGAGATCGTGATCCCGGCCTGGCTCGCGAAGTGGAAGCCCAGCTCCTTGAAGGAGTCGAGCACTAGCGCCACGGCGGGTGCGCCGTAGGACTCGACCAGCTCGCCCACCATCGCGTTCACGTCGCGCTTCCTCAGCGACCGGTTGACGAACTCGTAGGCCTCGGAGTCGTACTCGTCCCCGAGCGCGCGCTTGATCGAGCGCTCGACCCGGTCGTTGAAGATGATGCGGCCGACGGTGGTCAGGAAGTGCTCCTGGCGCTCGCGCCGGTACTCGGCGTAATCGTGCAGCTTCACCACCTTGTTCTCGTACGCCAGCTCGGCCTCTTGCGCGGAGCCGAACGTATGTGGGCGTGGCCCGTCGCTGCTGTCCCACTTGCCGTCCTTGAGCTTCTGGTCGAGCTCCTCAAGGGTCTCGCCCGAGGGCCGGTAGGTCAGGTAGTAGAGACCCAGCACCATGTCCTGGGTCGGCGTCGCCAGCGGCGCGCCGTGGGCCGGCGAGAGGATGTTGTTGGAGGAGAGCATCAGGATGCGCGCCTCGGCCTGCGCCTCCGCCGAGAGCGGCAGGTGCACGGCCATCTGGTCGCCGTCGAAGTCGGCGTTGAATGCGTGGCAGACGAGCGGGTGGATCTGGATCGCCTTGCCCTCGACCAGCACCGGCTCGAAGGCCTGGATGCCGAGACGATGCAGCGTCGGCGCGCGGTTCAGCAGCACCGGGTGCTCGTGGATGACCTCCTCGAGCACGTCCCAGACCTCGGGGATCATCGAGTCCACCATCTTCTTGGCGGCCTTGATGTTCTGGACCTGCTTGCGCTCTACCAGGCGGGCCATGATGAACGGCTTGAACAGCTCCAGGGCCATGATCTTCGGCAGGCCGCACTGGTGGATCTTCAGGTTCGGGCCCGAGACGATCACCGACCGTCCCGAGTAGTCCACGCGCTTGCCGAGCAGGTTCTGGCGGAAGCGACCCTGCTTGCCCTTGAGCATGTCGCTGAGCGACTTCAGGGGGCGGTTGCCGGGGCCAGTGACGGGACGGCCGCGGCGGCCGTTGTCGAAGAGCGCGTCGACGGCCTCCTGCAGCATCCGCTTCTCGTTGTTGACGATGATCTCGGGGGCGCCCAGGTCGAGCAGCCGCTTGAGACGGTTGTTGCGGTTGATCACGCGCCGGTAGAGGTCGTTCAGGTCCGAGGTCGCGAACCGGCCGCCGTCCAGCTGCACCATCGGGCGCAGCTCGGGCGGGATCACGGGGACCACGTCGAGCACCATCCAGTCGGGCCGGTTGGCCGACTTGAGGAAGGCGTCCACGACCTTCAGGCGCTTCACCGAGCGCGCCTGCTTCTGGCCCTTGGAGGTGTTGATCGTCTCCTCAAGCAGCTCGGCCTCGGCCTCTAGGTCGACGGCCTCGAGCAACTCGCGCACGGACTCGGCGCCCATGCCGCCCTTGAAGTACTCGCCCCAGCCGAAGGGGGAGCCGAAGTGGTCCTTGAGCTCGCGGAACGTGGTCTCGTCGTTGATCACGTCCTTGGGCTTCATCTCCATGAAGATCTTCCAGACCTCGCGCATGCGCTCGGCCGCCTCCTCGAGGTAGACCTCGGTGTCGGAGATCTCGGTGTCGAAGGTCTTGCGCAGCTCCTTGGCCGTTTTCTCGCGGTCCTCGGCCTTCATCCGCTTCACGTTGGTGACGGCGTCGGCCCAGAGCTCGTCGTCCTCGTTGAAGCCGTCGCTGGTGCCGGGCGCCGGGGCCTCGGCCTCCTTGTCCTTGTCGTCGGCGGCGACGCCCAGGTAGGCGAGCCGGCGGTGCAGCGACTCGGTCAGCTCCTGCGTGCGCTGCTCGCGCTCCGCCTCGTAGGCGGCGACCTTCTTCTCGACCTCCTTCTCGAGCTTCTTGGAGTCCTTGGTCCGGGCCTCCTCGTCCACCCAGGTGATCACCGAGGCGGCGAAGTAGAGGACCTTCTCCAGCTCCTTGGGAGCCATGTCGATCAGGTAGCCGATCCGCGAGGGAACGCCCTTGAAGAACCAGATGTGGCTGATCGACGCGGCCAGGTCGATGTGGCCCATGCGCTCGCGGCGGACCTTGGAGCGGGTCACCTCGACGCCGCAGCGCTCGCAGACGATGCCCTTGTAGCGGACGCGCTTGTACTTGCCGCAGTAGCACTCCCAGTCCTTGGTCGGGCCGAAGATGCGCTCGCAGAAGAGCCCGTCCTTCTCGGGCTTCAGCGTGCGGTAGTTGATCGTCTCGGGCTTGGTCACCTCGCCCGAGCTCCAGCCGCGGATCTTCTTCGAGGACGCGAGGCCGATCTCGATCGCGTCGAAGTTGTTGATGTCGATCATTTCTTGCTTGCCTCCTCGGCCTCGCTGCTGTCCTTGTCCCCGGAGTCCGCGCTCGTCTGCTCGTCGGCGGCGCCCTTGCCGTTGCCCTCGGCGCGCACCCCGGAGAGCTCGATGCCGAGCTCCTCGGCGGCGCGCAGGAGGTCGTCCTCCTCCTCGCCCATCTCGACGCCCTCGCCCTCCTCCGAGACGACGTTGGCGTCGAGCGCCAGCGCCTGGATCTCCTTCAGCAGGACCTTGAACGACTCGGGGATCGAGGGCTCGGGGATGTTCTCGCCCTTGACGATCGACTCGTAGGCCTTGACGCGTCCGACGGTGTCATCGGACTTGACGGTGAGCATCTCCTGCAGCGTGTAGGCGGCGCCGTAGGCCTCGAGCGCCCACACCTCCATCTCGCCGAAGCGCTGGCCGCCGAACTGCGCCTTGCCGCCGAGCGGCTGCTGGGTGACCAGGGAGTAGGGGCCGGTGGAGCGGGCGTGGATCTTGTCGTCGACCAGGTGCAGCAGCTTCAGGATGTACATGTAGCCGATCGTGACCTTGCCCTCGTACGGCTCTCCGCTGCGGCCGTTGAAGAGCTGGGCCTTGCCCTCGGCGCGGTTGCCCGGGCGCTCGGACTTGGTGATGCCGAGGTCCACGCCACGGTCGTTCCCGTGCTCCTCCTGCCAGCGGACCAGCGCCTCGTCGACGTCCTGCAGGCTGGCGCCGTCGAAGACCGAGGTCGCGACGTTGACTCGCCCGCCGTTGTGCTCGCGCTGCTTGTAGGCCTGGGAGCCATCGTCGTACCAGCCCTCCGCGGCGACCCAGCCGAGGTGGGTCTCCAGGATCTGGCCGATGTTCATCCGGCTCGGGACTCCGAGCGGGTTCAGGATCACGTCGACGGGGGTGCCATCCTCGAGGAAGGGCATGTCCTCCTCGGGCACGATCTTCGAGATCACGCCCTTGTTGCCGTGGCGGCCCGCGAGCTTGTCGCCCTCGGCGATCTTGCGCTTGGTCGCGACGAAGACGCGGACCAGATCGTTGACGCCCGGCGAGAGATCATCGCCGGCGTCGCGGCTGAAGGTGATCACGTCGATGACGACGCCGCCCTCACCGTGGGGGACCTTGAGAGAGGTGTCGCGGACCTCGCGCGCCTTCTCCTTGAAGATGGCGCGGATCAGCTTCTCCTCGGCGGTCAGCTCGGTCTCGCCCTTGGGCGTCACCTTCCCGACCAGCAGGTCGCCCGAGACGACCTCGGCTCCGACGCGGACGATGCCGCGCTCGTCGAGGTTGCGCAGCGACTCCTCGGAGCGGTTGGGGATGTCGCGGGTGATCTCCTCGTCGCCGAGCTTGGTCGTGCGGGCGTCGATCTCGTACTCCTCGATGTGGATCGAGGTGAGCTCGTCGTCCTTGACAAGCCGCTCGGAGATGATGATCGCGTCCTCGAAGTTGTAGCCCTCCCAGGACATGAAGGCGACCAGGCAGTTCTTGCCGAGAGCGATCTCGCCGCCGGAGGTCGAGGACCCGTCGGCGAGCACGGCGCCCGCCTTCACCTTGTCGCCGACCGAGACGATCGGGCGCTGGTGGATGATCGTCCCCTGGTTCGAGCGCATGAACTTGTGCAGCGGGTACTCGTCCTTCTTCGAACCGTGGCTGACGACGATCTTCTCGGCGTCGACGACGGCGACCTCGCCGTCGCTGCGGGCCAGGATCACGTCGCCGGTGTCCTCGGCGGCGCGCCGCTCCATGCCGGTGCCGATCAGCGGCGGCTCGGGCTTCAGCAGCGGCACCGCCTGGCGCTGCATGTTGGAGCCCATCAGGGCGCGGTTGGCGTCGTCGTGCTCGAGGAACGGGATCAGCGCGGTGCCGACCGACCAGATCTGGGTCGGCGAGACGTCCATCAGGTCGACCTGCTTGGGCGCGACCGTGATCGCCTCCTCCTCGCGGCGGCGGCTGAGCACGTAGGGGCCCTTGAGCTTGCCTGTGCCGGGATCGACCTCCGCATTGGCCTGGGCGATCGTCTTCTCCTCCTCCTGGGTGGCGTCCAGGTGGACGATCTCGTTGCTGACGACGCCCTCCTTGACCACCCGGTAGGGAGTGGTGACGAAGCCGTGCTCGGAGATCTGCGCGTATGAGGAGAGGCTCCCGATCAGGCCGATGTTCGGGCCCTCCGGGGTCTCGATCGGGCACATGCGCCCGTAGTGGGTGGCGTGCACGTCGCGCACCTCGATCGGGGCGCGCTCGCGCGTGAGGCCGCCAGCGCCGAGAGCCGAGAGCCGGCGCCGGTGGGTCAGCCCCGAGAGGGAGTTGGTCTGGTCCATGAACTGCGACAGCTGGGAGGAGCCGAAGAACTCCTTCAGCGCCGCGACCACGGGCCGGATGTTGATGATCGTCTGCGGCGTGATCGCGTCGGCGTCCTCGGTGGTGAGGCGCTCGCGCACGACGCGCTCCATCCGGTAGAGCCCGATCCGAAAAGCCTCCTGGATCAGCTCGCCGACGGTGCGCAGGCGGCGGTTGCCGAAGTGCTCGTACTCGTCGAGGTGATCTTGGATCGGCTCGCGGGGGTAGGTGATGGCCTCGGCGGCGTAGTCCTTGATCGGGCTCTCCTCATCGATCTCCTCGGGGATGCCGAGGGTCTTGGGAATCGAGACGAGCTCCCTGACCAGCGCGATGATGTCGTCGTGGGTCAGGACCCGCGTGTCGAGGTCGATGTCCAGGTCCAGGCGCGCGTTCAGCTTGTAGCGGCCGACCCTGGTCAGGTCGTAGCGCTTGGAGTCGAAGAAGAGCTGGTCGAGCAGCGTGTTGGCGGCGTCCACCGAGGGCGGCTCGCCGGGCCGCTGCTTCTTGAACAGCTCGATCAGCGCGCCCTCCTCGTCGCGGGTGGCGTCGGTGTCGGCCGCGATCGTGTGCCTGATGTAGACCGAGTTGTCGAACAGCTCGAGCAGCTTCTCGTCCGAGACGTAGCCCATCGCGCGCAGCAGCACGGTCACCGGCAGCTTGCGCTTGCGGTCGATGCGGACGTAGACGCGACCCTTCTTGTCGATCTCCAGCTCAAGCCAGGAGCCGCGGGCCGGCATCAGGTTGGCGATGAAGACCTGCTTCTCGCGGTCCTTCGGCTCCATCACGTAGGCGCCGGGGGAACGCACGAGTTGAGTGACGACGACGCGCTCGGTGCCGTTGATGATGAAAGTGCCGCGATCGGTCATCCACGGGAAGTCGCCCATGAACACGGTCTGCTCGCGGATCTCGCCCGTCTCGCGGTTCTGGAAGGCCACCTTGACGTTGAGCGGCCGCGAGTAGTTCATGTCCTTCTCGCGGCACTCGTCCACCGAGTGCGGCGGATCGTCGAAGGTGAACTCGTCGAAGACGATCGCGAGGTTCCCCGTGTAGTCCGCGGTCGGGGAGATGTCGTCGATCGTCGCCCTCAGCAGACCGTGCTTCGGATCGACCAGCTCAGCGAAGGACCGGCGCTGGATATCGATCAGGTGTGGGACGTCGAGGGGGTTCTTGAGTCGGGAAAAGCTCCTACGGGTTACGGTGGCAGCGTTGGATCGGGCCAACTGGGCGACTCCTCAAGTATTAGAAGGACTGCGAGTCCGCGCAGAAATCCTGGCAGCAGGGCTCACCCGGCGCGCGACCGTGCAGGTTAACACACGCCTGGCTATTAGGTCAAGGCTGGATGCCACGCCCGGGGTGGGCACGTAGCGGAAAAGCTAGCCGCCCTATCGGACGGCTCGCGAAGGGTACCGCGTTTTCCGCCGCTTTGCGGGGAATTTCGCGGGACGCGGCGGCCCGCGAAGCCGGTCCTACTTCAGCTCCGCGGTACCGCCGGCCTCCTCGATCTCGCCCTTGAGCTTCTCGGCCTCGTCGCGCTCGATGCCCTCCTTGACGGGGCTCGGGGCCTCGTCGACGAGCGCCTTGGCCTCCTTCAGGCCCAGGCCGGTGGCGGCCCGCACGACCTTGATCACGCCGATCTTCTTGTCGCCGGCGCCGGTCAGCACCAGGTCGACCGTGCTCGACTCCTCCTCGGCGCCCGCGCCATCGGCGGTCCCGCCCGCGGCGGGAGCGGCGGCGGCGACGGCAGTCGCGGAGACGCCGAACTCCTCCTCGAGCGCCTTGATGCGCTCGGACAGCTCCAGAACCGAGATGCCCTTGAGCTCCTCGATCCAATCCTCTGTGGTCACCTTGGTGGCGGCCATCTATGCGTCCTCCTTGTTCTGGTCGGAATCCTCTGAGGTCTCTTCGGCGGGCGCCTCGTCCCCGGCGGCGGTTGTGTCAGCCGCCTCGCCGGGATCGGCGTCGCCCTCCCCGGTCTCGGGGACCTGCTCGCCCCCGTCCTCGCCCTCGGGCGCCTGCTCTTCGGAAGGCTCCTCCTCGGGGGACTCGTCGGGCGCCGGGTCATCGTCGCCGGCGTCAGAGCTCGGGGTCTCCTCCGCGGGGGCCGCGGACGGCTGGTCCACGGCTTTGCCGTCAGATGAATCGTCCTTGGCCGGGGCGTCCTCGGCTTCGCCATCGGTGGATGCGTCCTCGGAGCCGGCGCCGTCATCTCCAGAAGCGGGCTCATCGCCCGCTCCTGTGGGCGCATCGCCAGTCACGAGGCCCTGGTCGGCGATCTGCTGGAGCTGGCTGGCGAGCCCGCTGACCATCGAGCCGAGCCCGCGGACCAGACCGGTCAGGGGGCTGGCGACGATGCCGGCGAACTGGGCGTTGAGCTGGTCGCGGCCCGGGAGCCTGGCGATCGCGACGAAGGAATCGGGGTCGAGCGGGGCGCCGTCCATGACGCCGCCCTTGAAGTCGAGCAGCTCCCACTCGTCGCCCAGCTTGCGGATCGTCTTCGCCGCCAGCGCGACGTCGCCCTTGATCAGCGCCAGCGCGGTGGGACCGGACAGGTGCTCCTTCATGTCCTCAGTCCCCGCCTTGTCGGCGGCGAGCAGGGTGAGGCGGTTCTTGACCACCCGGAAGCGGGCGTCGGCCTCGCGCAGGCCGCTGCGGAGCTCGGCCGCCTGGGGCACGCTGATGCCGCGGTAGTCGATCGCGAAGATCGCGTCGGCGTCGGAGAGCTCACCGCTGAGCTCCTCCACGACCGCCGTCTTCTGTTCCTTGTTCATCTCGGTTCCCGTCTCTCGTGCCGCGTGGACAGCGGTGGAGCGGAGGGAGCCTCGAGATGCGAAGACCCGCGCGCAGGCGGGTCAGAGGATGGGTCGCCGGGACCCGCGACTCTGCTCACCTGCGCCGGTCTTCCGGGCCTCCATCAGCCCCGCCGACGGTCTTGGGCGGCTATGCGAAGCGGCAGTGTAGGGGATCGCTGCGGTCCGGCGGCGGCCCGGCCGGTGCCCGCTGGAGGCCGTCGGTTCGGAGCTGCCGATCTCGCAGGCGGGAGTCCCCGCCTACCGGCTGCCGGCGGGCTCGGGCTTCGGACTCCCGGGCGCGCTTGGCGGTCCCTGGGCCGGCGCCTCCGCCTCGACTTCCCACAGGGGCCCGCGCGGGCGCGGTGCGGCGGTCTGGCCGCGGTACTGGGTCCAGAGGTTGCCGAAGCCGACGCGAACGAGCCGGCGCAGGGTGTAGGAGCTCTCGCCGGCGTGGCGGTCCTCGCGCGGGACCTCGAGCGCGGTCGATGGCAGCTCGAGCGAGCACAGGGTCATCAGGTAGCTGCGGCCGCGGTCCGCGACGGCGAGCACTGCGCGCGCGGCCTCTCGCGAGATCAGGCTGAAGTTCGAGTAGCGGGGCTGCGGCCCGCTCGTCCCCAGGCGCCTCAGCTTCAGATAGGCGGCCGTGCCAAGCCTGCGGACGGGGCCGTAGCTGGGCTCAGGCCGGGTGGTGAGGACCACCTCGGCTCCCTCGAGCGCCGCGGCCCGGAGTTGCGGGATCGCCTCGGGCGGGTCCTGGAGGTCGCAGTCCATGACCACGATCCGCTCGCCCTCGCTGTGCGCGAGGCCGGCGTAGGTCGCGGCGCTCTGGCCGAAGTTGCGGGTCAGCCTCAGGGCTCGCACCCGGCGGTCGGAGCGCGCCAGCTCCAGCAGCAGCGGCCAGCTCGCGTCCGGGCTGCGGTCGTCGACGTAGACCGCCTCCCAGTCCGGGACGGTCCGGTCGAGCGTGGCCGCCAGGCGCGCGTGCAGGGCGCGCATGCAGTCCGCGCAGTCGTAGACCGGGACGACGACGCTGAGGGCGGGCGCGGCGGCGGGCATCAGAGCGATTCCCTGCCCCGGCTCGGCTTCACGGGGCCTAGGCGGTCGCCGGCTCTTCGCTCGAGCCGTCGCCCGCGGCGGCCGCGTCCTGCTCAGGCTGCCCGGAGGCGGGCTCCTCGGAGGCGGGCTCCTCGGAGGCGGGCTCCTCGGCGGCGGGCTCCTCGGCGGCGGGCTCCTCGGCCCCAGACGGCTCCGCTGCCGCCGACGAGGGGGCCGGCTCGCCGGCCCCGTTGCTGGACGCCCCGGCGGTGATCTCGCCGGCGCGGGTCTTGGCGGTGTCGACGCGGATGCCCGGGCCCATCGTCGTCGTCAGCGTCGCCGAGATGATGTATCGGCCCTTGGCCGCGGCGGGCTTGGCGCGGACGATCTCCTCGATCACCGCGGCGTAGTTCTCCAACAGCGCCGCCTCGTCAAAGCTCGTCTTGCCGATCGAGAGGTGGACGATCGCCTGCTTGTCGGTGCGGTACTCGACCTTGCCGGCCTTGGCCTCGCCGACGGCCTTTGCCACGTCGTCGGTGACGGTGCCGACCTTGGGGTTCGGCATCTTGCCCTGGGGTCCGAGCACGCGGCCGAGCTTGCCGACCTTGGGCATCATCGCCGGGGTCGAGACGGCGACGTCGAAGTCGGTCCAGCCGCCGTCGACCTTCTCGATCAGGTCGTCGCCGCCGACGTGGTCGGCTCCGGCATCGGTCGCCTGGCTGGCGGCGTCCCCGTCGGCGAAGACGGCGACGGTCAGGTCCTTGCCGAGGCCGCGGGGCAGCGCGAGCGTGCCGCGCAGCTGCTCCTCGGCGTGGCGGACGTTGACGCCGAGCCGGAGGTGGAGCTCGACGGTCTCGTCGAAGCCGGCGCCGGCAGTGCGCTTGACCAGCGCGACCGCCTCGGCCGGGTCATAGGCCCGGGTGCGGTCGATCTGCTCGTAGGCCCGCCTGTAGCGCTTGCCGTGGGCCACCTACCCCACCGTCCTTCGTGTTCCGGCCGGCTTCACGCTCACGTTCCCTCCACGGTGACGCCCATCGAGCGGGCGGTACCGGCGATGATCTTGGTCGCGGCGTCGAGGTCGTTGGCGTTCAGGTCGGGCATCTTGCGCTCCGCGATCTGCCGCGCCTGGTCGAAGGTGATCGAGCCGACCTTGTTCGTGTGGGGCTCGCCCGACCCCTTCTCGAGCCCGGCGGCCTCCTTGATCAGGACGGCCGCGGGCGGGGTCTTGGTGATGAAGTCGAAGCTGCGGTCCTCGTAGACCGTGATCTCGACCGGGATGATCGTCCCCGAGTCCTGCTGGGTCTGGGCGTTGAACGCCTTGCAGAACTCCATGATGTTGACGCCGTGCTGGCCCAGTGCGGGACCGACCGGCGGAGCCGGGTTGGCGGCCCCCGCGGGGATCTGGAGCTTGATCAGTGTCAGGACTTTCTTGGCCATGGCGTCGGTGCGAGGTTAGTCAGATCTTCTTGACCTGGTCGTAGTTGACCTCGACCGGCGTCTCCCGGCCGAAGATCGAGACCAGCACCTTGAGCTTGGCCGCGTCCTCGTTGATCTCGGCGATCTCGCCCGAGAAGTCCGCGAGGGGGCCGGAGATGACCTTGACCGACTCGCCGATCGAGAACTGGGCGCGGGTGCGCGGGCGCTCGGCGGCCTCGCGGTGCAGCAGCCTGTCCACCTCGACCTTGGAGAGGGGGATCGGCTTGTTGCGCGAGCCGACGAAGCCGGTGACGCCGGGGGTGTTCTTGACCAGCCCCCAGGCGTCGTCGGTCATCTCCATGTTGACCAGCACATAGCCGGGCATGGTGCGCTTCTCGCTCTGGACCTTCTGCCCGTCCTTCATCTCCGAGACCTGCTCGGTGGGGACGACGACCTGGCGCACGTTGCGCTCCTGGCTCATCGTGTGGACGCGGTGCTCGAGGTTCTGCTTGACCTTGTTCTCGTGCCCGGAATAGGTGTTGATCACGTACCAGCGAAACATCGGTTGAAGTCCTTAGGTGGGTGGTGGGTGGGGTCGGTGGGGGCGCCCGGCTAGAGCAGCTGCTTGACCAGCCAGTTGAAGGCGCCGTCGAGCGCGCCCAGGTAGGCCGCCATCACCGCGACGAAGATGATCGTGACGGCGGAGGCCTGGACCAGGGTGTCGCGGTCGGGCCACTGCACCTTCTTCAGCTCGGCCCAACAGGAGGCGAGGAAGCCGATCACGCCGCCGCGGCGCTTCTCCTGCTTCTCGGCGGCGGCCTTCGACTTCTGCTGTTGCTGCTCGCGCTCGCGGGCGCGCTTGCGCTCCTCCTTCTCGCGACGCTTGCGCTCGCGGCGTGACTCGCCCGGCCGCTCGGGAGCCTGGGACGGTGCGCCGACGTCGGCGCGCGAGGGCGCCGGGGCCTGCGGATCGGCGATCGGCTCGGGCGCGACCGGCTCCGGAGTCACGCCCGGCACCGCCGCGCGGGCCTGCCCGCCCCCGGGGGCGTCGTGCTCGACCGTGTGCTCGCCGTAGTCCTCGGTGTCGGCGCCGGTCCTCAGCACCGCCTCGACCTCGGCGACGTCGCCGCTGACCGGCATCTGCGTGTCGTGCTGCGCGCGCGCCTCGGCGACGTCGCCGCCCTGCGCCTGGCGCTCGCGCTCCAGTTGGGCCTCGCGGCGCCGCTTCTCGGCCTTTCGCTGTGCCCTGGTCTTCGCCATCGTCCTGGGGCCGCCGGGCTAGCGGGTTTCCTTGTGGGCGGTGTGCCGACCGCACCAGCGGCAGTACTTGCGCATCTCGATCCGGTCCGGCGAGTTCCGCCGCGACTTGTTGGTCTCGTAGTTGCGTCGCTTGCACTCCTCGCAGGCGAGCGTCACACCGATTCGCACGTCTGAGGCCATGTCTCCTCGCTTCTGAAAAGTCGTCGCCGGGCGGTCGAAAATGATGCCCGACGCAAAAAACCCCCGGCCCGGAGGGACGAGGTGAAGCCAAGAATAGCGCGGCGGCTGGGTTCGGTCCTGGAGACCCAGGCCGGCAAACCTCTTCCAGACACTCGGCCTAGAGCCCGAGCGTCTTCGCGATGATGCCGCGCTGGATCTCCGAGGTGCCGCCGTAGATCGTGGAGACCAGGGTGGCGCGGACGAGACGCTCCATGTCGTACTCGGAGGAATAGCCGTAGCCGCCCATCATCTGCATGCCCTCGAGCGCGACCTGCTGCGCCGTCTCGGTCACCTTCAGCTTCACCATCGAGGACTCCTTGGGCAGCACGCTGTCGGGGTCCTCGTCGGTGAGGCTGGCGACCCAGTGCGTCATCAGCCGCGCGGACTGCAGCTCGGTGGCGAGGTCGGCGAAGCGGTGCTGGAGAGCCTGGAAGCTCCCGATCGGGCGGCCGAACTGCCTGCGCTCCTTGGCGTAGGCGAGCGCGTCCTCGAAGGCGCGCTGGCCGATGCCGAGCATGATCGCCGCCAGGATCAGGCGCTCGACGTTCAGCCCGGCCATCAGCTGCATCCAGGCCCGGTCCTGCTCGCCCAGGAGCTGCTCGGCGGGGACCTCGCAGTCGTTGAAGTAGATCGTGTTGGTCTCGCGCCCGCCCATCGTGTCGATCGGCGTCATCTCCATCCCGTCGGTGTCCTTCGGCACGAAGATCATCGACAGGCCCTCGTGCTTGGACTCGCCCCTGGTGGTGCGGCAGACGACGAGCACGTGGTCGGCGATGTGGGCGTTGGAGATGAACACCTTCTGCCCGTTGATCACGTAGCCGCCCCCATTGCCCGTTGTGCGCTCGGCCCTGGTGCTGAGGTTGGCGACGTCGGAGCCCGCCTCGGGCTCGGTCATCGCGATCGCCTCGACCGAGCCCTTGGCGATGTTGCCGAGGATGCGGTTCTTCTGCTCGTCGGTTCCGAAGCGCTTGGTGGCGCCGGCGACGATCAGGGTGGTGCCGTAGCCGCCGATCGGGGCCATCCCGCGTGAGGTCTCCTCCATGAACAGGCAGGCGTCCATGTAGCTGCCGCCCGAGCCGCCGTGCTCCTCGGGGATCGTGAGCCCGAGCCAGCCGAGCTCGGCCATCTGCTCGTAGATGCGCTGGTTGTGCTGGATCGTGTGCTTCTCGGTCAGCGCCTCGCGCTGCTCGGGGGTGCCGGCCTCGCGCGCGCAGAAGTCGCGAATCGAGGCGACGAAGTCGTTCTGCTCATCGCTGAGCCTGAAGTCCACGCGCGGCAGGCTAAGGGACCGCAAGGCCGCACGCTTTGGAGCGACCGCTTGCGGTCGCGACTTGCGACGGCGGCCGCCGGCGGTCCCGTCGGGGGGTGGCTGCCTGGCCAGTCAGGAACTACGCGACCCGGACCGGATCGCGAGCTCCCAGCGCCACCTCGTACTTGGCGATCACCACCGACTTGCCGGCGCCCTTGGTCTTGGCGTCGACCGCCTTGAGCTCGCAGGTGAGCTTGCCGGGCTAGACCGTGACGACGCCGTAGCCCTTCTGCACGAAGTCGAAAGAAGTCGATGTGGGGGTTGACGGCGGCGAGGCCGGCCAGCACCTGTGGGTTGAGGCCGGTGGACTCGGGGAGGCCGGCTGACGTGGCTGAGCCGCCCACGAACTCGGGCATCGCGGGGCGCGAGCCCGGCGAGCTCTCGTCGCCGCCCGTGAACGCGGTGCCTGCGAAGAAGGTGTGGATGTCGCCGGTGATCGCGACCGCGTTCCCGACCCCGTTGTCGAGGATGTAGTTGAGGATGCGCCTGCGCTCGTAGGAGTAGCCGTCCCAGGCGTCCACCTGGGCGGCCACTCCCGGGGCGAGCCGGGTCGCCATCAGCATCAGCTGTGTGCCCCAGAGCTTCCAGGTCGCGCGGGAGGCCTTCATGCTGCGCAGCAGCCAGTGGCGCTGGGAGTCGCCGAGCATCGAGCGCGGTTCCTCGGCCTGGGGGCAGCCTTCCAGGATGGCGTCGTTGCAGGGCTGGATGTCGCGGTACTGGCGCTCGTCGGTGAGCATCAGGTCCACGAGCTTGCCGAGCCGGTAGTCCTCGTAGATGCGGTTGCGGTCCCCCTTGAAGCGGGCGCGGGGCATCATGTTGAAGAAGGCGCGGTAGCCGTTCTGGCGGCGCTCGAGGTAGGAGACCCTGCGAGGCAGGTCCTTGAGGCTGGTCCTGCTGGGGTCGGGCTGCGCGGAGCTCGGGGTATCGCCGGCGTTGTTGTCCTCGACCTCGTGGTCGTCCCAGGCGGAGAGGAAGGGATGCGCCGCGTGCATCGCCTTCAGGTCCTTGTCGCGCTTGTAGAGCCGGTACTTCTGCCAGTACTCCTTCAGCAGCTGCACGTCGCCGTCCTTGTTGTTGCCCGTGCGGTCGCGCCGGACCCCGTCGGGGGCGTCGGAGTACTCGTACATGTAGTCGCCGAAGTCAAGTCGTCTGAAGTGGTGTAACTCCTCGTCGGGTCTTCAGGTGGCCTGTAGCTCGTGGACCTCCTTTCCTTCGTCGCCCTGGTCCTCGAGGACCAGGGCGAGCGACTCCTCGGAGAGGTAGCGCCGGCGGTGCGCGTATCCCTTGCCGTACCGTTCTATCTGAGGGACGCGCCCTCCCCTAGGCATCAACCCGCAGCAGCGCCGATCGGATCGGTCCCGCGCCGGCATCCGGCGGATCCAGCTCGATCACCTCGAGCAGCTCGTTCTCGAAGACGACGCGACCGAGCTCGCGCACGGACGGGGCGGCGAAGCCGTGCTTGCGGTCGATCACAAGGTGGGTGAGGCCGTATCGGCTCCGAAGCTCGCGCAGGGCGGAGGTGTCAGCGCGAGCGAAGACGCGGCGCTCGAGCTCGCGGCGCTCCGGGAAGGGGTCGAAGCGGCGCGCGATCACCTCGGCCTGGCCGTGCCGCGAGGCCTCGCTCGTGTAGGCCCAGCCCTCGAGCAACGTGCGCCGCTCGGTGAAGGCCGGAAAGGTGTTGTCGAGCGGGGCGTACTCGCGCGCGAGGCCGCTCCGGTCGTTGCTGACGGCGAGCACGGCGTCCTCGTCGAGGCTCTCGCGCATCCACTCCATGCCCTCGATCGCCGCACGGCGCGTCTCGATCGGCCCGGTCAGGTGCAGCGGCTCGCCCCGGTCGAGGCGGCGCAGTGTCTCGGGAAGCGCGTCGAGCGGGGCGTCGATCGCGGCGGCCAACAGCACACCGAGGACCGCGAGGGCGGTGGCGGTGCTCCTGGCCACGCCGCGAGAGCGAACGGCGATCGCGGTGACCGCCGCGAGGGCTGCGGCCGCCGAACCGTAGGCGATCAGGTCGGCTCGGACGGGATGGCCGTCGAGCGTGACGCGCTCGGCTGCGAACGCCACCAAGACCAGGCCCAGGACCCAGGCCACGAGGGCGGCCAAGAGCAGGCGGCGATCGAACGCGGGCGGCTGCGAGAGCCGGGTGAACAGCCGGCACAGGCCCTCCGCCGCCAGCGGCAGCGCCGCGAGGATCCCGTAGAGGGGAAAATAGAGCTGGCTGTGGCCGTCATGACCGAGCAGCAGGAACGCCGGCAGGCCCGCGAGGCAGATCGCGAGCAGCGCGCTGTCCGCGGGGCGCACGGTCGCGCGGCCGGCCGTGAGCCAGGCCAGGCCGAGCAGGGAGGCGCCGTAGAACATCGCAGTGGCGATCGGCACCGCGAGCACCCAGAAGACGACCTCCACTCCCGGCTCGCCGCCGACCGCGTCGAGGGCGCGGGTGACCGCGATCATCTGCTCGAAGGTCGCGCCGGGATCGAGCTGGAGCGAGGAGCCGCCCGAGCGGTAGAGCACCGCCATGTAGGCGAGCTGCACCGCCACGCAGCAGCCGAGCGCCGTCAGGGCCGCGCGGTCGATGCCCCTGCCGCGCACCAGCCTGTATGCGAGGTAGATGAGAAGGCCGCCGATCAGCATCGGTGGGATCACCGCCTTCGCCCCCCCGGAGCCGACGAGCAGCAACACCAGCAGCGCCCACAGCTCCGGCCGGGGGATCGCCGGCTCCGGATCGTTCACTGGTTCGGCGTCCCCGTCGATCAGGCGGTGCAGGACGAACACGATCGGGACGAAGAAGACGAGCCCGAGCAGCTGCGTGGGGCTGGACCAGAGCGGGATCGGCCCGACCCCCTGGAAGGGGCGGATGTCGATGACGCTGAGGTCGATCTCGCCGACCAGCACGAACAGGGCAGCCGTCACCGGGCCTGCCCAGGCGAGCCTGGCGATCGCCCCGCCGACGAGCCCGAGCTGCAGCACGAGCAGGGCGATCAGCGGCAGCAAGTAGAGGCGGAAGATGATCGTCGGCAGCTCGATCCCCGTCACCTGCGAGGCCGCGGCCATGTGGATGTTGACGAAGTAGTGATAGCCGTAGGTGCCACCCACCACCTTGGCTTCGGCGATCGGCCAGTGGTGAAGCGCCTCGGAGGCGAGAACCAGGTTGAAGCTGATGTCGGGGTAGTAAAAGGCGGCCGGGACGCTGCCGGGCAGGGGGCTGCGGCCGAAGTAGGCGATGCCGATGTAGGCGAACACGAACAGGCAGAGGCCGGCCAGGGCAAGGGCCTGCCTCGGGCCGAGGGTCGGTCGGCCGGCGGGGCGCTCGCCAGCGCCGGCCCGGCGCCGCCTCCAGGCGAGCCCGGCGAGGGCGCCGGCCAGGATCGGGTAGAGGACGAAGGCTTCCCGCAGGTCAAGTGCAGCGGTCAGGGCGAAGGCGAGGATCTCGAGCACCAGCCCGAGAGGCCAGCCGAGCGCGAGCTGCCAGCCGAGGCCGCGCGTACCGGGGCTGAGAGCCCGAAAGGCGAGCCAGCCCGGCCCGAGCACGAAGACGGCCTCGTAGGCGACGTAGCGGATAACGTCCGCGGCGCCGACGCCACTGATCAACCAGAGACAGACGGCGCCGGCGAGCACCGAGGCGGCGGCGAGTCCCGAGGCGATCCGCGCGCGGGGTTGGATTGGCTGCTCCCGCGGCACGGCGCCGAGTCTAAGCCGGGGCGGCGGTCCGAGAGGAACCCTTGCGCCCAGACGAGTGAAGCGCGAAGCCCGGAGCCGGACTCGAACCGGCGACCCCTTCCTTACCATGGAAGTGCTCTACCAACTGAGCTATCCGGGCGCGGGGATCACTGTAGCGACCGCCCCGTGGCACGGCCACTCACTCATCTAGGCTGCGCCCGTGAAGCGCTCCGGCCTCCCGCTCGGACCGATCCTCGCTCTGGTCGCGGTGGCGACGATCGCTGTCGGCGCGGGGCTCTACCTCGGCGGCAACGAGACCCTGGGCGCCGTGCTCGCCGTGCTCGGGCTGTTGGACCTGGCGACGATCCCGCTGGTGATGCGAGCGGTCGGGCGACGCTCGGGGACGGGCGCCCCCGGCGGCTCCGATTCACCGGCATCGACCGATGCCGCGCCCAAGCAGCCCGACCGCGACCACAACCCCTACGCGCGCGAGGACTAGTCACAGTCAGCGCGGGTTTCGTAACACCGGCTGGGGTAGCTTCGAAGCCGTGGAGCTGCGCCAACGGAATCCGCGGCGGCAAGGTGACTTGGGAGAGGCGTCGGCGATCAACGCGCTCGCGAATCTGGGCGCGCTCGTCTCGGTGCCGCTCTTCCACAGTCCCGACTACGACCTACTCGCCGACTTCGGTGATCGTCCCCTTCGCGTGCAGGTGAAGACCTCGACGAGGTCCAAGGGCGCGGGCTTTGCCGTTCAGGTAGCCACATCCGGCGGCAATCAGAGTTGGACGGGCCTGGTCAAGCGGTTCGACCCGGCTCGCTGCGATCTCCTTTTCGTCCTGGTGGCCGACGGGCGACGCTGGCTGATCCCCGCGGCCGAGGTTCAGGGGACGCGGACTATCGTCGTCGGCTGCTCGCCCTATGGGGAGTTCGAGTTGCGGGACGATCGTGAAAGCTCTCCGAGCGCGAACCGCCCTAGAATCGCGGCCGGGAGGGGGAGCGCCGGAGCTGGAGAGCCGGGCTGGACTGTAAATTCAGTGCCTCAGGCTGAGTGGGTTCGAATCCCACCTCCCCCACTCCACTCCCCTTCGCCGACACCCGAGACGGGCCGAACGAGGCTCTCGGCCAACCACCAGCTGACGATTCCGCTCGCCCCATTTCGGGCGGCCGGCCTCGAGGTCGGCGACGAGATCAAGGTGGAGGCGAGTGGCCCGGGCCGGGTACAACTGACCCGCGCGGGCGAGTTGGCCGGGGATTACGCTGCCAGCCTCTTCGGCGAGAAACCCTAAGCCGTGCTGCGGAGCTTCTGGGCCTCGGGGATGGCCTTCAGCTTCTTCAGGGTGCTCGTCTCGATCTGGCGGATTCGCTCCCTGGTGACACCGAAGGTCTCGCCCACCTGCTCGAGCGTCAGTGCCTCGTGCCCGTCCAGCCCGTAGCGCAGCTCGATCACCTCTCGCTCGCGCTCGGGCAGCGTCTCAAGCACCTCGCGCACGTCCTCGCGCTGCAGGTTGTCGCAGACGCTGTCGAAGGGCTCGGGCGCGGCGGCGTCGGGGACGAAGTCCCCCAGCTCGGAGTCCTCCTCGTCCCCCACCGGCTTCTCGAGCGAGACCGGGGTCTGGTTGAAGCGCTTGACGTCGCGCACGTCCTGCACCGTCCATCCAAGCTCGGCGGCCACCTCCCCCGGCTCGGGCTCCCGCCCCAATCCCTGGATCAGCGACCTCTCCACGTGGCCGACCCGGTTCAGCTTCTCGACCATGTGCACGGGAATGCGGATCGTCCGCGACTTGTCGGCCAGCGCCCTCGTCACCGCCTGGCGGATCCACCAGGTCGCATACGTCGAGAACTTGTAGCCGCGGCGGTAGTCGAACTTCTCCACCCCGCGGATCAACCCCAGCGATCCCTCCTGGATCAGGTCGAGGAAGCTCAACCCGCGGCCCAGGTAGGACTTGGCGATCGAGACCACCAGCCGCAGGTTCGCCTCGACCATGTGCCGCTTGGCGAGCATGTCCCCGCGCTCGATCCGCTTCGCCAGCTCGATCTCCTGCTCCGCCGTGAGCAGCTCGACCGACCCGATCGAGCGCAGATACAGCCGCAGCGAATCGAGGCTCGGCTCGACCGTCAGGTCCACCTCCTGCTTGCGCCGCGACCCCGCCTCGGCGTCCCGGTTCTCCTTGTAGGCAGTGACGCCGTCGGCCGCGATCACGTCCACCCCGTTCTCGACCAGGTGGGCGTGCAGATCGGAGACCTGCTCCTTGGTGATCTCCACCTCCTCGAGCGCCGAGGCGATCTCCTCGAAGGTCAGGTATCCGCGCTCGGTCCCCTGGGCGATCAGCCCACCGAGGGACTCGTTGTCCGCGAACTGCTGCTCCCCCTGAACGGTGACTGTCTGACGAATAGTCGCCAAACTCTCCCTCCTCCGTTACATCCTCCCGGCCGAGCCGAGACGACGACCCAGCGCGCGGAGCATAGCGCCGCGGGGCCCGTTCTTGGGGCGGCCGCCCCTGGGGCCCGATCCCCCTCCCAGCTACTCTCTTCCGAGGCCATGGACGAAACCGGAAGCAGCGTCCCGACGTTCTCCCACGACGCCCAGGCGGCGGCGCCCGCCACCCGCGTCAGCCTCTCCCGCGTCGGCGTCACCGGCGTCGAGAAGGTGATCCGCGTCTGCGGCGCCCAAGGCGCCCCCGGACGCGAAGCAGAGGAGGCGCCGTTTGGAGCCGGCAACGGCTCCGCGGTGGCGAACAACCTCCAGGCCGGCCTCTACCACGCCGAGCTCGAGTGCCTCGTCGACCTCAACCCGGAGCAGAAGGGCGTCCACATGTCGCGCTTCGAGGAGGTCGTGAACGAGGCGATCGACGAGGTGGTGCTGTCGGAGTCGCTGCGCGCCGAGGGTCTCGCCGCCCACATCGCCGAGCGCGTGCGCGAGCGCCAGGGCGGCCTGCGCTCCGAGGTCCGCATCTCGGCCCGCTATCCCGAGACCAAGCCCGCGCCGGTCAGCGAGATCCCGACGCAGGAGATCTACACGCTGTTCGGCACCGCCGTAGCATCCGAGCGCGGCACCCGCACCCTCACCGGCGTCGAGGCCCAGGGCATGACCGCCTGTCCCTGCGCCCAGGGCCTGGTCGAGGACGGCGCCCGCGAGCGCCTCGCCGGGCGCGGCTACAGCCCCGAGCAGATCGACGAGATCGTCGACACCGTGCCGCTCGCCACCCACAACCAGCGCGGCATCGGCCGCCTCTACATCGGGCGCCCCGAGGACTCCGGGGTCGAGATCGACGCGCGCGACCTGCTGGCGATCGTCGAGCAGTCGATGTCGAGCGAGATCTACGAGCTGATGAAGCGCTCCGACGAGCGCTTCGTGGTCGAGAAGGCGCACGCCAACCCCCGCTTCGTCGAGGACTGCGTGCGCGAGATGGTCCGCCGCGTGGTCGAGGCCTACCCCGAGCTCGCCTCCGGCTGCTTCGTCCAGGCCCGGCAGGAGAACCTGGAGACGATTCACCGCCACAACGTCGTCGCCGAGCGCTACGGCCTGCTCTCCGAGATCGCCGCCGAGCTGGACGGCGGCGAGCACTCCCGGCACCACACGACGATGCGCGAATGGTTGGAGGCTCCATCGATACAGGCCGCGGGGTAGTCGGCTTCGCCGTCAGGGGCGCCGGCTGGCGGCCGCTGCGATCAGTCGCGGCGGCGAGCCGCCGCTCCGGATAGAGCGGCCTTGCCGGCGCCTGAGACCATCCGCCTGAACCCGAAGAAGTAGTCCACGCCGCTGATCACGGTCGCGGCGACGGCGACGTAGACGAGGATGTCGACGCCGAGCGGCGTCGGGTCCACGGCGATCAGGGCGATGATCGCCGCTATCTGAAGCGCCGTCTTCACCTTGCCGAGCCAGCTCGCCTGGATCACCACCCCCTGTTCGGCCGCCACGGCGCGCAGCCCCGTGACCGCGAACTCGCGGGCGATGATCACCATCGCGATCCACGCTTCCAGTCGCCCCAGCGAGACCAGGCAGAGCAGCGCCGCCGTCACCAGCAGCTTGTCGGCGAGAGGGTCCATCAGCTTGCCGAAGGTCGTCACCGACCCGCGCGAGCGCGCGATCCAGCCGTCGAGCCCGTCCGTGAGCGCGGCGAGGGCGAACACGGCCGCCGCGATCGCGTCCCCGTTCGGCGTCTCGTCCAACAGCGCCACGACGACGACCGGCACCAGCAGGATCCGCAGCACCGTCAGCGTGTTCGGCAGGTTGAGGGGGAACACGGCCCGACCAGAATAGGCGGCGCGATGCGATCCCCGTCGCGGCCGGCCCGCGCTAGCTCCCCGCGGACAGCTCCCTCGCCCGGGCGAAGACGTCGTCGATCATCGGCTCGGTCAGCCTTCCCGTGAACGTGTTCTGCTGGCTGACGTGAAAGCAGCCGAGCAGCCGCAGCCCGGTGTCGAGCTCGAGCTCGGCCCCGTGGCCGAAGCGCGGCCGCGGCCGCGGCAGCTCGGCTCCGAGCTCCCTCGCGGCCCGCAGCGAGTTGTCCCAGGCATAGGAGCCGAGCGTGACCAGCACGCGGGCCCGGCCCAGCAGCCGCAGCTCGCGCACGAGGAAGCCCAGGCAGTTGTCCCGCTCCGACGGCGTCGGCCGGTTGGCGGGCGGGGGACAGCGATTGACCGCGGTGACGTAGGCGCCATCGAGGCGGAGCCCGTCATCGCGATGCTCGGAGGTCGGCTGGTTGGCGAGCCCGGCCCGGTGCAGGGCGGCGTAGAGGAAGTCGCCCGACCGGTCCCCGGTGAACACCCTGCCCGTGCGGTTTGCGCCGTTGGCGGCCGGCGCCAGCCCGATCACGACGATCGCCGCGGCGCGATCGCCGAAACCCGGCACGGGCCGGGCCCAATAGGCCTGGCCCCGATACCGCTTCGGCGGGTTGGCGGCGACCGCCTGGCGCCATTCGACCAGCCGCGGGCAGCGCCGGCAGGCGACGATCTCCTCGACCAGCGACTCCCAGCGCTCAGTAGCCGAGCCCGCTGCTCCCGCCCGAGTCGTCGCCGGACTCCGTCGTCGTCCCCTCGGTGGTGGTCCCCTCGGTCGTCGTCTCCTCGGTGGTGGTGGTCTGGGTCACCTCTTCCTCCGTGGTCACGCTCTGAACCTCCTCGACGGTGGTCGATTCCTCGTCGTCCCCGCACCCGGCCGCCCCGAGGGCCGATCCGGCCCCCAGCGCCAGAGCGGCGCTCAGCGTCAGCAGTCTCTTCCTCATCGTCCCTCCAGTCGCGAAGCGGTCTGCGCCCAGCCTAGCCTCCGGCGGCACTCGCCCTGACGGCCACTCCCGCAATCATGCGGCACGATGGCGACCGACTCCCGCGGCCCCACTCTCTCGATCGTGATCGTGGCCTGGAACAGCTCGGCCGAGCTGGGCCGAACGATCCCGCCGCTGCTGGCCGAGCTCTCGGCCGGGGACGAGCTGGTGGTCGTCGACAACGACTCCGCCGACCGGACCCCGGAGCTGGTCGCGGAGCTGGCCCCGGAGGCGACGCTGATCCGCATGCGGGAGAACACCGGCTTCGCCGCCGGCGCCAACACCGGCGCCGCCGCCGCGTCCGGCGAGCTGTTGGTGCTGCTCAACCCCGACGCCGCGCCGCAGCCCGGGTTCGGCGAGGCGATCCGCCGCCCCCTGGCCGACGCGCGCGGGTGGGGCGCCTGGATGGGCCTCGTCACCGCCGGGGGCGGCCGCGTCGTCAACACCCGCGGCGGCGTCCTCCACTTCACGGGCATCGCCTGGGCCGGCGGCGCCGGCGAACCGATCGAGCGCATCGAACCCGCCGAGGTGCCCTTCCTCTCCGGAGCCTGCCTCGCTCTGCCGCGCGCCACCTGGGACCGGCTCGGCGGCTTCTGCGGCCGCTACTTCCTCTACCACGAGGACGTCGACCTGTCGCTGCGGCTGCGGCTCGCCGGGGAGCGGATCGGGATCGAGCCGGCGGCGGTCGTCGACCACGAGTACGAGTTCTCGGCGAACCCGGCCAAATACCGGCACCTGGAGCGAAACCGCTGGCAGACGCTGCTGCGCGACTACCCGGCGCCGCTTCTGGCCCTGCTCGCCCCCGCGCTGCTGCTGACCGAGCTGGGTCTCTGGGCGGCGGCGATCGCCGGCGGCTGGGCGAGGCTCAAGTGGGATGCCGGCTTCGACGTGCTGCGCAGCCTCGGCCCGGCGCTGCGCGAGCGCCGCGCGATCCAGGACGAGCGCCGGATCGAGGCCGGCGAGTTCGCCGCCTTCCTCACTCCCGAACTCGACTCCCCGTACCTGGGAGCGGCCGGGCGGATCGCACCGCTGCGGTGGGGGCTGCGTGGCTATTGGTGGATCGTGCGGGCCCTTCTGCGGGCGCCGGACCACCCGTGAGACCCGCTCGGGTTACCCTCGCCGGGATGCACTCATGAGGCCCCCATACGAGCCCGCCGCCGCGACGTCCGACCGCATGCGCCGGGCCGGCGAGGCCGCGGCGCGAATCGGCTCGCTTCGTCCGGCCGATCCCAGGGTCCGCCGCGGGCTCTACGTCGGGATCGCGATCATCGTCGTCTTCGGCGTCGTCCTCGCCGCGGTCTCGGCCGCCGGGGACCTGCCCGACGTCGAGTGGAGCCTGCGCCCGTGGGCGCTGGCGCTGGCGGCGGCCTCGATGGCGGCGCTGCTGCTCTGCGGCGCGGGGATCTGGCGGCGGCTGCTGAAGGCGCTCGGCCCCGAGCTGGATCCCGCCCGGGCCCGAGCGATCTGGTTCACATCGGGGCTCGGCCGCTACGTCCCGACCGGGCTGCTGCTGCCCGTGCTGCGGGTCGCGATGTCCGAGCGCGAGGGAGTCCCGAAGCGCATCTGCCTGGCCAGCGTCACCTACGAGCTGGCGCTTTCGCTGACGGCCGGGCTGATCGTCGCGGCCTACTTCGTGATCGACCTGCCGGAGCTGGCAGGCCAGGGCGCCCGCTACCTCGTGGTCCTCCTCCCGGTGGTGGCGCTCGTGCTGCTCCACCCCCGCGTCTTCCACTACGCCGCCGACTTCGCCCTCGAGCAGCTCGGTCGCCCACCCCTGCCGCTGGCCCTGCCGTTCGGGCGGGTGCTCTCCTACACGGCTCTGTACGCGGGCACCTACGTGCTCGGCGGCCTCGCCGTCTACGGCATCGCCAGCTGCGTCTATCCCGTCGACGCCGGTGACCTCGTGGTGGTGATCGGGGCCTTCGCCGTCGCCAACGTGGTCTCGTTCCTCGCCCCCGTACTGCCGGGCGGCCTGGTCGCGCGCGAGGCGGGCATGGCGCTGGCCCTGGCGGCCGTGATGCCGGCGGCGCCCGCCCTCGCCGTGGCGGTGCTCTCCAGGATCCTGCACCTGACCCTGGAGTCGGCGTTCGCCGTGGTGACGCCGCTGCTCGCGCGCAGGTGACGAGGACCAGGCTCGAGCGGGCC
>VGBV01000021.1 GCA_016870325.1 Actinomycetota bacterium
CGCCACGCTGATCGGCGTCTTCGCGCTGCTCGACGGCGGCTCCGATGGCCCCGGCCGGCGCCTCTGGTTCGGCGCCTCGATCTTCGGCGCGGCGATCGGCCCGGCGCTCGGCGGCGCCCTGACCGAGCTGTTCGACTGGCGCGCGATCTTCCTCGCCCAGGTGCCGCTGGTGCTGCCGGCGCTCGCGGTCGCCGGAGCCGCGGCGCTTCGGAGCCGGCCCGAGCCGGGAGATGCCGACGCCCCCGCCGAGGTGCCCTCCGAGCCACCGGACTCGCCGCTGCGGCTGCGCCCCACCCTGGCCCTGGCGCTGCTCTCGGCGGCGCTGACCGCGGTCATATTCCTCGTGGTCCTGCTGCTGGTGGCGGGCTGGAGCGTCGATCCGCTGGCGGCGGCGCTCGCCGTCAGCGTGCTCCCGGTCGCCGCGATCGCCGCCGCGCGCGTGCCCGGCGACACCGAGACCCGGGCGGTCGCCGGCTGCCTGCTTGTCGGCGCCGGGATCGGCTGCCTGGCGCTGCTGCCCGGCGACTCGGCCTGGTGGACGGTCGTCCCCCAGCTGCTCGCCGGCGCCGGCATGGGGCTGGCCCTGCCCGCCCTGGCCGGCGAGCTGCTGCCCGAGCGCACCCGGCGCGACGTCGCCCGGGTGCTCTCGATCAGGCACGCGGGGATCGCGGTCGCGCTCGCGGTGATCGCGCCGATCGTCGCCGGCAATCTCGGCTCGTCGATCAGGGAGGCGCAGCTGCAGGGGACCGCGGCGCTGCTCGACGCGAGCCTCGACCCCGGCGACAAGGTCGAGATCGCCCCCACCCTGTTCGCGGGCCTCAACACCGACGACCCCCGCGCCGAGTTGGACAGCGCCTTCGACCGGGTGGCGCCGGACTTCAAGGGCTCGGGTCGAGACGAGCTCGACCGTCTCGCCGCCCAGCTCGACGACGTCGTCACCGGGGCGGTGCGGGCCTCCTTCCGCTTCGCCTTCGTCGCCACGGCGGCGATGGCGCTGGCAGCGACCCTGATCCTGCTGCTGGGCCGCGCCCGCACCCCCGCCGAGCGCGAGGCCGCCGAGGCGCGGTGGCGGCCGCTGCTGGCCGCCGCGCTCGTGGCCGGCTTCACGCTGCTCGCCTATGGCGCCGCCTTCGCCGACTCCGAGCGCGAGCAGGTGGCGATCCTGGACCCCTGCAACGCCGAGCGGGAGGACCCCGGCAGCGGCGGCATCGGCGGCTTCCTCCAGGACCGCACGCTGGAGGCGCTCGACAACGCCGCCTGCGAGTTCGGCTCCAGCCGCGAGGAGCTGCTGCTGGCGCTGGTCGACGAGGATGAGCGCTCTGACTACGAGCGCACCTACGGGGTCGACCCCGGCTCCTTCGGCCAGCTGGGGCCCGCGATCCTCGGGCTGTAGCCGCGGGCGCGCGCGACTATGGTTGCTGCGCGGCCCAGTGGGGCGAAGCGAGCGAACAGGAGGTTCGAGATGCGGAAGAGAACGGCAGTAGTGACGCTTCTGGCGGGGGTCGTGTGCCTCGGGGCGGTCGCCTCGACGGCGACCGCGGGCAAGAAGAAGGGGACGAAAGTCGTGATCGACGCCGGCTCCGTCCTCAGCGGCCAGCAGAACGTCAAGGTCAAGGGTTCCCTGAACACCGCGACCGCCTGCCGTGGCGCCCGCTCGATGAGGCTGTTCGTGATCGACCAGAACGGCAACGTCGAAGCCACGATCGACTCCGGCACCAGCAGCGCCGGCGGGAACTGGACGCTGAAGGCCAAGCTCGAGAACCCGCCCACCGCCGAGCAGTTCCTGCAGGTGAAGGCGAAGAAGCTGAGCGCCGGCAAGTACGTCTGCAAGGCCGGGCTCTCGAAGGCGATCGCGATCCAGTGAGCGAGTCGCGCTGACTGGCTCGTCAGCCAGGGATTCCGGTAACAATCCCGCTTCACCCCACGCCACAAGGAGAAGACTTTGGGACTGCTTGACGGAAAGAGCGCGATCATCACCGGCTCGGCTCGCGGCATCGGCCGCGCCACCGCGGAGCTGTTCGCCGCGCAGGGAGCGAAGGTGCTGATCAACGACCTCGACGTGGACGTCGCCGAGGAGGCCTCGAACGAGATCGACGGCGAGACCGCGGTCTTCGCCGGCGACCTGACCCAGCCCGGCGCCGCCGACGACCTGGTCAAGGCCGGGCTCGACGCCTTCGGCAGCATCGACGCCGTCGTCAACAACGCCGGCTACACCTGGGACGGCGTCCTGCACAAGATGAGCGACGAGCAGTTCCAGGCGATGCTCGACATCCACACGATCGTGCCCTTCCGCGTGCTGCGCGCGATCGCCCCCGCCTGGCGCGAGGCGGCCAAGGCCGAGAAGGCCGAGGGCAAGGAGGTCTTCCGCAAGATCGTCAACGTCAGCTCGATCTCGGGCACGATGGGCAACGCCGGCCAGGTCAACTACTCCGCCGCCAAGGCCGGCATCACGGGCGTCACCAAGACGGTCGCGAAGGAGTGGGGCCAGTTCAAGATCAACTGCAACGCCGTCGCCTTCGGCTTCGTCGAGACGCGCCTGACCCAGGCCAAGGAGAAGGGCGAGTCGATGACCGCCGCCGGCGACTCCGGCGAGCAGGTCGAGCTCGGCATCCCCGAGCAGATGCGCAGCATGGCCTCGATGATGATCCCGCTCGGCCGCCCGGCCCAGCCCGAGGAGGCGGCCGGCCCGGTGCTCTTCCTCTGCTCGGAATACGCCAACTACATCCACGGCCAGGTCATCAACGTGACCGGCGGCCAGTTCACGGGGATGTACATGTAGGGACGGGGTGAGCCGGGGCCGCCGGGCTCCGCTCGACGCGTTCGTCACGCATGCCGTGACAAAGGCGACGATCCCCGCGACCGATCCGGACCCGGCCGCGATCCCGCCCGAGCCGCTCAGTCCCTCTCGCGGCGCTCCTCGGCGAGTGGCTCGCCGCCCTCGTCGGCGGCGCCGCCCGGGGGCCATTCCCCGAACCAGTTGTCGCGGGCGCCGTCGATCGTGATCACGCAGCCCGAGTAGAAGTCGCCGGCGGGCGAGGCGAGGTAGGCGATCAGCCAGGCCATCTCCTCCTCGCTGCCGAGGCGGCCGAGGGGGACGGTGCCGGCGACGTTCTCGACCACCTCCTGCGGATACTTGGTGCGCAGCGTCTCGGTGTCGAACTGGCCGACGGCGACCGCCACCGTGCGGACCCCGAAACGGGCCCACTCGACCGAGAGCGTCCGCATCATGTTCTCGACCGCGGCCCGGGCGGCGCCGGTGTGGACCATTCCCGGGAAGCCCATGTGGGGCGAGACCGTGATCGAGACGACCTTGCCCTGCTTCTGGGGGATGAAGGCCTTGGTCGCCGCCGCGTGTGTCATCTGCCAGGTGCCCTGCACGTTCAGCTCGATCACGGTGCGGAAGCCCTTCGGGCTGATCGCCTCGGCCGGGCTCAGGAACTGTCCGCCGGCGTTGTTGACGAGCAGGTCGATGCGGCCGTGGCGCTCGACCACGCCGTCCATCAGCCGCTCGACGGCCTCGTCGTCGCGGATGTCCATCGGCTCGAACTCGGCCTTGCCACCGCGCCCGCTGACCTCGGCGACCATGCCCTCGAGCGGCTCGGGCCGGCGCCCGCAGCCGACGACGGTCGCTCCCAGCGAGGCCAGCTCCAGCGCGGTCGCACGGCCGATCCCGGTGCCGGCGCCGGATACGACGCAGACCTGGCCGCGGAGGAGGTCGGGGACGAAGATGCGGGAGGGGGGCGGGCCGGCCACGCGCGCAGCATATGAGCCCGGAGCCACCCGGCAGCCTCCGCGCACCCGGGGCGCGGTCCGTGCGCGGCTCTAGGCTGCGCGCATGGGAGTTCGCGCAGAGGCGATCCCGCTCGCGGGCACGCTCGAGGGTGGCAGCGAGAGCGCCAGCCTGATCGTCGAGCCGCTCGAGGCGGGCCGGGCCCGCTTCCCCAAGCAGTTCTTCGAGTACGAGGGCGCTCGCCTGATGCGGCTGAAGGCGCTCGGGATCGGGCTCGACGACGAGGACTATCTCGACGTGCCGGTGCCCGCCTACCTGTTCCGCCATCCGACCGCCGGGACGATGCTCGTCGACACGGGCCTGCACCCGTCGGTCGCCTCCGATCCCAAGCACAACATGGGCCGCCGGGCGGCGAAGTGCTTCTCGCTGGAGGCCGGGACCGACGTCACCTCGCAGCTGCGCGAGCGCGGGCTCGGTCCCGGCGACATTGAGGTGGTCGTGCTCACCCACCTGCACCTCGATCACGCTTCGGCGATCTCCGAGTTCCCCGAGGCGACCTTCGTGGTCAGCACCCCGGAGTGGGAGGCGGCGACCTCGGCCCGGATCCCGATCATGGAGGGCTACCGGCCCTCCCACTACGACCACGCCGTCGACTTCAGGACGGTGGACTTCGGCGCCGAGAACGTCACCTCATATGGCCCTTTCGGCCGCACCGTGGACCTGTTCGGGGACGGCTCGGTCCGGCTCGCGTTCACGCCCGGGCACACCCCCGGCCACATGTCGGTGCTGCTGCGGCTGCCCCGGCGCGACTTCGTCGTGCTCGGCGACGTCGCCTACACCTGGCGCCAGTTCGAGGGCGGCCCCGAGCCCTGGCGCCCGGCCGACCGCCACAACTGGCGCCGCTCGCTGCACGAGGCCCAGGCCTATCGCGAGGCCTACCCCTACGCCCTCGTCGTCCCCGGCCACGACCCGGAGTACTGGCAGAAGCTGGACGCGCGCTACGAGCAGTGAGGAGCCGGGGGGCGGCGCGGGTCGCGGTCTCGATGAGGGCGGCGCGGGTCGCGGTCTCGATGAGGGCGGCGCGGGTCGCGGTCTCGATGAGGGCGGCGTTGGCGCTGCCATCGGTCGTCGCCTCGGACCCGGACCTGCTGCTGCGCAGCCTGGAGATCTACGAGACCGACCGCGTCTCATTCGCCGATGGGTACCTCGCTGCGCTCGCCGAGGCGACGGGCGTCGGCCGGGTGCTCAGCTTCGACCGCGGAATCGACGCGATCGCAGGCGTGGAGCGGGTCGAGCCCTAACGGCTGGCTTCGGCGGCGTCCGGCTCGGGGGAGCCGGCGGGGAGGCCCTCGCGGATGCGCTTGAGCACGCCGGCGCGGCCGTTCTCCTCGAGGTCCACGTACATGGCGCGCACGTGATCGAACACCTGGTCGGCCACCTGCTGCTGCTCCTCGCGGCTCGGGTCGTGCTTGACGGGAAAGGTGAGCGGCTCGCCGTACTGGATCGTGACCTTGGGGAAGTAGAAGCGCTTCCAGCCGCGGACGTGGGCCGAGCCGTGGATCGCGACGGGGACGACGGGAGCGCCGGACTCGAGCGCGAGCTTGCCGACGCCGCGCTTGGGCTCACCGAGGTCGCCCGAGCGGGAGCGCCCGCCCTCGGCGTACATGAGCACGATGCCGTTGCGCTCGAAGATCGTGTGCGCGGTCTTGAAGGCCTCCCCGTCGTTGTAGCCGCGGCGGACCGGGAACACACCACCGTGGTAGAGGATGAACTTGATCAGGGGGTTCGTGAAGAGCTGCGACTTCGCCATGAACTGAACCCGTCGGTGCATGTAGACCGAGGCGAAGAAGTGGTCCATCTGGCTGAAGTGGTTGGGGGTCACGATCACCGGGCCGCTCGTGGGGATGTTCTCGACGCGGATCGCGCGGGCGCGGAAGATCAGGATCGTCGGCAGCGTCAGGACGACGCGCACGACGTCGTAGATGAAGCCGATCCCCTTGCGGGCCCTGGCGTGGAACCTGTCGAAGTACTCGGCCGGGCGCGGGTCCTTGTAGACCTGCGGCTTGAGATCGCCTTCTCTCACCTTCGCCTTCGCCATTTCCCCTCCGGGCAGCGGAAAGCCGCGTTCTGCGGCGCTCGTGCTGGTTTCTACCCGTGCGTACGGTAGGGGTTACGCGCCGGTTCAGTCCCGAGGGCCTGTCCCGGCAGCCCAGCCGCGCGAGCGCCCGACGGCGTCGGCCCAGCGTGCGAGCAGGCGCTCGCGCTCGCGCTCGTCCATGCGCGGCTCGTAGCGGACGCGCTCGCGCCACATCTCCCGCACGCCCGCCAGGTCCCAGAGCCCGGTCGCGATCCCGGCCAGGTAGGCGGCGCCGAGCGCCGTCGTCTCGGCGATCTCGGGGACGATCACGGGCACCCCGAGCACGTCGGCCTGGAACTGCATCAGCCAGGCGTTGGCGACGGCGCCGCCGTCGGCCTTGAGCGAGGGCACGGCCGCACCCGCGGCCCGCTCCTGGGCGCGGACGGCGTCCACCGTCTGGTAGGCGATCGCCTCGAGCGCCGCGCGAGACAGGTGCGCCCTGCCGCTGCCGCGGGTGAGCCCGACGATCGTCCCGCGCGCGTATGGGTCCCAGTGCGGCGACCCCAGTCCGGTCAGGGCCGGCACGAAGTAGACGCCGTCGTTCGACTCGATCGAGGCCGCCAGCCGCTCGGTCTCGGCGGCGTCCTCGATGATGCCGAGGCCGTCGCGCAGCCACTGCACGGCGGCGCCGGTGACGAACACCGCCGCCTCCAGCGCGTAGGCGACCTCGGCGGCAGGCGCGCCCCCGGCCCCGGAGCCGAGTCCCCAGGCCACGGTTGTGAGCAGGCCGTCCTGCGGCGCGGGCGGCTCGGGGCCGGCGTTCAGCAGCACGAAGCTGCCGGTGCCGTAGGTGTTCTTGGCCTCGCCCGGCTCGTGGCAGGCCTGGCCGAAAAGCGCCGCCTGTTGGTCGCCCGCGATGCCCGCGACCGGGACCTCGCCGCCGAACTCGGTCGTGGTGCCGAAGACCTCGGAGGAGCTGACCGGCTGCGGCAGGGTCGCGGGGTCCACCCCGAGCAGCTCGCAGAGCTCCGGGCCCCAGCGCAGCTCGCGGATGTCGAACAGCAGCGTGCGCGATGCGTTCGAGCAGTCGGTGATGTGGCGGCCGGTTAGCTTGAAGGCGAGCCAGGAGTCGATCGTTCCGAAGACGGCGGTCCTGGCGGCGGGGACGTGCCGCAGCAGCCACTCGATCTTGGTGCCGGAGAAGTAGGGGTCGATGACGAGCCCGGTGCGCTCGCGCACGAGCGCCTCGACCCCCTCGGCCGCGCGCAGCTCATCGCAGCGTCCCGCGGTGCGCCGGTCCTGCCAGACGAGAGCGTTGTGGACCGGCTCGCCCGTCTTCGGGTCCCAGGCGACGACGGTCTCGCGCTGATTGGTGATCCCGATCCCGGCCAGGTCGCCGGCCTGGACCCCTGCGTCGGCGAGCGCGGCGAGCGCGACCTTGCGCGTCACCTCCCAGATCTCGTTCGCGTCGTGCTCGACCCAGCCCGGCTCCGGGAAATGCTGGCGGAACTCGCTGTAGCCGCGGCCCAGCTCCCGGCCATCGGCGCCGAAGACGATCGCCGTGCTGCCGGTCGTGCCCTGGTCGAGCGCGAGGATCACGGCGCGGAACCTACCGCCTCCCTTCAGCGGCGGGCGCGGACGGCCCTGCGGAAGTCCCGGAGCTGGCGGGCGCGGTGCAGGAAGCCGCCGAGGGTGCGGCCGGTGGCGCGGTGCTCGAGGGGCAGCTCGATCTCCTTGACCCGGTAGCCGGCCCGAACGGCGTCGACGGTCATCCCGACCTCCATCCCGAAGTCGGCGGCGAACGGCAGCACCTCGCGCAGGACCTCGCTGCGCATCGCGCGCTGGCCCGAGATCGGGGCCTCTGCACGAAACCCGCAGAGATCCTCGATCTTGCGGCGGGCGTATCCGAGGGCGACGCCGAAGCCGCCGCCCTCGCGACGCGCGAAGGCCGCGACGGCGAGGTCGCACTCCCCCGCCTCGACCGCCTCCACCAGCGCCGGCAGGGCTTTGGCTGATGCGCCCAGGTCCGCGTCGCAGACCAGCACGGTCGCCTCACTCTCCAGCTCCGAGAGGGCCGCTTCGGCGGCCGCGGTCATGTTGCCGCCCTTCCCGTGCGGGCGCTTGCGGCTGACGACCTGGGCGCCGTGGCGCATCGCGGCCTCGGCGGTGCCGTCCTGGGAGGCGTCGTCGGCGACCCACAGCTGGGCGCCGGGCAGGGCCCTCGCGAGCGCATCGAGGGTGTCGCCGACGCGGTCGGCCTCGTTGCGCGCGGCGGCGATAGCCACCCGCCTTGGGGGAGCTTCCGGGGACACGGGCGGATATTGTCCCCCGCCATGGCGGACATCGAAGCCCACATCACAGGAACAGTCTGGAAGATCGAGGTCGCCGTCGGCGACAGCGTCTCCGACGGCGACACGGTCGTCATCCTCGAGTCGATGAAGATGGAGATGCCCGTCGAGGCCGAGGACGACGGCACCGTCAAGGAGATTCGCTGCGAAGAGGGACAGTCCGTCTCCGAAGGCGACGTCCTCGTCGTGCTCGAGTAGCGCGATGCCCCCGGGACGCCCGGACGCGAAGGGAGGACGTGCCGGTGAGTGATCTGGCCGGAGGCAAGCTCCGGCTCGACTTCCCCGCCGACGCCGTCGCCCGGCTGACGATCTCGCGCCCCGAGGCCCGCAACGCCCTCGACCACGACGTGCTCGGAGCGATCGCCGAGACGATGCCGAAGCTGGACGACGGAATCGAGATCCGGTGCGTGGTCCTGACCGGCGAGGGCCGGGACTTCTCGGCCGGCTACGACATCGCCGGAATTCCCGACGAGTCCTTCGAGCGCAACGCCGAGGCGCTGGTCGCCCATCCCTTCACGGCCGCGCTGGACGCGGTCGCCGCCCACCCCTGGCCGGTGCTGGCCGCGATCAACGGCCACGCGCTCGGCGGCGGCCTGGAGCTGGCCCTGACCGCCGACCTGCGCCTCTGCGCGCGCGGCGCCAAGCTCGGCATGCCGCCGGCCAAGCTGGGCCTGATCTACGGGCACACGGGGCTGCGGCGCTTCATCGCCACGATCGGCGTCCCGCGCACCAAGCAGCTGTTCCTGACCGGCCGCAACCTCGGCGCCGAGCGCGCCGAGCAGATCGGGCTCGTGCACGAGGTCGTCGCTGATGAGGCGCTGGAGCCGACGGCGCTCGAGCTGGCGGCCGAGGTCGCCGCCAACGCGCCGCTTTCGATGAGAGGCAACAAACTCGCAATAGACATGCTGACGGCGAACCCCGTGCTCAGCGCCGAGCAGGAGCGCGAGCTGATCGAGCTGCGGGAGTCGTGCTTCGCCTCGGCCGACTTCCGCGAGGGAATCGCCGCCTTCGCGGAGAAGCGCAGACCCGACTGGCGCGGGGAGTAGGGTCCGCGCGTCAACGAACAAGGAGCCCTGATGGCCGACGATGACCTCCAGGTGGTTGGCTCGAACGAGGACGAACTGCGAACGCAGGCGATCCACTCGCTGAAGAAGAAGCAGAACTTCCGCACCAGCCTGATCGCCTACATCCTCGTGAACGCGATCCTGATCGGGATCTGGGCGATCTCGGACGCGGGCGACTTCTGGCCGATCTGGGTGATCGGCGCCTGGGGCCTCGCCCTCGCCTTCCAGGCCCGGGACACCTACGGCCGCCGCGACGCTGTCAGCGAGGATCAGGTGGCCGAGGAGATGCGGAAGATCCGCGGCGGCTGAGCCGCGGACCGGGCCGCGAACGGTCGGCTAACCGCTCTTCTCCGGCAGGTCGAGCGCGTGCTCGTCGGTCTCCTCGCGCAGGCCGCCGCCGCCCTTGGCGGTTGACGGCCACCAGATCTTGTCGCCGATCACCTCGACGGCGGCCGGGACCATGATCGTGCGCACGATGAAGGTGTCCATCAGGATCCCCAGCGCGACCATCAGGCCGAGGTCGAAGGTGAAGGTGACCGGCAGCGTCATCAGCACCGAGAAGGTCCCTGCGAGGATGATGCCGGCGCTGGTGATCACCGGGCCGGTCGCCGCCAGTGCCCGCAGCATTCCCTCGCGGGTGCCGTGCTGGCGCGCCTCCTCGCGCACGCGCGCCATCAGGAAGATCGTGTAGTCGATCCCGAGCGCGACCAGGAAGATGAAGGCGAAGGTCGGTATCGAGGCGTCGAAACCGGCGTCGCCGACTACGAAGCGGATGATCAGGATCGAGATCCCGAGCGTCGCCAGGAACGACAGCACCACGCTCGCGATCAACACCAGGGGCGCGACCAGCGCCCGCAGCAGGATCGCGAGGATGATCGCGATCACGAGCAGGGCCACCGGCGCGATCAGCCTCAGGTCGGACTCGGTCGCCTCGTCGTGGTCGTACTGGATCGCGGTGCCACCTCCGACCAGCACCTCGATGCCCGGCGCCACGTCGGCGACCGCGCTGCGCATCCGGGGCACGACCTCGAGCGCGGACTTGTTGTACGGATCGCCCTCGAGCACGGCGTCGATCGAGGCGGTGCCGCCGTCGTCGGAGGTCAACCCCGTCGGGACGGCGGAAGCGATCCCCTTGACTCCCTCGAGCACCGCCACCGTCGCCTCCACCTGTGCCGGAGTCACGGTCCCGTCCTCGGCGACCACCAGCGCCGTCATCGGCGCCAGCGTCCCCTTCGGGAAGGCGTCGCCGAACGCCTCGAAGCCCTCGACGCTCTCGACCGACTTCTTGAAGAAGGTCGTGGTCGAGTAGTCGACCTTGTAGGCCAGCAGGCCGAGCGCGGCGGCGGCGAAGATCGTCACGGTCGAGATCAGCGCCAGCCAGGGCCGCTGCAGGACCTTGTCGCCGAAGCGCCGCCAGACGCCCTGGCGCCGCTCGGCGGCGTGCGCCGGGTCCTAGGCGACGGCCCCGCTGCGCGGCCAGAAGCCCTTGCGGCCGAAGATCGTCAGCAGCGTCAGCCCGGCGATCATCGCCGAGGCGACTCCGATCGCCGCCACCAGGCCGAGCGAGCTGGTGTTGCCGCTGTCGGCAAGCCGCAGCACCAGCATCGCCAGCGACACGGTGAGCCCGCTCGCCAGGATCGTCGGGCCCGAACGCGCGACTGCGCGCCGCATCGCGTCGTGCTTGTCCTCGTGCAGTTGCAGCTCCTCGCGAAAGCGCGAGACGAGCAGCAGGCAGTAATCGGTGCCCACGCCGAACATGAGCACGATCAAGATGCTGGTGCTGTTCGACGAGACCGTCTCCCCGCCCTTGGCCAGGAGGTAGATGAACGCCTGGGCGACCGTGTAGGCGAAGAAGACGACGACCAGCGGTGTCAGGGCGACCAGCACGGCACGGTAGATCGCGCCGAGCAGGACCAGCACGAGCAGAACGGTCGCCAGCAGCAGCTTGGCGTCGAGCTCGCCGAAGACCTCCTCGGCGTCGGCGCTGAACCCCAGATCGCCGGTGACTAAGACCTCGAGGCCCTCGACCTAGTCCTCCTCGACCGTGTCGCGGATGAACTTGCCCCAGTCAGCGGAGCTCTCGAAGTCGGTCGGGACCGTGACGATCGTGGTCGCCAGGTCGCCATCGGCTGCGGCCAGCGTCTCGGGAGCGCCGGGCTGGAAAGACACGACCGGCGGCTCCGTCAGCGGCAACTCCTCGGCGCCGGCAGCCTCCATCGCGACCGCGTCTGCGGCGATCTTCCGCTCGTCGGCGGGGGTGAGACCGCCGTCGCGCTTGTAGACGACGATCCCGTTGGTGGTCTCGCCGGCCGCGAACTCGTCGTCGAGGATGCGGACGACCTCGGTCGACTCGGCGCTCTCGGGCAGGAAGGACTCGGTGTCGTCGACCGTCTCGTCGGCGAGCTTGCCGCCGAGCGGGGCGAGCGCGATCATGGCGACGATCCAGATCGCCAGCACCGCCCACTTGCTGCGGCGTCAGCTTACGAATGAGGCGACTGCTCCCACGGGCGCGGCAGCCTAGCGAGGGCGACGAGGGGGGCGCGTGTCGACACTCACAGAGTCGCCCGCAGCTCGAGGATGCGGTCCACCGAGCGCTCGAAGGCCTCCCGCTGGAGCTTGCCCGAGGTCAGCCCTCGCCGCAGCGCAAGGGCCGCGCGCATGCCGGCGTCGCAGTGCACGTAGAGCAGCAGGTCGCTTCCGGCCGCCGCCGCGCGGGTCGCGACCTTGGCCGGCCCGGCCCCCGCTCGGGCGCCGGGAGCCTCGAGCGAGTCGGTGATGGTGACGCCCTCGAAGCCCAACCGGCCGCGCAGCTCGCGGTTGACCACCGCCTTCGACTGCGAGGCCGGCAGTCGCCCAGTGCCCAGCGCCGGGTAGCGGGCGGAGCTGACCATCACGAGGTCGCCGTCGGCGGCGATGAAGGACTCGTACGGCTTCTCGTCCACCCTGCGCAGCGTCCCGGCGCCGAGCCGGATCGTCGCCGGCCGCAGGTCGGTGTTCTGCGAGGTCGAGCCGAGGCCGGGAAAGTGCTTTGCCGTCGCCGCCACCCCCTCGGCCTCGAGGCCCTGGGCGAAGGCGACCCCCGCCGCTGCGACCCGGCCCGGCTTCGAGCCGAAGCCGCGCAGCTGCTCGGCGATGAAGCCGCCCGGGCGGGCGACGTCCAGCACGGGCGCCAGGTCGACGTTGACGCCGACCCCCCGCAGGCTCCTCCCCGTCGCTGCGCCCTGCCGGCGCGAGTAGGCGCTGCCGCGGGCTCCCATCGCGGCCGCGCTGGACGTGGGCGGCCCGGACAGCCGCTTGACCAGCCCGCCCTCCTGGTCGACCGAGATCAGCAGCGGGTCGCGCAGGCCCGGCGGCCGATTCGTCGCCTGGATCGCGCGCGTCATCCGCCGCACCGCCCTGCGCGAGCCGATGTTGTCCTCGAACAGGATCACCCCGGCCAGCTCGCCACGGCGCAACACCCGCAGCAGCCCCGAGGGGGCTCTGCGGCCGTCGAAGCCGCAGACGACGCGCTGGCCGCTGAGCTGCTTCGGGCTGAGATCTAAAACGACCGAGGCGGAGGCCGCGGCGACCGCCGTGGCGGGGTCCTCGTCCGCCTCCCGCCAGGGACCGGCCAGCGCTGCGGCAGCCGCCAGCGTGAACAGCCCCGCGGCGATCGCGACCAGGCGTCGATTCATCTCCTGAACCCCGGCGGCATCGGGAGGTTGATAGCAGCCGGGGCGCCCTGTCCCGCCCGCCCGCGCCGTCCGGATCGGTTCCTAGGTTTGGAGCGAAACCGCTCCGAGAGAAGGTTCCAGATGCCACCGCTGATCAGCTTCGAAGAGGCGCTCGCCCTGGGCGAGCTGGAGGGACGCGACGAGATCGGCGAGCTGGTCGAGCGCGCCTGGGCCGTCCGCACCGAGCGCTTCGGCGACTCGACCGACATGTGCTCGCTCGTCAACGCCAAGTCCGGCGGCTGCGCCGAGGACTGCGGCTTCTGCGCGCAGTCGCGCTACGCCGAGGCCGACACGCCGATGCACGCGATGATGGAGCCCGATCAGATCCTCGAGCACGCCAAGGCCGCTGAGGCGGCCGGCGCCCACCGCTTCTGCATGGTCACCCAGGGACAGGGGCTCTCGAAGCGGGACTTCGCGAAGATCCTGGAGGGCGCCCGCCTGGTCAGCGAGCAGACCAACCTCAAGCGCTGCGCCTCGATCGGCCACATGTCGCCGCAGCGCGCCAAGCAGCTCAAGGACGCGGGGATCCAGCGCGTCCACCACAACGTCGAGACGGCGCGCTCCTACTACGACGAGGTCTCGACCACCGTCCGTTACGAGGGCCGCATCCGCACCATCGACGCGGTCAAGGAGGCGGGGCTGGAGAGCTGCGTCGGCGGCATCCTCAACCTCGGGGAGAGCCCGCGCCAGCGGGTCGAGATGGCGTTCGAGCTGGCCGAGATCGAGCCCGAGTCGGTTCCGGTCAACCTGCTCAACCCCCGCACCGGCACCAAGTTCGGCGAGCGCGAGCTGATGGACCCGTGGGACGTGGTCAAGTGGGTCGCGATCTTCCGCCTGATCCTGCCCGACTCGCTCTTCCGCCTCTGCGGCGGCCGGGTCGAGAACCTGGGCGAGCTGCAGCCGCTCGCGGTCAAGGCGGGCCTGAACGGGGTGATGATGGGCAACTTCCTGACGACGCTGGGCGTCGAGCCGGCCGAGGACCGGGAGATGTTCGAGGAGCTCGGCCTGAACGTCGCCCGCCAGCCCGACAACGGCGCCAACCCCAGGCCCGACAACCGCTCCGGCTGGATGGACGGCGAGACGCCGCGGGTCCCCGACACCCCGATCGACGAGCTGATCGACAGCCAGGCCGACGCCAACCTCTGGGACCCATCGACGCAGCTGCGGGTGGTGAAGAAGAAGGGCAAGGTCCCCGCCTACCCGACCAAGGAGCCCGCGGGCTGGGGAGACTGATGGACCTGGGCGCCCGCCTCGAGGAGCTGCGCGAGTCCGGGCTGCACCGTCGCCTACGCCTGGTCGAGAGCCCGCAGGGGCCCGAGGTGCAGCTCGACGGGAGGGCCGTGCTGCTGCTCTGCTCCAACGACTATCTCGGGCTCGCCGACCACTCCCACGTGCGCCGCGCCGCCGCCGACGCGGCGATGTCCTGGGGCACCGGCGCGGGCGCCTCGCGCCTGGTCTCCGGGTCGATGACGATCCACGCCGAGCTCGAGCGCGCGCTCGCCGAGTTCGAGGGAAAGCCCGCGGCGCTGCTGTTCGGCTCGGGCTACCTGGCCAACTCCGGCGTCGTCTCGGCGCTCGCGGGCCGCGGCGAGGTCGTCTTCTCCGACGAGCTCAACCACGCCAGCATCATCGACGGCTGCCGGCTCTCACGCGCCGAGACCTTCGTCTATCGCCACGCCGACACCGAGCACCTCGAGTGGGGCTTGCGCCGGGCCGGAGAGAGGGCGGCCCTGATCGTCACCGACGGGGTCTTCTCGATGGACGGCAACGTCGCCCCGCTGGCCGAGATCGCGGAGCTCTCCGGCCGCCACGGCTGCCGGCTGATGGTCGACGAGGCCCACGCCACCGGCGCCCTCGGCCCGGGTGGGCGCGGCTCGGTCGCCGAGGCGGGCTTGGAGCAGCACGTGGACGTCGTGATGGGGACGCTCGGTAAGGCGCTCGGCAGCTACGGCGCCTACGTCTGCGGCTCCGAGCGGCTGAAGGAGTACCTCGTCAACACCTGCCGCCCCCTGATCTTCTCCACGGCGCCGCCCCCGCCGGCGGTCGCCGCGGCGCGGCGCGCGCTCGAGTTCCTGGTGGCGCGGCCCAACCGGGTCGAGCGCCTGGCCGCAAACGCAGAGGCGCTGCGCGAGGCGCTGCGCGCCGAGGGGCTGCGGGTCGGCGACTCGCGCACCCAGATCGTGCCCGTGATCGTCGGCGAGGCCGCCGAGGCGACCGCGCTCTCGGAGGCGGCGCTCGAGCGCGGCGTCTTCGCCCAGGCGATCCGGCCCCCGACGGTGCCGCCCGGGACCAGCCGGCTGCGGCTGACCGCGATGGCCACCCACCGGGTCAAGGACCTGCGCCGCGCCGCGCGCGAGCTCGGGGGCGCCGCTCGGGAGCTCGGGATCGCCGGCGGGCGAGTCGAGGAGATGCAGGCCGGATCGGCGGCAACCGGCCCGCTCGAGCGCGCCGCCTGAGCGACTTGCGCGGCGTCTTCGTCACCGGCACCGGCACCGAGGTTGGGAAGACGGTCGTCGCGGCCGTGATCGCGCGCAGCGCGGCCGAGCGCGGGGAGCGCGTGGCCGTGTTCAAGCCCGCGGTCAGCGGCCTCGACGACTACCCGGCGACCGGGGCCGGGGCAGGCTGGGAGCGGGCGGGCGAGCTGCCCGACCAGGAGCTGCTGCGACTCGCCGCGGGGTCGAGCCAGTCGGACGACGAGATCGCCCCCCACCGCTACGGCCCGCCCGTCTCCCCGCACCTGGGAGCCGAGCTGGCGGGCGAGGAGATCGACCCGGAGCGCCTGCCTTTCGCCGCCCGCGAAGCGGCTGCGGGGGCCGAGCTGTTGGTCTGCGAGGGCGTCGGCGGCTTCCTCGTCCCGCTCGCCCCCGGCTACCTGGTCCGCGACCTCGCCCGCGAGCTCGCCCTGCCGGTGGTGATCGCGGCGGCGCCCGGGCTGGGCACGCTCAACCACACCCTGCTGACGCTCGAAGCCGTGCGGTCCGCCGGCCTGGAGGCCGCCGTGGTCGTGCTCACCCCCTGGCCGGCGCGGCCCGGCGCGACCGAGCTCTCGAACGCCGAGACGATCGCCGGGCTCGGCGAGGTGCGCGTCGAGAGGCTGCCGGCGCTGGAGCTGGCGCGCCCCGAGTCCTGGCCGGAGCTGAGGGTGGACTAGCCGGCTTCGGCGGCGGGCGCCGCCGCGGCTGTCGTTTCCGGCCGCTTTGCCTCTGAGCTGCGGCCGGGGCGCGTCCCGCGCAGCATCGTCACGGCGACGACGAACCCCAGCACCAGACCGCGGCTGCCAGCAGCATCGCGCTGCTGAGCGCTTCAGCGAACACGGCCTGGGCCTGCTCGGGCGCGCCGACCAGGCTTCCAGCGCGATCCCGGCGCCATCAGCACCAAGGGGACGATCAGGTCGCCGTAGGTGGTGACGTCCGTCACGGAACTTATGTTCCGCGCGGCGATGCGGACCGACGCTCAGCTCGACCACCAGCATCTCTGGCACCCGTTCACCCAGCAGCGCGACTGGCTCGGCGAGGAGCCGCTGATGATCGAGCGGGCGAAGGGCAGCGAGCTGATCGACGCCGAGGGCCGCCGCTACCTGGACGGCGTCTCCTCGCTCTGGTGCAACGTCCACGGTCACCGCCACCCGCTGATCGACCGGGCGGTCAGCGACCAGCTCGAGCGGGTCGCGCACACGACCATGCTCGGCCTCTCCCACCCCGGCGCCGCCGAGCTCGCCGCCCGCCTGGTCGAGATCACCCCCACGGGTCTGGAGCGCGTCTTCTACTCCGACTCGGGGTCGACCGCCGTCGAGGTGGCGCTGAAGATGGCCTTCCAGTACTGGCAGCAGCGCGGCGGCCAGCACGTGCGCCGTAACTCTTTCATCTGCCTCGCCGACGCATACCACGGCGACACGATCGGCTCGGTCTCGGTGGGCGGCATCGACCTCTTTCACTCGGCCTTCGGGCCGTTGCTCTTCCGCGCCCACCGAGCCCGGAGCGGCGACATCGACGACATGGCGCAACTGCTCCGAACCCACGAGGAGGAGCTGGCAGCCGTGATCGTCGAGCCGCTGGTGCAGGGCGCGGCGGGCATCGTCACCCACCCGCCGGGCTACCTGCGGGCCGTGCGGGAGCTCTGCGACCGCCACGGTGTGCTGCTGATCGCCGACGAGGTCGCGACCGGGTTCGGGCGCACCGGGACCATGTTCGCCTGCGAGCAGGAGGGCGTCGCGCCCGACCTGCTCTGCATCGCGAAGGGGCTGACCGCCGGATACATGCCGCTCGCGGCCACGCTCGCCACCGAGGCGATCTACGAGGGCTTCCTCGGCGCGCACGAGGAGTTCAAGACCTTCTTCCACGGCCACACCTACACCGGCAACCCCCTCGCCTGCGCCGCTGCGCTCGGCTGCCTCGACGTGTTCGAGGTCGAGCGCACGATGGTCCGGCTCCAGCCCAAGATCCGGCTGCTGGCCGAGATGCTTCGCGGCGTCGCCGCAATGCCCGAGGTCGCCGAGGTGCGCCAGCGCGGCTTCATGGTCGGCATCGACCTGGGCGAGCACGACCCCGCCACCCGCATGGGCCACCGGGTCGTTCGCGAGGCCCGCGAGCGCGGGGTGATCATCCGCCCGCTCGGGGACACGATCGTGCTGATGCCGCCGCTTTCCATCTCCAAGGCCGACCTGCGCCGCCTGGTCGAGGTCACAGAGCACTCGATCCGCGCCGCCCAGCCGCTGCAGCGCCTCGACACCGCCGCGGCCGGCCGCGCCCACGCGGCGCTGCTCAAGGCGGCCTGAGCGTTCTCGAGTCGTTCGTCTCAGCGCGCCATCCGTCACCGCCCGTCGGCCACGCTGCGAAAGCGGAACGTGAAGCGACGAGGCGTCGCGCCCGAGTGCCAATCGGTGTGGCCGGGCTAGCACCTGGCTGGGGTTCGAGTCCCCCGCGCTCCGCCGTCGCGCCGGCGGGAACATTGGCGAGGTGACCCGCCGGGCGCACTGAGCTCCATCCGGGTCCCGCCGGAATCGAGCCCGCTCCCGGTCCCGCCGGAATCGAGCCCGCTCCCGGTCCCGCCGGAATCGAGCCCGCTCCCGGTCCCGCCGGCGGCGACAGTGCAGTGCGAACGAGCGGAGGCCAGCTGCTCCCCGGCCAGCCCCGCATCCAGCAGCGCGACGCGCGGATGACTCTTTCGACGGAGCCGGGGACGTGGCCGGGGTCGCCGGCTAGGTGCTCGAGGTGACCAAGCGCTACGAGGGGATCGTGGCCTCCTCGAACGTCGACACCACCGCCGAGCGTGGGCGGGCGAGTCTTGATCTGCGCATCCCGACCCAGAACCTGCGGGCCGCGCTCGCGGACATCTCCGACCTCGCGAGCGTCAGGGAGCGCAGCGAGGGCAGCCTCGACATCACCGCGCCCTTCATCGGCGCCTCCGAGCGCTTCGCCGACGCCAGGGCCGAGGTGGACGCCCTGCTGGCGCAGCTCGCCGACGCGGGCTCGGCGGACGAGATCGCCCAGGTCCGCGAGCAGCTCAGGGCCGCACGGGCCGAGCTGGCCGCTGCGCGCGCCGAGCTGGCTGACCTGAAGCGCCGCGCCGACTTCTCGACCGTCTCGGTGGCCGTCGTCGGCGACGCCGACGACTGGTCGATCGGGGACGCGGCCGGCGACGCGCTCAGCGTGCTCGAGGACCTCACCGGCGCCGCCCTGATCGCCCTCGCGGTGCTACTGCCCCTGCTCCTGATCGCCCTGGCCGCCGGCTTCGGCTACCGCTTCTTCATCCGCCGGTCACGAGAGAAGGCGCTGGACGATTGAGTGGCGAGTTGTGCACGCTATGGCCCGTACAACTCGCCAGCGAAGCGTGGGGCGCTAGTCCTCGTAGGGCTCGAAGTCGGTCTTGCGGGCGCCGCAGACGGGGCAGAACCAGTCGTCGGGGATGTCCGCGAAGGAGGTGCCGGGCGGGACGCCGCCGTCGGGATCGCCCTCGGCGGGGTCGTAGATGAACCCGCAGGAGGTGCAGATCCACATCTGGGTCGCGGCGTCGGCCATGGGGGGGCGCAATGTAGCGGGCGCGAAGGGGCGGTGGCGGCTCGCTCCGCGCCCGCCACGCCGAATACGCTGCGGGGGTGAGCGAGATCCCCGAGGCCGGCGGCGCGCCGCTGAGTGACGGCTCGGAGCCGGCGATCCCCCGCCCCGCCGCGACCGTGGTCCTGCTGCGGCACGGAGGCAAGCACAGCGACCGGGGGCTCGAGGTGCTGCTAGTGCAGCGCAACTCCGAGGCTCGCTTCATGCCGAGCGTCTGGGTCTTCCCGGGCGGCGGGGTCGATGCCGAGGACGGGGCCGAGGAGGCCGCCTTCCGCGCCTGCGCCGCCCGCGAGCTCGACGAGGAGGCCTCGATCCGGATCGAGCCCGGCGACCTGGTCGCCTACTCGCGCTGGATCACCCCGCGGGTGGTCCCGATCCGCTTCGACACCCGCTTCTACCTGGCTCAGGCGCCGGCCCACTCCAAGCCCGAGCCGGACGGCAGCGAGACGGTGGACGCGGGCTGGTTCGCGCCCCAGCAGGCGCTCGACCGCCACTACGCCGACCAGGAGGAGTTCCCGCTGGTCTTCCCCACGATCCGGCACCTGGAGTCGCTGCTGCCCTACCCCGACGCCGAGCAGGCGCTCGAGGCCGCGCGCCGCCGCGAGGTGAAGCCGGTCGAGCCCGAGGTCGTCGGCGAGGGCTCCGAGCGGCGGATCATCCTCCCCGACGGGATCTAGAGTTGGGCGCATGACGAGCAGCCTGCCCGCCGAAGCCCGCGAAGCCTTCAGCCGCTTCGTCACCTGCGAGTACACGACGGTGGGGGCGCGCCAGCAGCCGATCACCTGGCCCGTGACGCCGTACTACAGCGACGGGGGCCCGACGATCGACGTCACCACGGGGCTCGGATACCCGAAGAAGGCCGACGACGCCAAGCGCCACCCGAGCGTGTCGCTGCTGTTCAGCGACCCGACCGGAAGCGGGCTGGAGCAGCCGGCGCAGGTGCTGGTCCAGGGCACCGCCGAGGTCGACGACGTCGATCTCGAGCGCAACGCCGATCGCTACTTCCGGGAGTCTGCCGAGAAGCTGCCCGCGACGAAGAAGATGCATCCGCCGAAGCCGATTCGGCGGATGTTCGGCTGGTACTACACACGGATCTACGTCTACGTTCGGCCGGAGCGGGTGCTGATCTGGCGGCACGGCGACGTCGGAGCCGAGCCCGAGGTCCACGACGCGCACATGGAGGAGGTCCGCTCGGGTCACAGCGAAGAGCCCCCCGAGGAGCACGGCGACCCGGCTCCGGGCGCCACGGCGTGGGACGAGCGCATGGACGCGCTCGGACGCGACAACGATACGGCGGCGGTGAGCTGGCTCGGCCCCGACGGCTTCCCGCTCTCGACCAGGCTGCCGATCGAGGTCGACCCGGCCACCCGCGAGATCCGGCTGACGAGAGAGCCGACGGGACTCCCGTTGACGCCGGGACGAAGCTGCCTCGCGGTTCACCGTCACGCTCCCGACTTCACCTGGCAGCGCAACTTCCAGGTTCGGGGCAACCTCGAGCGCGACGCGCGGGGCTGGAAGCTGGCCCCGCGCAAGCTCGTGGGCGGGATCGAACTGCCCGAGGGCGTCGCCGGCCGCTACAAGAGCTTCCTCTCGCGGACGATCCCCTACCGCCGGCGCGCCAAGCGGCGCCTGCGCGAACGCGCGCGCTGAGGCACGCGGCACAGCGGTGGACGGGCGGCGGCACAAGTGCCCCGACTGCGGGGCGGGCTTCGGCTCGGCGAGCACCCTCGTGGACCACTCGCTGAGCGAGCACGTTCAGGCCGAGACGCCGGCCGCCCACGTCCGCCCGCTGCGGCGACCCGCCGGGCTGCGCATCGCTACGGCGATCGCGCTGCTGTTCGGCGCGGCCTTCTGGGTGCTTGCGGCCCTGGGCTTCGCCGGGATCTTCGAGAAGCCGACCGTGGCGGAGACTCCCGGGTCGGTGGTGCACGAGATCGTGGTCGAGCTCGAGCGCGAGGGCGCGATCGACAGCTACCGCGCGGTGGAGCCCGACGCCGGCTGGGACACCGAGTACGAGGTCGGCGACGGCGACGGCTATGTGCGCGTGCGCGACGAGGGACGCCCCGGTGCGGAGCTGGAGTACTTCGCCTACCCCGGAGAGCTGGACCGGGCCCTCGAGGACGCCGCCGAGGCCCGCGGATTCCAGTTCGGGGACTGAGCGATGGCAAACGACGTCCTGATCGAGCAGAGCGGCGAGACGGCGAAGATCAGGAACCCCTGGCTCGTGCTCCTGTTCACGCTGTTCAGCTTCGGCATCTACTCGCTGTTCTGGTGGTACTTCGTGAACCGGGAACTCGCCGATCTCGGCCGCGTCCGTGGCAGCAGGGAGCTGGGCGAGAGGCCGATCTGGTCGGTGCTCGCCTTCTCGGTGGGCGGCATCATCTACATCCCGCTGATCTGAACGGTGGTGGCGACCAACCAGCGGGTCCGTCACGCCCAGAGGATCACGGTCGGGCAGACGATGAACGGGTGGCTGGCGGTGGCGCTCTGGGTGCTGACCTTCTCGCTCGGCGGCATGGTCTACATGCAGTACGAGCTGAACAAGGTCTGGCGCGCCCCGGGCATGCGGCCGCAGGACGCGAACGGCGCCCCGCCGCGGGCCGGCGATCTCGAACGGGCCGAGAAGCTCGACCAGCTGCTCGCCGCCGGCAGCCTCAGCGAGGACGAGGCCCGCGCCGAGCGCGAGCGCCTCGGGCTGCCGGCTGCCTGAGCCTCAGCCCGGGAACGGCTCCAGGCCCGCGTGCCACGGGCCCGGTGAGTAGGGAGCCAGCCCGTTCTCGGCCATCTCCAGCCGCAGGCGCTTGAACACGCCTGCGGCTCCGTCCAGCGCCGCCTCGAGCTCTTCGCCGGTGAGCGCGCGCAGGCGCCAGTGGAAGAAGAGCTGGGCGTCGGTGATGCCGAAGTCCACCTCGGCCGGGAGCCGGGTGATCCAGTCGATGAAGGCGGGGCTGAAGAGCTCGCGCAGGGCGACCGGATCGTGGTCGCTGGGCACGGTGGCGATGAAGCGCTCGTTGAAGTCGATGCTCTCGAACCGCACCCGGCGCCGCGAGGCCCGGTCCAGGGCGTCGCCGGCGGTGCGCTCGACCGACTCGACGTTGAAGATGGGGACGACCTTGGCCAGGTCGGGCATGTGGGACTTGACCAACGCCGCGCCCGGCAGCACCGCCCTGCGGCCGAAGCCGCCGGCCTCGCGCTCGTCGGCGTCGCAGCTGGATCCCCAGAAGCCCTCGGTGAGCTCGCCCGTGATGCGGTTACTGCCGCCCGGGTTCAGCGCGGGGGGCGCGTCCCGCGGGTTCAGTCCTCCCACCTCCTCGTAGGTGAGCCCGCGCTTGTTCGCGTAGGCGGTGACCGCCTCGACCCACGCGGCGGCTTCGCTGCGGGCGCTCACAGCGCGTTCTTGTACAGCGCCTCGAAGTCATCGGGCTCGAGCTCGCGGGGATTGGTGAGGCTGCAGCCGTCGCCCATCGCACCCTCGACCAGATCAGGGATCCCGGCCTCGGGCACCCCGACCTCGCTCAAGCGCTGTGGAAGCTCCATGCGCGAGGTCAGATCGGTCACCCAGGCGGCGAGCGAATCGCCGACCTCGGCATCGGAGCCGCCGGACTCCGCCCCGAGCAGGGCGGCGAGCTCGCGGTAGCGGTCGGCGACCTCGGGGCCGGCGCCGCAGTTGAAGCGGATCACGTGCGGTAGGTTGATCGCGTTGGCGACACCATGCGGGACGCCGTGCTGCGCGCCGGCGGGATGCGACATCGAGTGCACCGCCCCCATCGCGACGGTGGCGCCCGCGCCGGGGACGACCGCCTGGCTGGCGGCGACCAGCATGTGCCCCCGCGCCTCCTCGTTGGCGGGGTCCTCGACCGCGACCGCGAGGTTGTCGCGCATCAGGCGCAGCGCCTGCAGCGCGAAGGCCTCGCCGTGGGGGCTGCCCTCGTTGCTCGTGTAGCCCTCGATCGCGTGGGTCATCGCGTCCATGCCGGTCGCCGCGGCGATCAGGGGCGGCAGTGTCGCGGTCGACTCGGGATCGAGGATCGCCAGCCGCGGGAAGAGCGGGAAGTCCCCGACCAGGACCTTGATCCTCTGCTCGGGGTCGCGGATGACGGCGCCGAAGGAGACCTCCGAGCCGGTCCCGGCCGTGGTCGGGATGCATGCGAGCGGCGCCACCGGCTCGGGCGCGCCCATCCCGTCACCGCCCCGGGGCAGCGTGTAGAGGCCCTCGTAGTCGAGCAGCTCGCCGCCGTGGGTGAAGAGGATCGTGCCGGCCTTGGCGGTGTCGATCACCGAGCCGCCCCCGACCGCCAGGAAGGAGTCGGCCCCCGCCTCCTCCGCCGCGGCGGCACACTCCGTGACGGTCGCCGTCGAGGAGTCCTGCTCGACGGCGTCGAAGACCCCGGCGACCTCGAGCCCACCGCCCTCGACACCGGCCTCGACCTTCTCGACCAGGCCCGTCCCGCGCAGCCCGGCGTCGGTGACGATCAGCGGGCGCGTCGCGCCCTCCTTCATGAACTCGAAGCCGACGCCCTCGATCATCCCCCGCCCGGCGACGATGCGGGTCGGATGGGCGAACTGGTAGTAGTCGGGGAAGCCCCTGGTCAAGCTACGTCGACCAGGTCCTGGCGGCCCTGCGCCTCGAGTTGGGCCTTGTAGCGAGGGAAGATCGGCTTCGTCAGCGGCACCAGCTTGAGGATCTTGGCGACCGGGCCGCTCGCCTTGATCTGCCCGCGCGCGAGCGCCGTGGTGACGTTGACCTTGCCGAGGAAGAAGCGATGGGCCGTGTCCGCCTCCATGCTCATGGTCACCTCGGGCTCCATCCCGGTCTCGCCCAGATCGACGTCGCCGGACTCGCCCTCCCGGAGGCGCAGCGTGATCGTCGCCTCGGGATCGCGGTAGCGGTACTGGACGATCGTGTTCGCCCTGCGGAACTTGGGCGCGAGCTCATCGTCGGTGGCGAGATCCTGGAAGAGCTTGCCGATCGTCTCGTAAACCTCTTGGTCGTCCTTGAACAGAGCCAAGTGATCTCCTCCTCTCTGGTGGCGCAATCCTACGCGCCCGGGAGCTAGTGGCCGATGAAGGCCGCGGCGCGAACGTAGAGCTTGTAGAGCCTGAAGGCGCCCGAGAACTCCGGCTCGCACTGGCTCACGAGCAGGTCGTAGGCCTGGTCGTCGTCGAGAATCGCGCCGCGGGCGGCGATGTTGCCGATCGGCCCGCCCGCGAACTCACGAAGCTGCTTGACCGTGTTCAGCCGCTCCTCGACGCCCGAGCCGTTCCAGTCGTCGCAATCGGCCAGGCGCAGCGCCGTGCCGCCCCCCACCCCCTGCTGGGCGGGCGTGCCACCGCCGCCGCAGGCGCCGAGGAGCAGCGCGCCCAGCACCAGGGCCGGCGCGATCAGCGCTCGGCCGGCCCTGCTGGTTCGCGCTGCGCTCAGCCGCTCGGCCTGGGCGGCGTCATGAACCACGGACAGGACGGGTCCCCCTGCGGCACGCTCACGCAGCCGATCAGCTCTGCCGTCTGGCCGTCGGTCCCGCCCGTTCCGAGGCTGGTCGCGCAGTCGGAGGGCAGCGCGGCCGGCAGGCTGGTGATGCCGCTCTGCTTGCCGTTGGCGCCGGTGTTCTTGAACCAGCAGTTGTTGGCGTTCCCCACCCAGGGATCCCACCAGAAGTCCAGCCCGTTGGGCCGCTTCTTCCCCTTCGGCGTCACGCCCATCTTGTTCCCGTAGAACTGGTTCCGGTGCGATGTCGAGACCTTCGCTGGATCGCACCCGGGGATGTCGGGCGGATCCGGAACCGTGCAGATGAACGAGTCCGGCACCGCGAACAGCATCGTGCCGCGGCGCCAGTTGTCGAAGAACCAGTTGTTGCGGACGACGTTGTTGTTGCCGCCCGCGATCCACATTCCGGTTCCCACCGGCATCGGCACGGTCGGGTCAACGTCCGTGCCGGGCTGGTAGGGGTTGAAGTTGTTCGAGTAGATCTTGTTCTTCTCGAGCAGGTCGGAATCCTCCGGGAAGCCGGGGTGCCCCGACGCGGTGAAGACGTCGGTGGTGAACCCGTTGGCGTTGTCGTAGATGTTGTTGTGGTGCAGCCAGACGGCGTTCGCGTCGGTGCCCGAGTAACCGGCGGTGTTGTGCCGCAGGTCGCAGTAGCGGATCTCGGTGTTGTATCGGCGCTTCGCCTCGATCGTCTGCTCTCCGGTCTCCGGGGCCGCACCGGGATACAGGCCCGAGTCGCCGCTACCGACGGCCTCGCACTTCTGCATCAGGCCGTGGTCGGAGACGAAGGTGAGCACGGCGTAGTCGGCGTTGAAGAACCCCTTGAAGCGCTCGAGGCGGTAGCCGTCGGTCTCGAGCACGTAGATCCCGTGCTCGTCCGCGTGGCGGGTGGTCAGGTTGCGGATCACGATCCCGTCCGCTCGGTCGGCGCGGATGGCGACGTCCTTGACGGCGCCGACGGGGCCCGCGTTTCCGGACTCGACGCGGCCGGCGTCGATGACGACGTCGTTCGGGCTCGGGCCGGAGCCCTCGAGCTGCAGGTTGCACTTCACGCACGCACCCGCATCGGGTATGCCGTGGCGGTCCTGCAGCGGCGGCTGCTTAACGGGGCCGCCCAGCGCGCGCCCGCTGATGTTGACCAGGCTCTGGTCGTTGGGGCACTTGAGGTGGTACCTGTAGGACAGCGCCGAGCTGGAGCCCTCGTCGTTGTCCTCGAGCAGGTCGACGCAGGCCGGGTCATTGGTCGGCGCCGCGCGCGACTCCGGCTCGGTGTAGATGCCGGGCATGATCACGACGCGATCGTTGTTGCCCGAGACGTCCACCGCGTCCTGGATCGAGTCGAACTTGCACTTCTTCGCCAACTTCTTGTTGAAAGCGATCAAGTCCTGGGCCTTCTCAGGGCCGATGAACTTGCGACTCGAGGCCGGGCGCAGCTTGTAGCCCTCGTCCTCGGCGACCTTGACGGCCTTGCGAAGGCGCTTCATCGAGTCGCCCTGGCAAACGACGCTGGTCTTTCCGACCGGCTTCGTCTCGAGCGCGCTGAACAGGGAACGCGTCTTGGGCACCTTGCCGCCGGCGCCGCCCTTGACCGAGGTGTCAACCTCAGGGCCGGGTCAGTAGGAGGCGCGCTCGATGTGCGCGAGCGCCGCGCTGGAACCGACCAGCATCCCGACGCCGACCGCGATTGCGACGAATCCGTTCCTCTTTCTCACCGAAGCTCCATCTCTCCCTGGGTTGCGACAACCCGCGAGCACGCGGACGCGCCTTGCGATCCCTTGCTGTCCGCCATTCCAACACACCCTCGCGCCTAGCGGAGCGCCGCGGCGCGAAATACCCGCTACTCGGCGCTCGCTCCCGCGTCCGCCGCCTCGCCGACGGTCCCCGGGCGCAGCTCTTCGGCGGGGATCACCCCCGGGTACAGCGCCGCCGTCCAGACGGGGGCCATGGCCTCCACCAGCTCGGCCGGGGTACGCTCGTCGCGGCCGAGATAGACGTAGGAGCAGCGCTCGCTCATCCAGACGAGCGACTCGGCGGTCCCCCGCGGGTCGAGGGCCCGGTTGACCAGCCCCTTGTCCTGCTCACTGCGAATGTGCTCGGCCGTCGCCTCGATGAAGCGCTCGAGGATCCCCATCCAGAGCTGGCGCACCTCGTCGTCGTAGGTCGAGACCTCGACCGCGACCCGCAGCAGCGAGGCGTGCTCGGCGTAGACGGCGACGACGCCCTCGAGCGCGGTGCGCACGCGCTCGGCGGGCGGGCCCTCGCCGCGCCACCAGCGGTCGGCCATGCGGTAGAGCTCGCCGGCGACGTCCTGAACGGCGACGGCGAGCAGGTCGTGCTTGTCGCGGAAATGGGTGTAGAAGGCGCTGCGCGAGAGGCCCGCCCGGCGCGCGATCTCCTCGACGGTGACCTCACGGAAGGGAGCGTCCCCGGCCAGCTCGAGCGCGACCCGCAGCACCTCGGCCCGGGCCTGCTCGCGCCGCAGCCTGCGCCCGCGGCGCCCGGCGGCGGCACGCGTCGCGCCCGCCTCGCCGCCCCTGCCCGAATCGCTGCCGGCGACTGACATGCGCCTATCGTAACGCAGCGTCAGACAGATTGTCTGACATATCGTCAGAACTGCTAGCCTTGCCTGCGTGGGCGCGAGCGACCAGAGCCGAAACGCGAGCGTCGGGGAGCGCCGACACGACCACGACTGGATCGTGGTCGGGTCGGGCTTCGGCGGCTCCGTCTCCGCCCTGCGCCTGGCCGAGAAGGGCTATCGCGTCGCCGTGCTCGAGTGCGGGCGACGCTTCGAGGACGAGGACTTCGCCGAGACGACCTGGCAGCTCGGCCGCTACTACTGGATGCCGAAGCTGGGCCTGCGCGGGATCCTGCGGCTGACCGTGTTCAAGGACGTCTTCATCGCCTCCGGCTGCGGCGTCGGGGGCGGCAGCCTCGGCTACGCCAACACCCTCTACCGCGCCCGCCCCGCCTTCTTCGCCGACCGCCAGTGGGGCGAGCTCGGTAACTGGGAGGACGGGATGAGGGCTCACTACGACACGGCCGAGCGCATGCTCGGCGTCGCCGACTACCCCCTCGAGGGGCCGGCCGACGAGTTGCTGAAGCAATACGGCGAGGAGATCGGCGTAGCCGACACCTACAAGCAGACGCGCGTCGGCGCCTACTTCGGCCAGCCGGGCAAGACGGTGCCGGATCCCTACTTCGGGGGCGAAGGGCCCGACCGCGCCGGCTGCATCGAGTGCGGAAGCTGCATGGTCGGCTGCCGCCACAACGCCAAGAACACGCTGCGCAAGAACTACCTCTGGTTCGCCGAGAAGCTCGGCGTCGAGGTGTTCGCGGACCGCCAGGTGACCGACGTTCGCCCCGTTGCGGGCGGCGCCGAGGACGGCTCCGATGGCTACGAGGTGACCAGCGAGCGCTCGGGCGCCTGGCTGCGGAAGCGCCCGGGCACGCTTCGAGCGGGCGGGGTCGTGATCGCGGCGGGCGCGCTCGGCACCAACGCCCTGCTCGCCAACTGCCGCCACCGCGGCTCGCTGCCGCGGATCTCGGAGCGCCTGGGCCAGCTGGTGCGGACCAACAGCGAGTCGGTCAACGCCGTCACCGCCCCCTCCGACGATCGC
>VGBV01000022.1 GCA_016870325.1 Actinomycetota bacterium
GCCGGCGCCGTTCGCGGAGCCGCGGGCGGCCTGCGCCAGGCGCGGCACGATCGTGGCCGTCAGCGTCCCGCTCGGCTCCTGCGGCAGGGCCCGTCGCAGCAGCAGCGCGAACTCGGCCGCGTCCGGATCCTCGAGGCTCAGTCTGCGCAGGAAGGCCATCTCATCCTCGTAAGCGTCGCGCCCGCTCATCGGGTTATCTTCTTTTCTTCCGGCTTCTCTTCCAGCTCGCGCACGACAGCCGCGAGCCCGCGCCGCTGAAGCTGCTTGATCGCGCCCACGCGCTTGCCCATCGCCTCAGCCACCTGCTCGAGCGTGAGATCGCCGATCACGCGCAGCAGCACCACGGCGCGCTGGTCGGGCGAGAGCGCCTGCAGCACCCGCTCGACCTCCTCGTCGCCGATCCGCGCGAGCGCCAGCTCGGAGGCGTCATCGGCGGGCGGCCCCGGCGGCTCGGGGGTCTCGGCCATCAGCTCGACGGGGCGCCGCGAGCGGCGGCGGCGGGCGTCGATCAGGCGGTGGTGGGCGATCGTGAACACCCAGGCTCGGAAGCGGTCCCAGCCGCCGTCGAAGCCGGCGACGTCGCGGGCCACCTGCAGGAATGTCTCGGCCAGGACGTCCTCGGGGTCGGGCGAGCGGCTGCCGCGCAGGTAGCCGAGCACGGCGGGCGAGAGCTCGCCCCAGATCTCCGACCACGCCGCGTCGTCCCCCTCGCGGGCTCCCGAGATCAGATGGTCAAAGCGGTCTGGCGCCATCCCCGCTGACGACGGTAGCGCGGGCGGCGCGGGCCTCAGCCACAGGTCCAGCGGCCTAACATACAGCCTGTATGGGGCGACGCCAGCAGGGCGCGGAGGCGACTCGCGAGGCCCTGGTCGACGCCGCGCTGGAGCTGTTCAGCAGACGCGGCTACGGCGAGGTCGGGACCGAGCAGATCGTCGAGCGGGCCCAGGTCACGCGCGGCGCGCTCTACCACCACTTCAAGGACAAGCGCGACCTCTTCCGCGCCGTCGTCGAGCGGGTCGAGCAGTACCTGATCGAGCGCATCGCCGCGCGCATGGAGGGCGCCTCCGACGACCCCTTCGACGTGATCGTGACCGGCTGCCTGGCCTTCCTCGACGCCTGCGAGCAGCCGGCCGTGAAGCAGGTGGCGCTGACCGACGCGCCCGGGGTGCTCGGCTGGGCGGAGTGGCGCGAGATCGACGAGCGCTATGGCCTGGGGCTGATGAAGGCGGCGCTCGGCGGGGCGATGGAGGCGGGGGTGCTGGGGCCGGCCCCGCTCGACTCGCTCTCCCACCTGCTGCTGGGCGCGCTCGCCGAGGCGGCGTTCGTGATCGCCGACGCCGACGACGTCGTCGTCGCCCGCGAGGAGGCCGAGGGAGCGCTGCTGGCGCTGCTCGAGGGGCTGCGCGCCCGGCCTTAGGGGCCGCTCGGCGGCGCCGGCGGCTCCTGCTCCTCGGGCGGAGCGCGGCTCTCGCCCCTGCGGCCGCGGTTTCGCATCCCCCGTCTGATCGCCCTGCGCAGCAACAGGATCAGCGCGATCCCGATCGCCAGCAGCACGATCACGACGGCGAGCGCGACCAGGGGCTCGGCCAGCACCAGGGCGATGACGACGGCCACGATCCCGTCCTCGGCGAGGCTGACGAGGATGTTCGAGACGGGCTCCGGCGAGGCGTTGATGCCCAACCGAACCCCGGCCTTGATCCCGTGGCTGACCAGCGAGGTGCCGCCCGAGGCGCCGCCGGCGACTATCTCCTCGGCCGTGCTGACCTGCTCGAAGGCGGCGAACTCGACGCCGATCAGGCTCGCGACCGCCGGCCTGATCACGGTGTGGGCGACGTCCCAGAGGCTGTCGAGGTAGGGGATCTTGTCGGTGACGAACTCGATCGCGTACATGACTGCGGCGCCGATCAGGACCGTGTCGCCGGTGAGTGGCTCCGGCACCTCGCCGAACCCCACCCGCCCCAGCAGGTTCAGCAGCACGACGGTTCCGTAGGCGTTGAGCCCTGCCGCGTAGCCGATGCTGATCACGGTCGGGATCAGTTCCACGGCTCGGCAGCCTACGACCAGACGTCCAACCGGTGGCGAGTCCGTAACAGAATCGGCCCGTCCGGCGCTTCAGAGGTCGATGGCAGTAAACGAGACAGGAGGGAACATGCGAACCTTCACGATCCGAAGGGCGATGACGCTGACGGGCATCTCGGTCCTCGCTCTCGCCGTCAGCGCCGGCGGCGCTGCTGCCGGACCCAAGGGCAAGCAGTTCGGCAAGATCGCGGCCAAGGCGTGCGCGAAGGAGCGCAAGGCCATGGGCAGCGAGGCGTTCGGAGAGCTCTACGGCAACCCCGCGATGCCGAATTGCATCGGCGTCACCGGGGGCGAAGCCCGGAGCGACGCGAAGAACGCGGCCAAGGGGTGCAAGGCAGAGGGCCTCAAGGGCAAGGCCTTCGGCAAGTGCGTCTCGGGCAAGGTCAAGTCCGAGCTCGCCGAGGACAGCGCCGAGACCGTCAACGCCGCAAAGGACTGCAAGGCCGAGCAGGAGGATCCTGCTTTTGCAGACGGCCACGAGGGCAAGTCGTTCACCGAGTTCTACGGAACCAACAAGAACGGCAAGAACGCCTTCGGCAACTGCGTCTCGGGCAAGGCGAAGGCGACCGCCTGACGCTCGATACCCCCGAATCACGAGCGTCAACCCGAGGTGAGCGAGGGGCCCCGCGCAGGCGGGGCCCCTTTGCTGTCCACCCTCAGCCGTCGAGCCTCTCGCCGGCCTCCGCGAGCGCATCGTCAGCACGCAGCGCCCGCACGACCAGGATCCGCGCCATCGTCGCCGGCGCCACGCCGTTGCGCTCGCTCAACTCCGCGAGCCGCTCGTAGTCCTCCCCGGGCAGCCGCAGCCCGACCTGCCGCCCGCCTTTCTGGTCGAGCGTGGAAGGACGTGGCGGCTCGGCCTTGAGCGACTTCAGGCCGTTGCGCCTGCGCCACTCGTCCTCGCGATGGATCAGGTATTCCTCGATCGACTCGAAGTCCGTGTCCTGGTACAGGGGCCCCTCCGCGAAGAAGTCCTCTCGCGAGATCCACTCCCGACTCCCGCCCGGTGGCTCGCCACGGTCTTGATATCCGTTGCTATCCCCGCGATCATGCCCGTGCGGGAGGCCCCGCTCCGATATCGGCTCGCGGATACCGGATATCCCGGCCGGGCCCTCGGAGGGGGCGCTGGCGTCGGGATAGCGATCGATATCGCTGTCGGGGTCACGCCCGGGGTCGCGCCGGCTGTCGGGCTTCGGGTCTGACACGGGCGGAACGCTGCCCGGGCCGTGCGCGCGCGGGGCGCGCGCCGTGTGTCAGTTCAGTCGCTCGACGATCATCGCCTCGCCCTGGCCGCCGGCGACGCACATCGTCTCCATGCCGATCTGGTGGTCGTCGGTCTCCATCACGTTCAGCAGCGTGCCCATGATCCGGGCGCCGGTCATGCCGAAGGGATGGCCGAGGGCGATCGCTCCGCCGTGCGTGTTGAGCTTCTCCAGCGGGATCCCCGTCTCGCTCATGATCGGGATCACCTGGGCGGCGAAGGCCTCGTTCAACTCGACGACGTCCACACCGTCGATCTTCATGTTCGCGCGCTCGAGCACGGTCTTGATCGCGCCGATCGGCGCGACGCCCATGTACTCGGGCTCGTTGCCGTGGGTGGCGGCGGTGATCACCTTGGCGCGCGGGGTCAGGCCCAGCTCCTCGGCGCGCTCGTCGGACATCATCAGCACGGCCGCGGCGCCGTCGTTGAGCGGGCAGGAGTTGCCGGCGGTGACGCCGCCGCCTCCGTCGAACGCCTCCGGCAGCTCGGAGAGCTTCTCCAGGGTCGAGCCGGCGCGCGGGCCGTCGTCCTTGACGACCTCGTTTCCGTCCTGGTCGGTGACGGCGACGATCTCGCGGTCGAAGAAGCCGTCCTCCTGGGACTTGACGGCGAGCTCCTGGGAGCGCTGCGCGTACTTGTCCATGTCGGCTCTTGACACCTCGTACTTCTTGGCCACGTTGACCGCGGTGATGCCCATGTCGATGTAGGCGTCGGGCTGGCCGTTCTGGCCGATAAGGTTGGGGTTGCGGTCGGCGACGCCCGCGGGCTCGGTCCGCTCGTTGAACTTGCTGACCCACTCGACGCCCGCGGCGATGTAGGTGTCGCCCTGCCCCGCCTCGATCGAGTTCGCCGCGTGGCGGATCGAGTCGAGGCTGGAGGCGCAGTAGCGCGACATCGTCACCGCCGTCGTCTCCTTGGGCAGCTTCTCGGAGAGCAGGGTCATGATCCGGGCGACGTTGAACGCCTGCAGGCCCTGGGGCATGCCGCAGCCGGCGAAGACCTCGTTGACGCTGGCTGGGTCCACCTCCTGGTTGCGCTCGAGCAGCTGGTCGATCACGTAGGCGCCGGTCTCCTCGGGCCGCAGCTGGGCCAGCGAGCCCTTGAAGGCGCGGCCGATCGGGGTGCGGACGGTGTCGACGATGACTGCTTCGGGCACCGGGGGTCTCCTTGCGTGGGTAGGCGATGCGTTCTGATCGGGCGCGGCACAGTCTAGGATGGCGCGCCATGGCGGAGCAGAGCAAGAAGCCACCCGCGAAGCCCAAGGCGGCGGCCAAGTCGAAGGCCTCGGCCACGGCCAAGAAGCCGGCGGCCAAGAAGGCCGCCGCCAAGAAAGCCGCCGCCAAGAAGCCCGCGCCCGAGCCCAACATGCAGGAGCGCATGGAGGGGCTGCAGGGCTGGATGGCCGAGCTGGAGAAGCGCCAGCAACGCACCAGCCGGGTGGGCGGCCTCGCCGCGATCCTCGCCATCCTCGCCGCCGGCGGTGCGCTGGCCCTGGGGATCATGAACAAGCAGGACTCGGCCACCGACGAGGACATCGACGAGCTCACCGAGCAGGTCAACCAGCTCAGCAGCTCGGTCGAGCAGCAGACAGAGACCCAGCTGAAGGCGATCAACCAGCGGCTGACGGCGATGCAGCGCCAGATCGACAACGTGAACGCGCGCCAGCGCGAGACGGAGGCCGAGATCACGGCGCTGCAGACCCAGGTCGGAAACGCGGCCGCGGCCGCGCAGGCCGCCGAGGACGACGCCGGCGAGAAGCAGCCCTAGCTCAGCGGCCCATGCCCCGGGTGCTGACCCGCGGCTTCGGCATCTGCTCGCCCGCCTCGATCCCCAGCTGCTCCTCGAGGTCCTCGACGGCCTGCTTCAGGGCGGCGATCCGGCGCGCGGTCTCGACGTGCGGGTCGAACTCGGCACCCGCCTCGTCGGCCTCGTCGATCAGCCGCTGGCGCTGCTCGCGCTGCTCGGCCTCGCGCGCGTCCTCCATCGCGTTGATGATGATCGCGATCAGGATGTTGATCACCAGCAGCGAGGCCAGCAGCACGAAGCTGATGAAGAAGATCCACGACCACGAGTGGACCTCCATCGCCTCATAGAGCACCTCGTTCCAGCCCTCGAGCGTGAACACGGTGAACAGGGTCAGCATCGCGTCGCCGATGTCGCCCCAGCGCTCGGGCAGCTCGTCGCCGAACAGGATCCAGCCGAGCATGCCGTAGACGTAGAGGAAGAGCAGCGCCAGCACGCCCATGCTGCCGATCGGGGGCAGCGCCGCGACCATGCCCCGGATCAGCGTGCGCAGCTCGGGCAGCACGCTGACCACGCGCACGATCCGCAGCAGCCGCACCAGGCGCAGCATGGTCGCGTTCTCGCGCACCCCGGGCACGAACACGGCCATGATCACGACGAAGTCGAACACGTTCCAGCCCTCGCGGAAGAAGTCCTGGGGCCGGCGCCCGTAGGCGGTGATGCGAATCGCCAGCTCGAGCACGAAGATGCCCAGACAGGCGTCGTTGAGCCCCGCCAGGGCGGTCCCGAACTCGTCGCGGATGCCGTCGTAGGTGCCGAGCCCGAGCACGACCGCGTTGAACACGATGACGCCGAAGATGAAGGCCTGAAAGCGGCTGGAATCGGCTATCTGACGCGCTTTTCGGACGATCGAGGCGGTCAAGCGGGGGAATCTAGCCGCCGTGCGTGCCCACGCGTCCGACGGGTGCTCTAGCGTCAGTACTCCATTCGGCTCTGAAAGGAGGCTCTCGGTGGCTGAGGGCTACTGCGTCAAGGAGCGCAAGAAGGTCGAGATCAAGGACCCGCAGCAGGTCACGATGAAGAACGGTCGCCCGGCTATTCAGGGCACGTGCCCCGAGTGCGGCACCAAGATCTTCAAGATCGGGAAGCTCGAGGGTTAGCCCGCCTTTTCCGGACTCGGGGGGGCCCGCCCACGAGCGCCCGGCGACCAGCTGGAGAGGGCTCGACGCGATCTCTGATCTCGTCGAGCAGACGCGTGGAAAGCGCTGAAGCCTCCTCGCCCGGTCGTGGTTCGACCGCGACCGGGCGCAGGAAGGCCACCCTCAACCGCGGCCGGCGGGGGAAGCGCATGTAGTCGGTCGCCCCCTCGACAGTGCAGAGCACGACCTGCGCGTCGGGGCACCACTGCGCCAGGCGGCCGACGCCGCTGCGCGCCCGCAGCCGTTCGCCCCAGGAGAGCCCACCCTCGGGGAAGATGCAGATCGCCTCGCCCGAGGCGAGCGCATCGACGGCGCGCTCGAGCGCCCCCACGTCCCCCGCCCCGCGTTCGATCGGGATCTGCCCCAGCGCGCCCAGCAGCGAGCCCAGCCCGGGGATGCGCCAGAGGCTGGCTCGCGCGAGGAAGCGCAGCCGCCGCCGCGGCTTGATCGCGAGCCCGACGACGATCGGGTCCCACTGGCTGTCGTGGTTGGGGACGACCAGCAGCGGCCCGGTCGCCGGCACCTCCTCGAGGCCCTCGACCCGCAGCCGCCCCCACCATGCGACGGGCCGGAACAGCAGTGCGAGCAGGTCGTAGAGCACGGCCGAACGCTACCGGCCCCCCCTGGGCGGTCCAAGAACCGGCGCGTGCAATTCGTCACACGGGGCAGGATCCGTTCACGCCGGCGCGACGCGAATGAAAGAATCCCAGCGCTGAGAGGTATTTAGGGATTTTCGGAGTTCGTGGAGAGGAATGGACCAGAGGCCCCTGGAGCTGATCCTGGCTCGCAATTTCCTGACGGGCCTGTCCACGCCTGCCTTCCTGGTGGACGAGGGCGGCAGCATCATCTTCTACAACGAAGCCGCCGGCGACCTGCTGGCGATCTCCTTCGAGGAGTTCGGGCAGAAGCCGGCCGAGGAGTGGAGCGGCGCGATCGGTCCCTTCGGAGCGGACGGCAAGCCGATCCCGATCGAGGAGCTGCCGACGACCCAGGCGCTGCGCGCCGGCCGCCCCGCGCACGGGAACTTCAGGATCCGCTCGCTGAAGGGCGACGAGCACGATATCGAGTCGACCGCCCTGCCGATCGTCGCCGAGGGCGGCCAGGAGGGCGGGATGATCTTCTTCTGGCCCACGGCAGGACGGGGTGCATGAGCGCGATCGGGCGAGCGAGCGAGGCGGCCTCATGAAGGTCAAGGTCTGGGGGGCGCGAGGCTCCGTCCCGGCGCCGGGGCCCGAGATGAACCGCTACGGGGGCAACACCTCCTGCGTCGAGCTCGAGCTCTGCGGCGGCTCCACCCTGATCCTCGACGCCGGCACCGGCATTCGCGGGCTCGGGGTCGGCTTCGCCGCGAAGCTGCCGACGATCAACATCCTGCTCACCCACCTGCACCTGGACCACATCCAGGGGCTGATGTTCTTCGCGCCCTGCTTCCGCTCTGAATCGTCGATCACGATCTGGGGCCCGTCCTCGCCCGAGGCCTCGCTGGCGGCGCGCATCGGGCGCTACATCTCCGCCCCTCTCTCCCCCGTCGAGGTGCGCGAGCTGCCCTGCGACGTCTCCTTCCTCGACACGCCGGCGACCGAGTGGGAGCTCGGCGGCGCCCGCATCCGGGCCGAGTCGGTCACCCACCGCGGGCCGACACTCGGCTACCGCATCACTGACAGCGACGGCACCACCCTGACCTACATCTCCGACCACGAGCCCGGGCTCGGCGCTCCCCTGGAGGAGATCGGGCAGGAGTGGATCTCGGGGTATGACCTGGCGCGCAGCGCCGACCTGCTGATCCACGACTGCCAGTACACCGACGAGGAGTACCCCGACCACGTCGGCTGGGGCCACTCGAGGCTCTCGGACACGCTCACATTCGCCCGCCGCACCGACGCCCGCCGGGTGATGCTCTTCCACCACGACCCGCTGCACACGGACGACTTCCTCGACACCTTCCTCGACACCGCCAACGGCCGCTGGCGGGCGCTCGGAGGCGAGCCCGGGCAGCTGACGATGGCCTCCGAGCGGCTCGAGCTCGAGGTCAGCGCGCCGGCGCCGGCGCCGGCTCCGGCGGGCGCCTAGCCCAGGGCCGCTCGGACTCGAGCTGGGCCGCGAGCGACAGCAGCAGGTCCTCGCGCCCCGGCGGCGCGACCAGCTGCACCGCCAGCGGCAACCCCTCGGCGCTGAGCCGCGCCGGCACGGACGCGGCGGGCTGTCCGGTGTGGTTCCAGGCGACGGCATAGGGGTACCAGCGGCTCTCGCCCAGAAGCGCCTTCAGCGCGCTGCGGCCGTGCCAGCGCCCGACCTCGACCGCGGGCCCGGCGCTCATCGGGGTCAGCAGCAGGTCGTGATCGTCGAAGATCGCGCCGACCCGGTCGCGGTCCGCCTGCTCGAGGCGGACCGAGCGGCGCGCCGCCCAGGCGGGGGCGAGCACGCGGGCCAGGCGCGCGTAGCCGCGGGTCTGGGGCTCGAGCCGCTCGCGGTGGGGCACGGCCTCGATGTCCTCGGCGATCCCGGCCAGGTAGCGGGCCGCGATCTGGTTGCCGATCCCGCCCCAGTCGGGGTCCTTCCAGTCGACGCTGTGCCCGAGGCCCGACAGCAGCTCGGCGGTCTCCTCGACCACGGCGTGCGACTCGGCGCCCAGCAGCGGCGGCGCCGCCGCGCGCGGAGGCTTGGCGCTGACCGCGATCCGCAGCTTGCCGGTTGGTGTCGCGGCCGCCTCGCTGAAGCTGCGCTCGGGCGGCGGCGGCGCGTTCGCCGACCAGGCCGGGCCCGAGGTGACCGCGTCCATGAACAGCGCCGTGTCGGCGACGGTGAGCGAGACGCAGCCGTTGACCGACAGACCCAGCCAGTGCTCGCCGTCGATCGGCAAGCGGTCGCGCTGGGGCTTGAGCCCGAACAGCCCGCAGTTGGCCGCCGGGTAGCGGATCGATCCGGCCCCGTCGGAGGCGTGCGCGATCGCCGCCAGCCCGGCCGCGACCGCGGCGCCGCTGCCGCCGCTCGAGCCGCCGGGGGTGCGCCCCGTGTTCCACGGGTTTCGGGTGACGCCGAACGTCCTCGTCTCGGTGAAGCCGTGGATCGCCAGCTCGGGCAGGTTGGTCTTGCCGAGGATGACGGCGCCGGCGCCGCGCAGCCGGGCCACGATCTCGGAGTCGGCCTCGGCCGGCCGGTCGAAGCCGGCGGTGCCGAGCATGGTCACGTCCCCCGCGACGTCGACCGTGTCCTTGACCGCGATCGGCACGCCCAGCAGCGGCGCGCTCTCGCCGGCCGCGATCGCGCCGTCGGCCTCGTCGGCCGCCGCCAGCGCCCGCTCGGCCCAGACGACGCGGAACGAGTTGATCGCCGGATCGATCCGCTCGATCCGCTCCAGGAACATCCGCGTCAGCTCGCGCGAGGAGACCTCGCGGGCGCGCAGGCGCTCGGCCAGGCGCGCCGCCCCCTCGTGGGCGAGATCCTCGGTCGCCATCGGCGCCGACTCTGTCAGATCCGTCCGCCCTCGGCCTCGATCACCTCTTCGGCCGCGCGCTCGCCGCTGCGCACCGCGCCGTCCATGTAGCCGCACCACGCGGTCGCCGTCTCGGTCCCCGCCCAGTGCACTCGCCCGGCGGCGCGGCGGAGCTCCTCGCCCCAGGCCGTCAGCGCACCCGGCGGTGCGTGGCAGACGGGCCCGCCGCCGCTCCAGCGCTCGGAGGCCCAGTCCTGCTCGAAGTACGCGCTCGCTCCCAGCGCCTCGTCGCCGTAGAGGCGCGCGAAGCAGCCGAGCGCGATCCGCCGCCGCTCCGAGGCGGGACGGGCGGCGTGGCGGGTCGCCTCGGCGCCCGAGATGAAGCCGAGCATCACGCCCCGCTCGCCCTCGGGCGGGGAGTTGTCGAAGGTGGTCTCGACCGGGCCGGCGTCGCTGACGGCCGCGCCGCTCCAGCCCTGCTCGCGCCAGAACGGCCGCTCATACACGGCCGTGCACTTGGTCAGGGCCCCGCTCGCCATCGCCTGCGCGAGCTGGTTGCGAGCGGCGGGCAGGCCGGGCGAGAAGGCGATCCGGGCCGTCAGCGCCGGGGCCATCGCGACCACGACCCGCTTCGCGCCGACCGCGAGCTCGCCGCCCGTGCCCGTTCGCACGACGACCCCGCCCGCGTCGTGCTCGATCGCCGCGACCGGCGCGCCCAGCAGGACGGCGTCGCCGAGCTGCTCGGCCATCCGCAGCGAGAGCAGCTGCGAGCCGCCGGCGATCCTGTCCTGCTGGGCGCCGCCCTCGACGTCGAGCAGGGCGTCGAGGCTGCCCGCGGCGGCGATCAGGTGCAGCGCCCAGAGCAGCGACATCTGCCCCGATGGCATGCCGAAGGCGGTGCCGCAGGCGATCTCGAAGAGCGAGCGCCCGCGCCGCGAGACGAGGTTGCGCCGCAGCCAGTCGCCGAAGGTGGTCGCGTCGAGGCGCTCGGCGCCGGGGGCGTCCCAGGGCGCCTGCGGCGAGACCCGCGCCGCGAGCCGGTGCAGGCGGCGCCGCGCGCGCTCGATGTCGGCCAGCGCCAGCGGCGAGATCCGCGGGATCGTGCCCGAGTAGGCCTTGCGCCGGCCGGCAAGCTCCAGCAGGTTGCGCCCCTCGTGGTGGGTCGGGAAGGTCTCGGCCCCGAGCTCGCCCGCCAGCGCCAGCACGCGATCCTGGGTCGGGCCGACCCACTGGCCGCCGATCTCGCTGACCTCGCCGCCGCCGATGTCCATGTTCAGGGTGCGTCCGCCGACCCGCTCGCGCGCCTCGAGCACCGCGACGGAGCGCCCGGCCTGCACCAGCCTGCGCGCGGCCGTGAGCCCGGCCAGGCCGGCGCCGACCACCACCACGTCCGCCTCGCGCTGCCGCCGTCCGGCGCCCGCTTCCACGACGGCAACGCTATCGCCGCGGCCCGGGCTACTGCTCGGCGAGGATCTTCGCCTTCTCCTTGTCGAACTCGGCCTCGGTCAGGGCTCCGGACTCGCGCAGCTTCTGCAGGCGCTCGATCCTCGCGATCGCGTCGCCTCCGGAGGAGGGGCGCGAGCCGGAGCCCGTCCGCGCCGCCGACGTCTGCCCGACCTTGCTCCAGCCGCCGAGCATGCCGCTCAGCCCCGCGCTGGAGGTCACCGATGAAGCCGACGGCGGGCGCTCGTCGCGGGGGCTGCGCAGTCCCCTGAACAGGCTCCACAGCCCCAGCAGCAGGGCAGGCACCCCCATCACCAGGAAGGTGATCCCGGTGATGTCCGCGCCCAGCTGGCTGTCGGGCCGGCCGACCACCTCGCCGGTGTTCGGGTCGGTCACCTCGCCGTAGGGACCGCCCAGCATCAGGGCCAGGCCGGTGCCCGCGAAGAACAAGCCCCAGGCGAGCGTGCCCCAGCCGAACATCCCGAACGAGCGCCGCCGCTCGCCCCAGGGCGGGTCGCCGCGGAAGGCGAACAGCGCGCAGCCGATCAGGCCGCCGATGATCGAGACGAACAAGAGCATCACCTTCGACCCCGTCCCCTCCGGACACGGCTGCGCGATCTCGAACGGCGTATTCCCCGAAGCGCAGGTACCGATGTCCAGCAGCTCCTGCAGGGTGACGTTGAACAGCACGAGCCCGCCGAAGAAGAGGGCGAGTCCCAGCCCGGCTTTCAGCAGATAGCCCATACCGACCGGGAACCTACACCGACCAGCGCCAGTCCGGCCCCGGCAGGGCGCCGCGGATCCGGCGCAGCCTGCGCACCCGCAGCGCCTTGCGTACGAGCTTGCGGTCGTGGTCGTAGCTGAGCAGGTCCTCGGCCTCGCGGCGGGTCAGCCAGCGCAGCTCGTCGACCTCACCGTGGGGCTTGAACTTCCCCTTGACCGGCTCCATCAGCCAGTAGCGGACGAGCTTGGTGCGCGCCTTGCGGTCCGTGTAGGAGACCGGCGGCAGCTCCACCGTGGCCTCGCAGCGGAACCCCGTCTCCTCCGTGACCTCGCGCAGGGCGGCCTCGCGCCAGTCCTCGCCCTTCTCGAGCTTGCCCTTCGGAAGCGACCAATCCATGTACTTGGGACGGTGGATGACCGCTATCCGGGTGCGGCGGTCGTCGTCCCGGCGCACGACCACGCCGCCGGCCGCGGCGATGTCGGGCTGCCCGCCGCCGCCCGCGTCGTCCAGGTTCGTGCGCGCCATCGCGGGGCGCAGCGTATCCGGAGCGGGTGCGACCATCGCCGCATGCTGCTCGCGCAGATCCACTGCTCGGACCCCCGCTGCGTGAACGAGCTCGAGATGGTGGTCGAGCAGCTCGACGAGCTCGCGGGCCTGGTCTGCGATTGCGGCTTCGGCTTCCAGCTCGGCTCGGTCTCGGAGCTGCGGCCCGACGACGCCAAGGTCACGCACGTCCAGTTCCGCCGGGGCAGGGCCCTGCGCAGGCTCGCGGCCTAGCTCGGCTCCGCTTAGGATCGCCGCCGTGGACGAGGCCGCGGAGAGGCGGATCGAGGGCCTTGGCCCCGGTGAGAAGCTGCGATCGGGTGGCTGCTGCGCCAGGTCTGGCGCATCTACCGGCGGCGCTGGAGGCTGCTGGTGCCACTCGCGATCCTCGTGCTGATCCCGCAGAACCTCGGCGACGCGCTCTTCGGAGACGCGAAGATCGAGCGCCTCCACACATTCTCGGACTTCGCCAGCCTGATCGCGATTCCGGTCGGGATCGCGATCAACCTCGGCGGTGAGGCGCTGTACGCGGGCATCATCGCCGCGGGGGTGAGCGAGTGGATCCACGGCCGCGAGCTGACCGATCTGGGCCAGGTGGCCCGCTCGATCCGCTACGGACGGCTGATCGCGGTCGACCTGATCCTGATCTTCGGCACCGCCCTCGGCCTCGTCTTCCTGATCGTCCCCGGGGTCATCTTCTACACCTACTTCCTGATCTCCCCCACCCTGGTCGAGCTGCAGGAGATGTCGGTGCGGGAGGCGATGCGGCAGAGCCGGGAGCTCGTCCGCGGCAGCTTCTGGCGGGTGCTCCTGTTCACGCTGGTGGTGCTGGCGGTCACCGACCTGGTCACCCTGGTCCTCGAATCGCCGATCCACGGCGTGCAGGGCGAGCTCCTGTTCAACCTCGTGATCGAGGCCCTGGTCGAGCCCTTCCAGGGGCTGACCACCGTGGTCCTGGCCCTGGGGCTGCTCGGCCTGCACGGCTGGGACGATCGGCTGCGGGGCTTCGCCGAGCGCCACGACCGAGCCGACTAGACTGGCCACCGATGCCGGAGCAGGGCTCCAACCGCCGCACGCAGCTGATCGTCCTGGGTGTCCTCGCGGCGCTGATCCTGATCGTCGCGATCGTCGTCTCGCAGTCGGGCTCGGACGAGTCCGACTCCGGCGGAGACAGCGGCGGCGGCGAGACCGCGGCGAGCGTCGAGGAGAGCCTCGCGGGCATCCCCCAGGACGGGGTGCTGCTGGGCGAGCCGGACGCGCCCTACAAGGTCATCGAGTTAATCGATCTGCAGTGTCCGTTCTGCGCCGAGTTCTCGACCGGAGCGCTGCCCCAGGTGATCGACGAGCAGGTGCGAAGCGGCGAGATCGCGCTCGAGCTGCGGGTGATCAGCTTCCTCGGCGAGGACTCGCTCGAGGCCGCCCAGATGGCGGCCGCCGCGACGATGCAGAACCGCCTGTTCGAGTTCGCCGAGACCTTCTTCCTGAACCAGGGCGAGGAGAACTCGGGCTACGTCGACGAGGACTTCCTGACCGAGATCGCCGAGCAGACGCCCGGGCTCGACGTCGAGCAGGCCCTCGAGGACCGCGAGTCGCCCGAGGCGCAGGCGATCGTCGAAGAGAACGAGGCCGTGGCGCAGGAGCTCGGCGTCGACAGCACCCCCACCTTCCTGCTGGAGAGCGGCGGCGAGCTGGCGCTGACCGAGCTCACCGCCGAGGCCTTCGCGAGCGCCCTCCAGTCCGCTCGCGCCGGAGGGTGAGCGAGGGCGCGCTGCGCGTGCTGGGCGCCGCGCTCGCGCTCGCGGGCCTGGCGATCTCGCTGTACCTGACGATCACCTGGTACGACGACTCGATCCCCGTCTGCGTCGGCGGCGGCGGCGGCTGCGAGAAGGTGCAGACCTCCGACTACGCCGACTGGGCGGGCGTGCCGGTGGCCTTGGTCGGCGCGATCGGCTACGCGCTGATCCTGATCTCGCTGGCGCTCCCCGGCGACACCGGCCGCTTCTCGGGGGTGCTGTTCGGGCTGGTTGGAGTCGGCTTCAGCGTCTACCTGACCTACCTCGAGCTGTTCGTGATCGACGCGATCTGCCAGTGGTGCGTGGCGAGCGCGGTGGTGATGACCGCGCTGGCCGCGGTGCTGCTGGCGCGCTTCCTGAAGGCGCCCGATCAGTGAGCGAGACGCTCAACTTCGACGACGCTCAGATCCTGCGCCTCGAGTCCGACGCGATCAAGGGCCACACCGGCAAGATCCTGGTCGTCGGCCCCGACGAGCGCGGCGAGCCGCTTTCGGCCGCGGAGCTGCGGGCCCGGGTGCCCGAGCGCCTTCCCGCCCTCCCCCGGCTGAGACAGCGCGTCGAGATCCCGCGCCGCGGCCGGCCGACCTGGGTGGATGGGGACGAGCTCGACCTCGAATGGCACCTGGCCGAGGTGCGGCCCCCGGCTCCGCTCGACGAGCAGGGGCTACGCGCGCTGACGGGCGAGGTCCTGGCGCGAAGGCTCGACCACTCGCGGCCTCTGTGGAGGATCGAGATGGTGCCGCTGCAGGACGGGGCCACCGCTCTGACCAGCCGCATCCACCACGCGATGGCCGACGGGGTCAGCGCCATCCACATCGTCGCCGGCCTGCTGTTCGACGAGCGGCCCCGGGCGAGCACCGCTTCGGCGCCGGCCGAGCCTGAGCGGAAGCCCCGCCGCGGGCGCCTGCGCTCGCTGCTCAGGGTCCCGGGCGCCCTGCGCCGCGAGCTCACCCCCGGCGCGGACTCGGTGCTCGACCGCCACATCGGCCCCGAGCGCGAGGTCGCCTGGGTTGGCTTCCCCCTGGCGCGGCTGCAGGCGATCGGACACGCGGCCTCGGACGGGGTCACCGTCAACGACGTCGTGCTCGCGGCCGTCGGCGGCGGCCTGCGCGAGTGGCTCGGGCCCGACAGGGTGGGCGGAGACATCCGCGTCCAGGTGCCGGTCTGCCTGCACCTGCGCGAGGACGAGATCGGCAATCGGGACTCGTTCCTGAACGTCGACCTGCCCCTGCACGAGCCCGACCCGGTCGAGCGCCTGCGCGCGATCAACCGCGAGACCAGCGAGCGCAAGCTCAAGCACGATGCCGAGACGCTGTATGACTTCTTCCACGCGGTCGACCGCTTCCGCCCGCTCTACCGAGGCGTCACCCGGGTCACCTCGGGCCCGCGCGAGTTCGCGCTCTCGGTCTCCAACGTCCCGGGGCCGCGCGAGCGGCCGCTGATCCTGGGCAGGCCGGTGACCAAGTTGGTCTCCTTCGCGGAGCCGGCTGACCGCCACGCACTGCGGGTCAGCGTCGTCTCGCTCGGCGGCGACCTCGCCTTCGGGCTCTGCTCGGACCCGAACGCGATCGGGGACCTCGACGGGCTCGCGACCGCACTCGAGCGCTCGGTCGACGAGCTGGAGCGCGCGGCGGCGTGAGCGGGATCGGCGAGTACGAGCGCAGGCGCGACTTCTCCAGGACCGGGGAGCCGAGGGCCGGCCGCCCCGAGGGCGGGGGCTAGCGCCCGCCCAAGCGCAGGCACGCCCGCTCAACGATCCAGAATCACGCCGCCACATCGCTCCACTACGACCTGCGGCTGGAGATCGGCGGCGCGCTCGCCTCCTGGGCCGTGCCCAAGGGCCCCTCGCTCGACCCGCGCGACAAGCGCCTGGCGATGCGGACCGAGGACCATCCGCTCGAGTACCTGAGCTGGGAGGGGGTGATCCCGAAGGGCGAGTACGGGGCGGGCGAGATGATCGTCTGGGACCGCGGCGTCTACGAGAACCTCTCCAATACCCGCAGCGGCCGCGAGCTGACGATCGAGGAGGGGCTCGAGCAGGGCGACATCAAGGTCTTCCTGCTGGGCGAGAAGGTGCGCGGGCCCTGCGCCCTGGTCAGAACGAGCGATCCGGGCGAGCGCGAGCAGTGGCTGCCGATCAAGAAGAAGGGCGAGGGGGCCGACGCGCGGCGGCGGCCGACCAGCACGCAGCCGGAGTCGGTGCTGTCGGGGCGCACGATCTAGGACCTGCGGCGCGACGGCGGCTGAGCTACGCTCAGGCCATGAGCACGGTCGCGGAGGTCCAGACCCTCCCCAACTTCATCGGCGGTGGGTTCCGCGAAGCGGCGGTCGACTCCACCCTCGAGGACCGCGACCCGGCCACCGGCGAGCTCGCGGCCTACGTGCCGCTCTCGGGCGCCGCGGACGTCGACCAGGCCGTGCGCGCCGCCCGCGAGGCCTTCCCGGCCTGGCGCGGCACCCCGCCCCAGCAGCGCGCCCGCGCCGTGATGGCGCTGCGCGAGGCGCTCGACGAGCACCGCGACGAGCTCGGCGCGCTGGTCACCGCCGACATGGGCAAGACGCTCGACGACGCGATCGGCGAGGTCGGACGCGGGATCGAGTCGGTCGAGGCCGCGATCGGCATCCCCCACCTGATGAAGGGCGAGAACCTGGAGGGGATCGCCAAGGGCCTGGATGTGGAGATGGTGCGCCAGCCGGTCGGCGTCGTCGCCGCGATCACCCCCTTCAACTTCCCGGCGATGATCCCGCTCTGGTTCCTGCCGTTCGCGGTCGCCTGCGGCAACACCTTCATCCTCAAGCCCTCCGAGCGCGACCCGCGGCCCTCGCAGCGCATCTTCGAGCTGATCGCCGAGCGCGAGATCTTCCCCGCCGGCGTCGTCAACCTCGTCCACGGCGCCCGCGACGCCGTCAGCTCGATCCTCGATCACGACGACATCAACGCGATCTCCTTCGTCGGCCAGGCATCCACCGCGCGCATGGTCGCCACCCGCGGCGCCGAGACGGGCAAGCGCGTGCAGGCGCTGGGCGGAGCCAAGAACTCGCTCGTGGTGATGCCCGACGCCGATCTGGAGCGCTCGATTCCCGCGATCCTGCAGTCCTCCTTCGGCGCCGCCGGGCAGCGCTGCCTGGCGGGGTCGGTGCTGGTCGCCGTCGGCGACGAGGCCCGCCAGGACGAGGTCCGCGACGCGATCAAGAGCGCTGCAGAGGCGCTCACGACCGGGCCCGGCGGCGACCCCGCGACCGACGTCTGCCCGATGGTCGGCCCCGACTCGCGCGAGCGCGCCGAGCGCATGGTCGGCGAGGCCGAGTCGGCCGGCGCCGAAGTCGTGCTCGACGGCCGCATCGGCGGCGGCGAGGCGGGAGCGATGCTCGCACCCACCCTGGTCGAGACCGACGACTTCGAGTCTGACCTCGCCCGCGAGGAGATCTTCGGGCCGGTGCTCGCCTTCGTCCGCGCCGGCGACATGGACGCCGCGCTCGAGTTCGTCAACGGCTCGCGCTACGGCAACTCCGGCTCGATCTTCACCCAGTCCGGCGACGCGGTGCGCTCCTACCGCTACGGCGTCGAGGCGGGGATGCTGGGCGTCAACATCGGCGTCCCCGCCCCGGTGGCCTGGTTCCCCTTCAGCGGCTGGAAGGACTCCCTCGACGGCGACCTGCACGCCAACGGCAACGACGCCGTCGAGTTCTACACCCGCAAGAAGGTCGTCACCTCGCGCTGGTAGCTCCCCCGTCGCCCCTCTCCCGCGCGCGACGCCTTCTCAGGCTGGGGTGGATGTGCGCTCATGCGCCTTTCAGGATGACCTCTGCCACCAACTCCGGGTCGTCCCAGGTGGGGACGTGCCCGCAGCCGGGCAGGGTCAGCTGCCGCACCGAGTCCGGCAGCAGCGGCCGGCTGCGGACGAGGCGGTCGAACTCGGCCCAGGCGATCGTCAGCGGCACCTCGACGTCGGAGAGGTCGCCGACGGTCGAGGCGCGCATCTCGCGGTTGGACTCGGCGTAGCCGCGGGCGCCGCCGTAGCCCCGCACGAGCGCCACGGCGTCGTCGAAGGGAACCCGCTCGGGGTGGTGCACGTTCGTCGCCAGCGCGCGCTCGCGCAGGCCGTCGATGCGCAGCAAGAGCGGCGCCAGCGGCCGGGCGAGCCTGGCCGCGCGATAGGCGTGGTTGGGGCGCGGCCCCAGCGGCTTCGTCCAGAAGCCGGCGGGGCAGAGGCAGACGGCGGCGCGAACCGCGCGCCGGCGCGCGCATTCGATCGCCACCCAGGAGCCGAGCGAGATCCCGGCGATGCCGGGCGCCGAGCTCAGCCCGAGCCCGTCGACGAAGGCGATCACGGCCTCCGCCAGGTTCCCGGGCGTCGACGCCACTCCGTCGGGCAGCGGCGGCGAGGAGCCGAAGCCCGGCATCTCGACGGCGATCACCTCGCGCTCGGCGGCCAGCCGGTCGAGCACCGGATTCCATTGCGCGTTCATGCCCCCGAGCGAGTGCAGCAGCAGCAGCGGCTCGCCGCCGCCGCGGCGGCGAAGGTGGCTGAGCTGCATCACAGCTCCAGCTCGTACTCCATCCAGGTGGAGCCCATGCCCCCGACGCGGTCATAGACCTGCTGGGCCCGGTGGTTGTCGGTTGCGGTGATCCAGCCGAGCGCCGTCCCCCCCAGCTCGCGGCAGCGCTCCGCGCAGCGGGCGATCAGGGCGTCGGCGACTCCCTTGCCGCGGGCGTCGGGCGATACGAACAGGTCCTCGAGGTGGCCCGCCCGGGAGCCGCGGGTGCTCACCCACTTCATGCCCATCACCGCGAACCCGATCAGCGCGCCTCCCTCCTCGGCCACGAACAGGGAGCCCTCGGCGGGATCGGCGATCACCGTGTCGGCCAGCTCGCGCAGGCCGGAGTCGGGGGGCGAGACCTCGTAGAAGTCGCAGTAGCCGCGCAGCAGCGGCAGCAGCGCCTCGACGTCGGCCTCGCGGCCGTCCCTGATCTCGATTCCCTCGCCCAGCGGCTTCCCCGGCATACCCGTATCCAATCAGACGCTAGACTCCCGACCCTGGTTCCCCGGATGATCACGGTCGCGCTGCTCGCGGCCGCCCTGCTGCTAGCGGGCGGCTGCGGCGACGAAGATGGCGAGCAGGAGGCGACCACCGGCCCCGTGCCCTCCACCTCCACGGCCGACTACGACATCACCGGCTCCTGGAGCGGCAAGCTCAGCCAGCAGGGCCTCGCCGGCTTCCGGGTCGAGGCGACGATCGGCTCGCTCGAGGACTCCTCGCAGAACACCGTCAGCTACACCGGCATCGACTGCTCGGGCACCTGGGACTACCAGGGGCGGGAGGGCGCGGCCTTCATCTTCACCGAGACGATCGACGCCGGCGCCGGCAGCGACTGCAAGGGCACCGGGACGGTCTCGCTGACGCCCTTCTCCCCCGAGGGCGTCGACTACGTGTTCCGGGGCGGCGGCGTCGAGAGCGACGGCGCCCTGCGCCGCCAGGGCTAGCCATCCGAGGCACTGCCCTCCTCGAGGTAGATCCATGCGTAGTCACAATGCTCACTCATGCGAAGCAGAACACTGTCCTTGTCGTAGGCCGCGCTCAGCACATCAGCACGATCGATGGCAGTCTCTGTTTCTCGCTCCAAGCTGCCATCAGCAAGTCTGATGCGCAAGGTTCGTGGGCCAACCGCTAACTTGCCGAAGAGGAGATTGTCAGCGCCCAGTAGTCGGAGCTTGAAGTCACGGGACGCTCCGACAAGTTGTTCAACGACTCCGCCACTCATGTCCGGGTCTCTGCCCAGGTGGGTGTCAAAGCGGGAGAGGAGAGCGAGAGGGGAGCAGGTCACGCCGGATCACGGGCCCACCCAATGCCGAGCTCATAGCGAGTAGGCATGTCGGCCGTCGCGCGGCCTCAGCCGAACTCCTCTCGGAGCAACTGAAACCGCGCCCCATCCACTCCATGAGCTGCACTCACACACACTCATTCATGAGGTCCCAGAAGGAAAAACGGATCTCCGCGAGCGGTTCGGAAAAGAAACGATCCACAGCCTCGCGGGCAGGGGCCCCCTTCTCGCGCCTGGAACTCGCACGCCACTGGCGATGCGCGACCCAGAATGCATTCGGGCTCAGCGCCCGATGTGGACCCCGACCAGCTCGGGGACGCGCGCCAGGCCGCGGTGGATCGCAGCCGCGACCCGCTCCTCCTCCTCGGCCGCCTCCTTCGCCACCAGCCCGGCCCTGATCGCGTTGCCGCCGACCCAGCCCGCCATCCCGCCCGGCACCCGGGCGGGATCGGGCTCGACCAGCGCCAGGCGGCTGCGCTCGTCGCGGCGGTCGAGCGCCAGTGAGGCGAGGATGCCGCCGAGCATGCGCGAGGGGCCGACGCCGTTGCCGGTGTAGCCGAAGGCCCCGAAGACGCGATCCGAGCCGACCCGGGCGACGACGGGCAGGTGGGTGGGCGAGACGTCGATCGGCCCGCCCCAGGCGTTGGTGATCGCGCGGCCCTCCAGCCCCGGGAAGAACGAGCGCAGGTCGGCCAACACCTGGTCCACGACGCTGGCGTCGACCTCGGTCAGGCCCCCGAGGCGGGCGCCGTAGGCGATCCGGCCTCCGCCCCAGCCGAAGGCGATGCGGCCGTCGCGGGTCGTGCGCAGGTAGTGGATCATCGCGCGGCTGTCGGTGATGCACTCGCCGCCCGTCCAGCCCACCTCCTCGAGCAGCTCGGGCACCGGCTCGGTGATCGCCATGTGGCTCGAGGTGACGGTGAGGCGGCCGCGAAAGGGGGACCCCGCCGCGTTCGCGGCCGAGCCGAACGCGAGCACGCAGGAGCGGGCCCGCACCGTCGCCCCCGGCGTCTCGGCGGACACTCCCCAGGCGCCGCCGCTCATCCTCCTCACGGGCGAGCGCTCGAAGACGCGGACCGAGGGCAGCGCCGCGACCCGGTCGCGCAGCCCCACAACCAGCCGCGCCGGGTGCACGGTGGCGGCGTAGGGGTAGAAGGCGCCGGCGCGGAAGCGCGGCGAGCGGCATATGTCCGCGACCTGCTCGGGGGTGAGCTCGCGCGCGGCCTCGGGCTCGCCCAGCTCGGCGCAGGCCGCCACCGCCTCCGACCAGACGCCGTCCTGCGCCGACGCCGCCGACAGCTGCAGGTATCCCGCCCGCCGGTAGTGGGCGTCCACCCCCTGCTGCTCGCAGAACTCGCCGATCTGCTCGACCGCGGCGGCCGAGGCCCGCGCGACCGCGAGCGCGGGCTCGTCCCCGTAGCGCTCCCGCAGCGTCGGCAGGCTGAACCACATCTCGTTCGCGAAGCCGCCGTTGCGGCCGCTCGGGCCGTGGCCGCAGCGGCCGGCCTCCAGCATGACCACCCGGGCCTCGGGCTCGAGCCGCGCCAGCTCCCATGCGGCCCAGAGGCCGGTGAAGCCGCCGCCGACGACGAGCAGGTCCGCGTCGAGCTCCCCCGAGGCCTCCGGCAGCGCCTCGTGCGGGCCCGCGTCCCGCAGCCAGTATCCGTGAGCGTCGTGCTCCATCAAGCGAGCATGGTGGCAGGCAGGGGCCCCGGCGCGGAGCGCGAATAGGGGACGCGGATGACCCGGCCCGAGATGACCGCCCGCTCGATCGCCCGCACGGTGCTGATCGTGGTCGCCGTGCTGCTCACGATCTACGTGCTCTACCTGCTGCGCAAGCCGATCAGCTGGCTCGTGATCGCCGCCTTCATCGCGGTCGCCGCAGCCGGCCCCGTCAACGTGCTGCAGCGCAAGATGAAGCGCGGTGTCGCGATCGTGATCGTCTACATCGTGATCGCCCTGATCCCGGTCGCCCTCAGCGCGCTGCTGATCCCTTCCCTCGTCGGGCAGATCGAGTACCTCGCCGACAACACCCCCGAGTACGTCCAGGACATCGAGAACTGGGTCCAGGACAACGAGACGCTCAGCAACCTCAACGACGACTACGACATCACCGGCAAGCTGCAGGCCGAGGCCGAGAAGCTGCCCGAGCAGATCCCCGACGCGGCCGGCGTGCTCAGCGACATCGGCGTCGGCCTGGTCAACTCGGTCTTCGCGGCGCTGACGATCATGATCCTCAGCATCTTCATGGTCGCCGGCGGCCCTCGCTGGATCAACGGCTTCATCGAGGCGCAACGGCCCGAGCACGCCGAGCGCATGGAGCGCACCCTGCAGAAGATCGCCAACGCGATCGGCAACTACGTCGGCGGAGCGCTGCTGCAGGCGACGATCGCCGGGGTGACGGCGTTCATCCTGCTGACGATCCTCGGCGCGCCCTTCGCCGGGCCCCTGGCGCTGGTCGTCTTCTTCTTCGACCTGATCCCCGTCGTCGGCGCAACCATCGCGGCCTTCCTGGTCGCGATCGTGATGATCTTCGTCAACTTCCCCGTGGCGCTGATCATCTGGGTGATCTACGCGATCGCCTACCAGCAGTTCGAGAACTACGTGGTCCAGCCCCAGATCCAGAAGCGGGCCACCAAGATCGACCCCTTCGTGGTCCTGGTCGCCGTGCTCTTCGGATCCACCCTGTTCGGCGTCATCGGCGCGATCCTGGCGATCCCCGCCGCGGCCGCGATCCTGATCACCATCAGCGAGATCCGCGCCTACATGCGCGAGTACGGGGACGGCACCGAACCGAAGCCCAAGAAGAAGCCGGCCCGCCGCAGGGCCAAGCCGAAGCCGAAGACGGCCTAGGCGCCCTCGCTCGGTATCTGCGCCACTTCGTCGCTCCCCTCGATTCGCTTGCCTGGAACGGGCCGGGTGATTGCATCTCCCAGCCTAGGGAGCGGCAGCGTCGCCCGAGCGCTCGGCGATCCGCCGCGCGGCGCGCGGGCGGGCGCGCTCGCGGCCGGGGATGCTGCGGCTGAGCGCGCTGCGGTTGCGGGCGACCCAGCGGTAGCCGCGGTCGACGGCGCCCGGGGCCGACTCGGCGGCGCGGGCCGGGATCGCACCCCCCGGCAACATCCGCAGCAGCGGCGCCACGGCGGCCCCGCCCGAGCGGACCGCGCCGCCGGGCGTGACCAGGTGCCAGGAGGCCATTCGCTCCTCGTCGTCCATCCCCGCCAGCAGCCGGTCCGCCTCGGGGTGCTGAAGCGCCACCGGGCGCAGCCGCCGGTGGCGGTCCCAGGCCAGGAACTTCGACAGCAGCCGCTTGCAGAAGCCGCAGTCGTCGTCGTAGAGCACGATCGCGCGCTCGGGGTGTTGATCGCTGATCGGCACCCTCCGAGGGTAGGCTGCCCGCCGTGACTCTGTCGGAGGAGATCGTCGACGCCATCAACGCCGTCAACGGGGTCCACCCCGGCTTCCGCGCCGTCCACGCAAAGGGCACCGTCTGCGAGGGGACGTTCACCGCCACGCCCGAGGCCGCGAGGCTCTCGCGCGCCGCTCACCTGCAGGGCGAGGAGGTTCGCTGCACGGTCCGCTTCTCCAACGCAAGCGGCAACCCCAAGGCCTCCGACGCGCACCCGCTGGCCAGCCGCGGCATCGGGGTCAAGTTCCACCTGCCCGGGGGCGGGGCGACCGACATGGCGGCGCTGCCGCTGCCCCTGTTCATGGTCCGCAACGCCGATGACTTCCTCGGCTTCACCCGCGCCCGCACGCCTGACCCGGAGACCGGCCGGCCCGACCCCGACAGGATGATGGCCTTCGTCGCCGACCACCCCGAGACGGCGGCCGCGATTCAGCTCGGGCTGCCGAAGCTCGCCCCCACGACCAGCTACGCCACCTCCGGCTACAACGGCCTGCACGCGTTCGGCCTTGTGGCCGCGGACGGCGGCGAGACCTGGGGCCGCTACAGCTGGGTCCCGGTCGAGGGCGAGCACTACCTGAGCGACCCCGAGCGCGAGGCCGCCGGCCGCGACTACCTCCAGCACGAGATCCGCGAGCGCCTGGAGGGCGACGGCGAGGCCCGCCTGCGGCTCGACTTCAAGCTCGCCGCCGACGGCGACTCCCTGACCGACCCGACCGAGGAGTGGCAGGGCGAGCGCGAGATCGTGACCCTGGGAGAGCTCACCGTCACCGGCGTGATCGAAGAGCCGGCCGACGGCCCGCTCGTTTTCGACCCCAACAACCTCACCGACGGCATCCTCGCCTCCGCCGATCCGGTCCTGGCCGCGCGCTCGCCCGCCTACTCGGTCTCGGTCGAGCGCCGGCTCGCCTGAGCCCCTCGTAAACGAGCCTCTGCCTGCTTCGCCCGCGGCTCCGCCGCGGGCGCGGCGGATACTAAGCGAAGTTCGCGCGGACGGGTCGGCCGGCCAACTAGATTGGAGTCGTGAGCGCAATCGACGAGTTGCGAGAGCGCCTGGGCGAGATCGGGGACCTCAGCCGCGCCGCCGCGCTGCTCGCCTGGGACGAGCGCACGATGATGCCGCCCGCCGGCGGCGAGGCGCGTTCCGAGCAGCTCGCGACGCTGGCCAAGGTGCGCCACGAGATGTTCTGCGACGACGAGGTCGGGCGACTGCTGGAGGCGGCGCGCGCCGAGCTGCCCGACGCCGATGCCGAGCCCGGCGCCGACGTCGACGCCGACCTGGTCCGCGTCGTCAGCCGCGACTGGGAGAAGGCGCGGCGGGTCCCCTCCGAGCTGCGCGCCGAGATGGCGCGAGCCGAGTCGGTCGGCGAGCAGGCCTGGGTCGAGGCGAAGCGGGCCTCCGATTACTCGCTGCTGCTGCCCCACCTGGAGCGCAACGTGGAGCTGGCCCGGCGCTACGCGGACTGCTACGAGGGCTTCGAGAACTTCAGCCACCCCTACGACCCGCTGCTCGACGAGTACGAGCCCGAGATGTCGACGGAGCGCATGCGCTCCCTGCTCGGCGAGCTGCGCGATGGCCTGGTGCCGCTCGTGGAGCAGGCGGCGGCCGCCGATTCCGGCGCGCAGGATGGGGCACCCGGGGACGGTCGCCGTCGGTCGGGCTCCGCCGAGGATTGCCTGCGCGGCGAGTTCCCGATCGAGGACCAGCGCGAGCTCGTCGCCGAGCTGATCGGCGAGATGCCCTTCCCCGAGGGCGGCTGGCGTCTTGACCCGACCGAGCACCCGTTCGCGATCACGATCGGCCAGGGGGACGTGCGGCTGACGACCCGGTACGAGCGCGGGAACCTCGGCATGGCCCTGTTCAGCGCCATGCACGAGGCCGGCCACGGCCTCTACGAGTCCGGCCAGGACCCGGCGCTGGCGAGGACGCCGCTCTGCAAGCCGCGCTCGCTCGGCCTGCACGAGTCCCAGAGCCGGCTCTGGGAGAACTGGGTCGCGCGCGGCGCTCCCTTCCTAGAGCGGCTGCTGCCGCGCCTGCGGGACCGCTTCGCGGCCGGGTTCGGGGACGTCACCGCGGCGCAGCTTCTGCGCGACGCCAACCGGATCGAGCGCTCGCTGATCCGGATCGAGGCCGACGAGGTCACCTACAACCTCCACATCCTGATCCGCTTCGAGCTCGAGCTGATGATCTTCGACGACGGGTCCGGCGGCGGGCTCGAGCTGAAGGACCTGCCCGAGGCCTGGAACGCCCGCTACCGCGACTACCTCGGCCTCGACGTCCCCGACGACGCCCGGGGCGTGCTCCAGGACGTGCACTGGTCGGGCGGGGCCTTCGGCTACTTCCCGACCTACAGCCTCGGCAACGTGATCGCCGGCCAGCTCTGGCTGGCGGCCGAGCGCGAGATCGGCGACCTCGGTGAGCGCATCGCCGCCGGCGACCTCGCCGCGCTCGGGGAATGGCTGCGCGAGCACGTGCATCGTCACGGGCGCCGGCTCTCCCCGGCCCAGATACTGGAGCGCGCGGGCTGCGGCGAGCTCTCGGTCGAGCCGCTGCTCGACCATCTGCGCGCGAAGGCCGCGGCGGCGGACTAGCGGGCGCTCAGCGTCGGCTCAAAGCGCCGGCGCAGCGTGCTGCGGCGGCGCGGGGCGGGCTCCCCGAAGGTGTGCCCGCAGTTGGGACAGTGGCGCAGGCTCGAGTCCTCGCACTGCACACGGCAGCTCTCGCACTCGTGGCGGCCGCTGGGGTCACCAACGCCGGCGCCGCTCCCAGACATCCAGACCATTCCCATGCCCCCCAGATCGGCAGGCGCGCGATCTCACCTCATCCTCAATTTTGTGGTAATCATTTGATTACCTGATGGAACCCGACGCTGACGCAAGCGCCTCCCCCCCGGCCGGCGACGCGCCCACGCCCGCGCGGGCGCCAATGCGGGCTACCCCCGACCGCATCGTCGACGCCGGCCTCAGCCTGTTCTCGGACCGCGGCTTCAGGGGCACCACGGTCGGCCAGCTCGAGGCCGCCGCCGGCCTCACCCCGCGCGCGGGCGCGCTCTACAAGCACTTCCCCTCGAAGGAGGCCGTGCTCGAGGCCGCCTTCGAGCGCCACGTCGCCGAGGTCGAGGCGCTTCATTCGGCGATCGAGCTGATGCCGCTCGGCGACCTGCGCGCCGAGCTCACCCTGCTCGCCCGCTTCGGCATGCAGACGCTGGTCCGCGAGCGCGCCCTGCGGCGGATCGTGCTGACCGAGGGCGACCGCATCCCCGACCTGAAGCGCCGCTACCGCGAGCGCATCGTCGACCGCTCCTACGAGGAGGTCGTCTCCTTCATCCGCCAGAAGATGGCGGGCGGGGAGTTCCCGGCCGGCTCCGATCCCGAGGCGATCTCGGTGCTGATGGTCGGTGCGCTGCTGGGGTTCACGCTCGAATACGACGTCTTCGGCCGCCACCCCCTGGGCGTGGACGAGGACCGTTTCATCGACGTCATCGTCGACTCGGCGATGGCGATGTCCCGGGCCGGCACCGGCCCGCGTCCACAACCCGAACCTGAGGGGAGCCACAGCCGATGAGGATCGAGCGACACCGGACCGCTATCAGGATCGGCCTCGTCTACCTGGCCGCCACCGTCGGCCTCGTCGCCGCGATGATCCTGGTCTCGCCCCGCGCCTTCTACGACGACTTCCCCACCGGCTCCTGGGCCTGGGTCTCGGCGCTACCCCCCTACAACGAGCACCTGCTGCGCGACTTCGGCGCCGCCGGCCTCGGCCTCGCCGTGCTCGCGGGCCTGGCGGCCTGGTGGATGGACCGCCGCGTCGTCCAGGCGGCCGCGATCTGCCTCTTCGTCGGCTCCCTCCCCCACGCGATCTATCACGGCACCACCTTCGAGAGCTACTCCACCGCCAGCAACGTCTTCAGCTTCGGCGGCCTCGTGCTGCAGACCCTGCTCCCCCTCGCGATCCTCTACCTCGCCAGCGGCCCGCGCCAGGAGCCGGCGCCCGCGCCGGCCGGCGCTGCCGGCGGTCCTCGCAGCGACGCTCCGGCCTAGATGAGTGATTCCACGACCACGCACGCCTGAGGCCCCGCATGGCGCATCGCATCCCGGCGTCCTCGGGCCTGCCCTTGGCGCCACCAAGGGCTGCGCCCTGCGTCCTTGGGCTGCTCGG
>VGBV01000023.1 GCA_016870325.1 Actinomycetota bacterium
GACCGGGAGGCGACGCCGCCGCTGCGGGCACGGGCGACGGTGCTCGCCGAGATCGACCCGGCGTCGCTCCCGGGCGGCGAGCGGCTCGAGGGCGAGCGCGCCCGCCCGATCGAGATCGAGGCGGTCGCGGTCGCGGAGGCGACCGCCCCCGGCGGCGACTGGACCGGGATGCCCGCGCAGGCGAGCGGCGGCGGCTACTCGGGCCCGCTCGCCTACCGCAACGGCGAGGGGATGCGGCCGGACGTCGCGAGGGCGTATGACCTGATGGCGGCCGCGGCGCGGCGAGGCGGGCACGGGCTCGTGGTCAACTCGGGCTTCCGCTCCGACGCCGAGCAGGCAAGGCTGTTCGCGGCCCACCCCGACCCGCGCTGGGTGGCGCCGCCGGGCCGCTCGCTGCACCGCTGCGCGACCGAGCTGGACATCGGGCCGCCCTCGGCCTACGGCTGGCTCGCCGCCAACGCGCGGCGGTTCGGCTTCCTCCAGCGCTACTCCTGGGAGGCCTGGCACTACGGCTTCGTGGCCGGCCCGGCGCCGTGCTCTGCCGAGGGCGACTCGGGAGGGCTCGCGGGATCGGGCGGGGCCGGGGCGGACCCCGACGGCGCCGGCTCCTCCTCGGGCCTGCCCGGCTTCGTCCCCGCGCGCTACCGGGCGCCGATTTTGCGCTCGGCGGCGCGCTGGGACGTCTCGGGCGCGCTGCTGGCGGCGCAGATCATGGCCGAGTCCGCGTTCGACCCCGCGGCCGTCTCGCCCGCGGGCGCCCAGGGCATCGCCCAGTTCATGCCGGGCACCGCCGCCTCCTACGGCCTTCGCAACCCCTTCGACCCCGAGGCCGCGATCGACGCGCAGGCGCACCTGATGTCGGACCTGCTGGCGCAGTTCAAGTCCGTCCCCCTCGCCCTCGCCGCCTACAACGCGGGCCCGGGAGCGGTCAGCGCCTGCTCCTGCGCCGGCCCCTACGCCGAGACCCGGGCGTATGTGGCGCGCATCCTCGCCCTGCTCGACGGCGCCGGCGCGGCGCTCGCCCCGCCCCTGGAGGTGCGGCTGGTGGGCTGAGGCGCGGACCGAGCGGTAAGGGCGGGCGAGCTGCGGCGGGGCGATCAGCGTTCGACCGGCGCTTGTTAGCCTGTCCCGTCATCGGCACGGGCTCAGGCGACACGTCCCAGGGCATCAGCGTCACCAGCCTCAGGCTCGAGCCCGTGTCGCTGCCTCCCGAGCAGATCCTGGAGGGAGAGCCGAGCATCTCGCATGCGCTGATCTCGTCCTCGGCGGATGGGCGCGTCGAGCGCGGCGTCTGGGAGATGACGCCGGGGGCGGTCAGCGATGTCGAAGCCGACGAGCTCTTCGTCGCGGTCTGCGGCCGCGCGACGATCGAGCTCGCTGACGGCCGGATCATCAGCGTCGAGCCGGGAGACGCGGTGACGCTGCAGGAGGGAGAGCGCACCGTCTGGAGGGTGTCCGAGACCCTCCGGAAGGTGTACCAGATCACCCACGCCGAGCAGGCCGACTGAGGGCGAGAGGTGGCGGCGGCTGCAGGGGGCTCGGTGCCGGCGCCTCGCGCTTCGGAGGCGGGATGGCGCTGGATCTTCTGGACGGCAGGCGAACCGGGGCGAGCGAGCCCGGATTCGTGGAGCCGCTTCGGCGCGGCGTGACCGCGGAGCTGGGACTGTCCTGATGGCGAGGGATCGGGTCCCGGATAGGTCGCGCGCCGTCGTCATCGGCGGCGGAATCGCGGGGGTCAGCGTTCTTCACCACCTGGCGAAGCTTGGGTGGACCGATTCGCTCCTGGTCGAGAAGGGCCAGCTGACCTCGGGCTCGACCTGGCATGCGGCTGGCCTCTGCACCCAGTTCAACGAGTCGCTGCCCCTGACACGGGTGTTGATGCGGAGCCTGCAGCTCTACGAGGACTTGGGGGCGGATTCCGAGGTGGGGGTGGGGCTGAAGCGCGTGGGCAGCGTGCGGCTGGCCACGACCGACGACGAGCTCGACCAACTGAAGGCGCGAGCGGAGACGGCGCGCTCGGCGGGGCTCCCCTATGAGCTGATCGGCCCCAGCGAGGTCCGCGACCTCTTTCCCCTCGCCGACAGCAGCGGGGTCAAGGCGGCCGCCCATCTGCCCTCCGACGGCTATGTCGATCCCACCCTCGTGACCCAGGCGCTGGCCGAGGCGGCGCGGCAGGCGGGCTGTTCGATCCTGGAGCGCACCGAGGTCACGGCGACGACGGAGACCGACGACGGCTGGCGGGTCGAGACGAGCCGTGGCGAGATCGACTGCGAGGTCGTGGTCAACGCCGCCGGCCAGTGGGCGCGCAGCGTCGGCCGGCTGGCGGGCATCGATCTGCCCATCGTCGCCCTGCAGCACCAGTACGTCGTCACCGAGGAGCTGGAGGAGGTCCGGGCGCTGGAGCGCGAGCTGCCCGTGCTGCGCGATCCGGAGCATTCCTACTACGTGCGCCAGGAGGGCGGCGCGCTGCTGGTCGGTCCGTTCGAGAAGGATCCCCTCCCGTTCGCGCCCGAGGGGGTGCCGAACGACTTCGAGGGACGCCTGCTGCCCCAGAACCTGGATCAGATCATGGACGTGATGCTGGGCTCCGCCGAGCGGGTTCCCCTGCTCGGCGACGCCGGCTTGAAGACGGTCGTCAACGGCCCCGACGGCTACACGCCCGACGGTCACTGCCTGATGGGTGAGGCCGCCGGTCGCAGGGGCTATTTCGTGCTCGCGGGCTTCAGCATCTTCGGAATCGTCTTCGGAGGGGGCGCGGGCGCCTGCCTCGCCGAATGGATCGTCGAGGGGCAGCCGAGCGAGGATCTCTGGGAGTTGGACGTCCGCCGCTTCGGTCCCTATGCGCTGCCGGTTCCGTTCGTGCTGGCGCGCGCGGGAGAGGTCTACGAGCGTGAGTACGCGGTCCACTATCCGCAGGAGGAGTTCGAGAGCGCGCGGCCGCTCAAGGTCGATCCCCTCTACGAGCCGCTTCGATCCCGCGGGGCCGTCTTCGGCGAGCGCTTCGGCTGGGAGCGGCCGCTGTGGTTCAACCGGGGCGCCGAACACCCCTCAGCGCCCTACTCCTTTCGCAGGCCGGCCTGGCATCACGGCGTGGGCGAGGAATGCAGGTCGGTCCGCGAGGCGGTCGGAGTGCTGGATCAGACCAGCTTCGCCAAGTACGAGCTCAGCGGCGACGGCGCCAGGGCGCTCCTCGAGCGGCTCTGTGCCAACCACCTGCCGAAGGAGCCCGGAGCGATCGCCCTGACCCAGATGCTGACCCGGAAGGGGGGTATCGAGTGCGACGTCACCGTCACCTGGCTGGGCGAGGATCGCTACTACGTCGTGTCGGCGGCGGCCGCTGAGGATCACGATCACAGCTGGATCGCCCGTCACCTTCCCGATGACGGATCGGTCGTGTTGAGCAACGTCAGCGCCGCGGTCGGCGTGCTCACGATCGCGGGCCCATCGTCACTCGCCCTCCTGGAGCGGATCACGGCCGCCGATGTCTCCGCCGATGCGTTTCCCTTCTTCCGGGCGCGCGAGATCGAGGTGGGCCCGATCCGGGTGCGGGCGATGCGGCTCTCCTATACCGGCGAGCTCGGCTTCGAGCTCCATCATCCGATCGAGCTCTCGCGGCGCCTCTATCGGGAGGTATCGGAGGCGGGCGAGGATCTCGGTCTCACCGACTTCGGCTACCTGGCTCTCGATGCGCTTCGGCTCGAGAAGGGCTTCCGGCTCTGGGGCGCCGACGTCTGCCAGCAGGACACGCCGCTCGAGGCCGGATTCGGCTTCCTCGTCGACTGGGAGGGCGATTTCATCGGTCGCGAGGCGTTGCTGGCCCAGCGGGAGGGCGGCGCCCGGCGCAGGTTGGTCAACCTGCACTGCGACGGTGAGTTGCCGGGGCTCGTGATCCCGCACCAGCCGGTGTTCGCCAACGGCGAGGTCGTCGCCACCACCAGGGCCGGCGGCTATGGGCACACGATCGACAAGACCATCGCCCTCGCCTACCTGCCGGCCGACGTGCTCGAGGAGGGGGCCGGCGTCGAGCTTGGGGTGCTGGGAGAGCGCCACCCGATGGAGATGACGACGCGGGCCCTATACGATCCCGAGGGCCGACGCATGCGGGGCGAGCGATGACCAAGGGGGAGCGAGCGGCGTGGCCCGGGCGATAGTCGTCGGCGCCGGCCTGGCCGGCCTGAGCGCGGCGAGCGAGCTTCGCGAGGCGGGGCACGAGGTGACGGTCTTCGAGGCGCGCGATCGGGTGGGCGGCCGCGTCTGGTCGCGCGAGCTGGCCAACGGAGCCGTGATCGAGATGGGCGCCGAGTTCATCCTTCCGGACAACACCGTCATTCGCGAGTTCGCCGACCGGCTCGGCCTCGGCCTCTGGGACAAGGGCGTGCGCTACGGGAGGCGGGAGTGCCGGGGGATCCCCGCACCGGATCCCGAGGCGCTGGAGGCGTTCCTGCGCAACGTCGATGATCTGCTCGCCGAGCAACCCGAGCTGGGCCGGCTGCCGTTGAGCCGCTTCCTCGATCGCCTCGATGTCGACCCGGCGATCCGCGAGCTCGTCTGCGCCCGCGTCGAGATCTCCTCGGTTAACTCGGCGGACTACGTCCCCGCAGCCGAGCTCACCGGCACGGCGTACGTCGGCGATCAGCCGACGCCCGGCATCGCCGGCGGCAACCAGCGCCTGGCCCTCGCCCTGGCCGAGCCCCTGGGCTCGGCCGTCCGCTTGAGCGCGCCGGTGCAGCGGATCGCCTGGACCGCCGATTCGGTGACCGTGAGCGCGGCCGGCGCCGAGATGACCGCGGACGCGTGCGTCGTCGCGGTCCCGGCGACGACGATCGAGGGCATCCGCTTCGAGCCCGCCCTGCCGGCGCGGGTGGGGTCCGCCCTACGGCGGATCCGCTACGGGCAGGGGGCGAAGCTGTTCGTTCCCGTGCTTGGCCCGACCGCACCCAGCGCCACGATCTCGGTGCCCGAGCGCTACTGGGCGTGGACGGCGACCGGCGCCGGCGACCGAGCGCAGCCGGTCGTCAGCGCCTTCGCCGGCTCCGCGCCTGCGCTCGATCGCTTGCGGGTGGAGGCCGGCCCCGAGGCCTGGCTCGCATCGCTGCGCGAGTTGCGCCCCGACCTCGAGCTCGACGCCGACGGCGTCGTGCTCTCAACCTGGAGCGATGATCCCTGGGCGCGGGCCGCGTACTCCACCGCGCCCTCGGAGGAGATCACAGAGGCCCTGATCGAGCCAATCGGCCCCCTGTGCCTCGCGGGCGAGCACACCGCGGGGCCCTACGCCGCGCTGATGGAGGGCGCGCTGCGAAGCGGACAGCGGGCGGCGGGGCAACTGGGCCGCGGCTGAGCCGCCTTTCCCCCTCCCGCTCCGGCAGCGATCGGTGGCTGGTGCGGAGCGGGCCCGGGCGAACGGCGGGCGCCCACCGGCGCCCGCCGTTCGCTCCCAGCCTCTCGTCAGCTCAGCACTGGACCGTCAGGAAGAACGGGTTGTTGCTCGCAGTGCCCGTTTCGTCCGCCACCTTGACCTGCACGTCGTTCGCGCCGGTGGTGCTCCGCCCGAGCATGACGAAGCGATCGCTGAAGGGGGTCGCGTCGGAGGCTGGGCTCGCTGTGCCGGCGTTGGCGTTGAGGCCGCAGCTCGCCACGCTGGACGGGAAGCTCACCCGGTACCGTCCTATCGCGAGGTCCGTCGCAGTCACGCCCCCGGAGCTGTCGATGACGGCCCCGGCCGAGTTCACGAGCACCCACTGCGAGAGGCCGCGCAGCGAGAGCCCGCCCAGCTGGTCGGAGTTGCCCGACGTGGTCGCGCTCAATACCGACAGACCCGGAGCGGCCTTGTTGACCTCGTTCTTGGCGATTTTCCTGGTCTGCTTCTTCTCCTTCTTGCTGAGCGCGCTGATCGTGGCGACGCTTGCCACAGATGTCCCGGCAACGGCGAAAATCAATGCCACGATCGAGACCACCATCGCCGGCGACGGCCGCTGCTCTCTGAGTCCCTTCATCTGACCTCCTTGTTGGAGGGCCCGAGACGACATTCTGCCCTGACCCAAGTTCCCTGCATTCATGAGACTAGACGATCCGCGCAACGCTGCGGTCGTGAGCGCGGGATTCGAGGCCTCGGCCGAGACCGAGGCGGCCGGTCATGACGTGGTCTTTGAGATCAACCTCTCCGCGAAGCCCCTCGTCGATGAGAGGCTCACCGACCACATCTCCAGCGAGATCACCCGCACGGGCGTCAACCCGCGCTCGCTCATGTTCGAGGTGACCGAGACGGAGGCGATCATCAACATCGATCGTGCCCGGCCGCCGTCGGCGTGGCTATCTCGGTGACGACGATTCCCGCGGCGGCCTGTCTTGGCGTGTCGCTGGGTCTCGGCGAGGCTGCGAAGGCGCCGGGTGCAGCCGCGGTTCTCGGGTTGAACGTGCTGATGATGATCGTCGGGGCCGCGGCCACGCTCGCCTGCCAGCGGGCTCTGGACCGGAAACGACCGAGAATAGACTGCCCGCGATGATCGACCCGACGCTGATCCCGATCGCCGCCAGCGACCTCGTAGCGGCGCGCTCCCAGATGGCGTTCACGCTCGGCTTCCACATCATCCTCGCGAGCCTCGGGGTCGGCTTCCCCGCGGTGATCTTGATCGCCAACTACATCGGGCTTCGCCGCAACGACGACGTCGCGCTCGGCTTGGCCGAGCGCTGGTCGAAGGTAGCCGCGATCACCTTCGCTGTCGGCGCGGTCACGGGCACGGTTCTCTCCTTCGAGTTCGGGCTGCTCTGGCCCGAGTTCACGGCGCGCTACGGCGATGTGTTCGGAGTCCTGTTCGCAATCGAGGGGATCTTCTTCTTCCTCGAGGCGATCTTCATCACGATCTACATCTTCGGCTGGAAGCGCCTCTCTGGCTGGGCGCACTTCTGGACCGGGGTGCCGGTCGTGATCTGCGGCATCGGCGGCGCCTTCTCGGTCGTCGCGGTCAACTCCTGGATGAACCAGCCGCAGGGATACGAGCTGGGCCCCGACGGCACCGCGACGAACGTCGACATCTCCCAGGTGATCTTCAACGAGGCCGTCCCGTATCAGGTGCCGCACATGATCCTCGCCGCCTACCTCGTGACCTGCTTCCTGGTCGCCTCGGTCTACGCGGTCGGGATGCTGCGGGGCAGGCGCGACCGCCACCATCGCATCGGGCTGCTGATCCCGCTGACGGTCGGCTGCATCCTCGCCCCGATCCAGTTCGCCGTAGGGGACACCGCCGCGCGCCAGATCGCCTCCGACCAACCGATCAAGTTCGCCTCGATGGAGTGCGTCAGGGAAACCTCCACCGACGTCACCGAGTACATCTTCGGGCGCTGCACCGACGAGGGAGTCAAGGGCGGAATCGCGATCCCGGGCTTCGATTCCTTCTTGGTCGGCTTCAGCACCGACACGGAGGTGATCGGCTACGACACCGTCCCGCAGGAGGACCAGCCGCGAAACAAGACGCTTCTGCACTGGGCCTTCGACAGCATGGTCGGGGTCGGCTCGGCGCTGATCGCGCTTGGGATCTGGTTCGGCTTCGTCTGGTGGCGGCGCCGGGACATCCCCAAGACGAAGTGGTTCCTGCGTGCCGTGTCCGTCTCGGGCATCGCCACGATCGTGGCGCTGGAGTCCGGCTGGATCGTGACCGAGGTCGGCCGACAACCGTGGATCGTCTACGAGGAGTTCAGGGTCGAGGACGCCGTCACCGACGCCGGTGGCATCTGGTACACGTTCATCGGAGCCGTGCTGCTTTACACCCTCCTCGGCATCGCGGCGATCGTGGTGCTCCGGTCGATGGCGCGTCGCTGGCGCGAAGCCGACAGCGCCGAAGGGCGGGAGCTCGAGGTGCCATACGGGCCGGTCGAGAAGCCGCCCGCGATCGGGGGGACCCGAGGATGAGCGAGCCGGACGCGGTCGCGGGCGTGCTCTTGGTCGGGATCACGTTCTACGCGGTCTTCGGCGGCGCCGACTTCGGCGCGGGGTTCTGGTCGCTCTTCGCCGGGCGCGGGGAGCGCGCCGAACGGCGCCGGCAGCTGGTGGACTGGGCGATCGGCCCCGTCTGGGAGGCGAACCACGTCTGGTTGATCTTCGTGCTGGTCGTCCTCTGGACCGCGTTCTCGGTGGCCTTCGGCTCGCTCTTCTCCACCCTTTTCATCCCGCTAACCCTCGCGGCTCTCGGCATCGTGCTGCGGGGAGCCGGCTTTGCCTTTCACCGGCTCGCGCCGGGCCCGCGCGAGCGCAGTGTCGCTCGCGCGCTGTTCGGAATCGCCTCGTTCCCGACCCCCTTCTTCATGGGCACGGTGGTGGGAGCGGTGGCCTCCGAGCGTGTGCCGATCGGGAACGCAGCGGGCGACGCGGTCACGAGCTGGCTCAACCCGGTCTCGCTGTTGACCGGGGCGCTGTTCGTGGCGACGGGCATCTACCTCGCCGCGGTCTTCCTTGTCAGCGACTCACGTCGGGCCGGCGACCCGGAGCTCGAGCGGGACTTCTCCAGGCGCGCGATCGGCGCCGGGCTGGTGGCCGGCGCGCTTGCGCTGGTCGGCATCTTCGTCTTCCGTGCCGACGCGCGGTATGTCTTCGACGGCCTGGTCGGTGAGGCGCTGCCGCTGGTAATCCTCTCGGCCGTCTGCGGGCTCGGCGCCCTCGTGCTCCTCCACCGAGACGCTCGGCGGGGAGCGCGGGAGCTCGCCGTCGGGGCCGTGGTCAGCGTCATCTGGGCCTGGGGCGTGGCCCAGTTTCCCTACCTGCTGCCCCAGGTGCTGACGATTGAGAAGGCGGCTGGGGCCCAGAACACCCTGACCGAGGTGCTCGTCGTCTTCGCCGTGGCCGTGCTGCTGGTGCTGCCATCGCTCGCGTTCCTCTACACGCTCAGCCAACGGGGCATGCTCGAGGAGGAGGACGAGGCGCCGCCACCCACGGGCGCCTGAGCTGGGCCAGTGGTGAGGCGGACGAGCCGCCTTTGCCTCGGGCTGGGCGGTGTTCGCCCATCAGCCGCTCACCGTGATCGAGAAGACCGCCTCATAGCTCGCTGCCGGTGGGATCACGGGCAGATCGACCTCGCTGACCAGCGCGTTCGTGGGCGCGGTCATCGGCTCCAGCGCGATCACGTCGTCATCAGCGGGAGCGTAGACCTGGGTGAACGGATATCCGCTTTCCAGCTCCAGCGCAAGCCGCCGGCCTCCGCCGGCCAACTCCAGCTTGGCGGGTGCGAGCGGGGCGACGAACTCGTCGTCGAAGGTTCTGTTGCCCAGGGGGCCCGGCTCGATCACGTCTGGCTTGCGGGCGCCCGTGGGCAGCATCGACTCGTCGAGCTCGAGGCTCTCGCTGACCGGGATCTCGATGCTCCAGTCCGATCTCGGCACGCCCGGGATCCGAAGATAGGGGTGGTAGCCGAATGCGACGGGGACCGAAGCATCCCGGCTCGCGCGAACGATCGTCGCAATCCGCAGGGTCCCGGCGGAGAGAGCGGCCTGCATCCGCAGCTGATGAGGGAAGGGGAAGGCATCCAGCAGCCGCCCGTCGGCTGAGAAGTCGAAGACGGCGTCCAGCACGGCGCCGTCCGGCCGCCCCTCATGTCGCTCGACGCTCCAGCCCGGGTGAGCCGAGAGCAGCCCATGGATCGGAAGGCCGTTCGGATCGGTGCCGACCAGCTCGGGATGCGAGTCCAGGTCGACCTCGCGTCCGGCGACCTCGAAGCGCCGAGCGGCCACCCGGTTCGCCCACGGATAGAGCAGCGGGATGCCCATGGTTCCGCGATCGTGGACGTACGAGCGCAGCCCGCCGCGTTGCCCCAGCAGCTCCTCGCCGCGGTGACGCAACGAGCAGCACACCATCCCCGCGCTTGGCACGAAGGCGGCCTCGACTGCGTCGTTCGGGCTCGACAGGGTGAGTGCGCTGAAGCCGGCGACCTCTCGCTCGCCGATCATTCCCGCGGGATCTCCCCGCCCTCGGTTGGATCATCCTCGCCGGAGAGCGAGAGCAGGAACGGCCTGCCGCCCGCCTGCTCGATCGCGACGCGGGAGAGGACCTGCTGCACGGTGAACGTCCGCTCGGGGCGCCCGTTCCCGATGAAAGCCATCGTCCACCCGAGCACGGTCGTGAGCCGGTTCTTGAAACCGGTCAGGAAGGCCAGGTGCACGAACAGCCATGCGCACCATCCCAGGAACCCCGAGAGCCGAATCCCCTTGAAGCTGACCACCGCGCGGAACTTGGAGATCGTCGCCATGCTGCCCAGGTCCCGATAGCGGAAACCCGAGGTCTCCCGGCCCTTGAGTCGGCGCTTGATCGTGCTTGAGGCATGAATTCCCTGCTGCATCGCCACTTCCGCCACGCCGGGCAGCCCATCCAGCGACATCATGTCGCCGATCGCGAACACCTCGGGGTGGCTTGGAATCGTGCAGTCGGACTGGACCGCGATCCGCCCGGCGCGGTCGGTCTCGGCCCCCGAGGCCTCCGCGAGCAGCCGGGCCAGGGGAGAGGCCTGGACGCCGGCGGCCCAGACCTTCGTACGGGCCGGGAACCGCTTCTCCTCGCCGCCGCTCTTGACGACAACCCCGGTGCGATCGATGTCCGTGACGATGCTGGACATGTGCTGCTCGACTCCCAGGCGCTCGAGTCCCCGCGCCGCCTTGTCGGAGAGCCGGTCGCCGAAGCTCGCGAGCACCTTCTCGCCTCCGTCGAAGAGCATCACGCGCGCGCTGGCTGGGTCGATCTCGCGGAAGTCGTCATTCAGCACCTTGCGTGACAGCTCCGCGATCTGGCCGGCGATCTCGACGCCGGTGGGCCCACCGCCGACGACAGCGAAGGTGAGCCACTCGCGACGCTTCCCGGCGTCGGGCTCCAGCTCGGCCATCTCGAAGGCGCCCAGGATTCGCCCACGCAGCTCGAGGGCGTCGTTGATGGTCTTCATTCCCGGCGCCCAGCGCGAGAACTCGTCGTGCCCGAAGTACGACTGGCCCGCTCCGGCCGCGACGATCAGGCTGTCGTAAGGGATCCGGAAGCGCCGACCGTCCGGGCGCGCCGCGGTCACCGAACGGCGCTCGAGATCGAACTCCTGGACCTCCGCCAGCTCGACCTCAAGGTTGCGCTGGCGGCGCAGCACGTTGCGGATGGGCGGCGCGATCTCGCCCTCGGAGAGGATGCCGGTGGCCACCTGGTAGAGCAGGGGCTGGAAGAGGTGGTGGTTGAGGCGATCGACCAGCGTGACCTGGACCGGGGCGCGGCGCAAGGTGCGCGCCGCGAACAGTCCGCCGAACCCACCGCCGACGACCACCACCCTGTGCGCGTCGCTCTGCATCGTCAGCTCCGCCGAGCCGGGCTCCGCACTAGGCGCCCAGGCGCTCGTGCAGGTGGTCCCCGACCCTGAGCGCATTCGCCGTCGTGGTAAGCGCCGGGTTGACGGCGCCGATGCTGGGGAGGAAGCGGGTGTCGACCACGTAGAGGTGGGCGTGATGCGGCAGCAGGTGCCCTTCGTGCATCCCGAGCTTGCCCATCATCGACTTCAGCTTGCCGTAGAGCTCCTTCTTCGGCTTCTCGTTCGAGGGCGTGTACTTCTCGCCGGTGTCGGGGCACGGCGTGTTCATGTCCTGCGCGACGCCGTAGCCCGGCTCATGGATCCGGCCGAGCAGAGTGTCGAAGGAGCGGTTCCCGAACCTGCCACGACGACGTGGTCAAGTGCGTTCTCGGGACCTGGCCGGGTCATTGGGCCTCCTGAGGCCGTTGGCAGGACGAGCGGACTTAGAGTCGGACCGCAGGGACCCTACTGCGCCGCCCCCCATGCTGATCGAGTGACTCGTCGCAGGCCCTCGAGGTACAAGCTGCCGCGCTCCATGCCGAGGAGGAGCCGCGTTGTCGTGGAGTCCGGTACGGGGGTGCGGGATAGGCTGGTCTCCCGGGCGCCGCGGTTGCTCAACCCCGGTCGGGCTCGACCGCGACCTGCCCGATCAGCTCGACGCCGCCGCGCGTGTGGCGGTAGACGTCGAAGCTTGCGGCGGTCGGGTCGCCGTTCTCGTCCATGTCGATCGGGCCCGAGGCGCCGGTGTAGTCGATGTCCTCGCCGCGCTGCAGCGCGGCGATCGCCTCCGGCAGCCGGCGCCAGTCGTATTCGGCGCCCTCTGGCGAGGTCAGGTCGATCAGCGCATCGGCCATCTTCTCGCCCTCGGTCGAGCCGGCGCTGACCGCCGCCAGGTAGCAGAGGATCGTGGCGTCGAACTGGTGCGCGTCGAAGCGGCCGCGGGGGACGCCGCCGCGGGCTGATCGCCGGTACAGGCGCCCGAACGCGCGCGAGGCCTCGCCGTCTCGCGGGGTCGCCGGGGTGACGCCGCGCATGCCCTCGATCGCGGCTTCGCCGAGCTGCTCGGAGAGCACCGGCGAGGCGAGCGCGGCCGTGGCCCAGGCGCGGGCGGGCCGCCAGCTTCCGGTGGCGCTCAGCTCCGGGGCGAGCTCGGCGAACGTCTCGGGGTAGTCGGCGATCACGACCGCGTCGGGGTCGCCGTCGGTGATCCGCTCCGCCGCCTCGGGCAGGACCGGACCGTCGGGGTCGGTCTCGAGCTCGTAGCTGACGTCCTCGCCGACGCTGCCTCCGGCTTCGACCCAGGGGTCGCTGAAGGCCGCTGCGAGGTCGTCGCCGTAGTTGTCGTCGCGGGCCCCGATGTTGGCGACCCTGCCCTCGGCGCCCCCGAGCGCGTCCGAGACAGCCTGCTCCAGGGCGAGCCCCTCGAGCGCGTCGGGCGGCGCGGTCCGCATCAGCAGGCCATCGTCGTCGAGCGCTGTGATCTCGCCCGCGGTCGAGGCGGGTGAGATCTGGAGCACCTTGTCCGGCACCGAGACCGACTCGGCGATCGCGAGCGTGTCGGTCGAGGCCCAGGCCCCGACCAGGCAGCTCGCCCCGCCGCGCTCGACCAGCTCGCGCGCAGTAGTCACCGCGGTCGCCGGGCTGGTCGCGTTGTCGCGCGTCAGCACGGTGACCCGGTGGGGAGCGCCCGAGCGGCGGGCGGCGAGCCGGATCCGCTCGGCGGCGAGGGCGGCCGCCTCGCGCCCGGCCGGCCCGTACGCCGACAGCTCGCCGCTGAGGGGGACCGAGCTGCCGATCACGAGGTCGAGCGGGGCCTCGCCCTCGGGCTCGGGCCCGTCATCCCCGCAGGAGGTGAGGACGAGCCCCGCAAGCACGCAGGCGAGGGCGCAGGCGGCTCCGGCGCTGCGGCCGTGGCGGCGAGGGAGGGCCATGTCTCCCTATCTATACCCGCTGGCGCGCTCGCGACCCCCCGGCCCCGGTTTGGCTAGGCTGCGCGATCGTGGCTGCGGTCGAGGTCAGCGGAATCGAGGGCCTGAAGGGGCTGATGGGCGAGACGGTCGGCCCCGGCGAGTGGCGCGAGGTCACCCAGGCGGACATCGACGCCTTCGCCGAGCTCTCCGGCGACGACCAGTGGATCCACGTCGACGTCGAGCGCGCGAAAACGGAGAGCCCGTTCGGGACCACCATCGCCCACGGCAACCTGACGCTCTCTCTGACCGACGGCATCCGCCTGGACCTGATGAAGTCGACCGGCTTCAAGCTCGGCGTCAACTACGGCTGGAACAAGGTGCGCTTCCCGGCTCCCGTCCCGGCCGGCTCGAGCATCCGCGGCAGCGCCGAGGTCGTCGAGGTCGAGGACGTGGGCGGTGGCTGGTGGCAGGTGGTCACCCGCTTCACGGTCGAGGTCGAGGGCAACGAGAAGCCCGCCTGCGTCGCCGACAGCGTCGGCCGCGTCCTCCCCGAATAACCACCGGAACGACAACGGCCCGGCTGGGCCGTTGTCGTTGCGCAATCCGAGCTGCTCGGGCGCGCTACTTGACGTTGAGCGTGCCCTCCATGCCGCCTTCGCGGTGTCCCGGGACCGTGCAGAAGAACGTGTAGGTCCCCGGCGCCAGGTCGATCGTCGTCGTCGCCGTGTCCTGGGCGACGATGTCGGTCTTGCCCAGCTCGGTGCCCGCGTCGTCCTCGACCGCTACATCATGCGAGAGCGCAGCCGGGTTGTCGAAGTCGATCGTGACCTCGCCGGCGGTTGCGTCCACCTCCGTCTGGTCATAGGCGAGGGTGCCGTCGGCGGCCGCCGTGATCGCGACGGTGCTGCCGCCACCCCCCGTGGTCGCCTCGGTCGTCGTCTCGGCGGCCGTGGTCTCGTCGTCGTCTCCGCCGCAAGCCACGAGGCCGAACAGCGCCAGCGCGATTGCGACAAGGAGGAGTGAAGCCTTCTTCATCTCGTCCCCTTTCGGATCGTTCAGGGAAAGGCCACTCTATCCCCCGGCGCCTCAAGTCCCGCTCAATCGCCCTCGAACTCGGGCTTCTCGCCCGCCTTGAAGGCGGTGACGCCGTGGCGGAGGTCCTCGGTGGCCATGCTGTCGGCGATCCCGTGACGCTCGAGCTGCAGGTGGTCGGTGAGCGAGTGCTCGAGGCTGTCGCCGATGCGCCCGTAGGCCACCACGAAGAACGCCTCGGCCGCTGCGATGCGCAGGTCGCACATCAGGGCCAGCGAGAAGCCCGCCCCGGCGGCGCCGTTGACCGCGCCGATCACGGGGTAGGGATGCGGCGGAAGTCGACGATCGCCTGGTGCAGGACCTCGGCGCCGCGGCGGACGTCGGAGGGCAGGTCGTGCTCCGGGTCCTCGAGCCCCTTGATGAACCAGTCGACGTCGCGGCCGGCGCTGAAGGCCCTGCCGGCGCCGGTCACGATCAGCGCCCTGAACGGGGCGCGGTCGGCCAGCCAGGCGGCCGCGACCGTGAGCTCGAAGATCAGCTCGGGGTCCATCGCGTTCATGTGATCGGGCCTGTCCAGGGTCAGGGGCCCGATCGGCCCGTCGGAGGCGATGCTGAGCGTCTTCAGTTCGGCGGCTTCGGCTGGGTAACGGCTGGGCGTGAGCCTACCCTTGTCTCATGGCCGATGCCGCAAGCGGACGCGAGGGACTCGAGCAGCAGCGCCGCGAGCTGCCCGACTCCCCCGGCGTCTACGTGTTCCGGGACCGCTCGGGAGAGGCCCTGTACGTCGGCAAGGCGAACTCGATCCGCAAGCGCGTCGCCTCGCACTTCGCGGGGAAGGGCGGCGGGCTCGGCGCCGGGCTCGGGGGAACCGGCGGCATGCTCGACCGCGTCGACTCGATCGAGACGCTCGTCACCCAGACCGAGGCCGAGGCCCTGCTCGCCGAGCAGAGCTTCATCAAGCGCCTGCGCCCCCGCTTCAACATCCGCCTGCGCGACGACAAGTCCTATCCCTACATCGCGATCAGCCTCGACGAGGACTACCCGCGCGTCTACTTCACGCGCGAGCGCCACCGCCCCGGGCGCGCCTACTTCGGCCCCTTCTCGTCGGCCAAGCGGGTGCGCGAGACTCTCGACCTGCTCGGCAAGCTGTTCCAGTACCGAACCTGCGAGGGCCCCGAGCCCGGCCGGCGCTCGGGCGTGCCGTGCCTCGACTACTACATCAAGCGCTGCCAGGCCCCGTGCGTGGACTACATCGAGCGCGCCGAGTACCGCGCCAACATCGACGCGATCGTGGACTTTCTCTCGGGCCGCTACCGAGAGATCGCGGGCGACCTCGAGGCGCGGATGGAGGAGGCGTCCGGGCAGCAGGACTTCGAGCGCGCGGCGCTGTTCCGCGACCGGCTCGGCGCCGTCAACAGCCTGATGGAGCGCCAGCGGGTCGCCGGCAGCTCGATGGGAAGCGCCGACCTGATCGGCGTCGCGGTCGAGGGGACCGACGCGAACGCGCAGGTGTTCCAGGTGCGCGACGGCGTGCTGGCCGAGCGCCAGGGCTTCTACCTGACGGGCGGCGAGGAGCGCGGCGCGGCGGACGTGACCGAGAGCTTCCTGCTGCAGTACTACGCCGCGGCGCCCTCGGTGCCGCCGCGGGTGGTGGTCGGACGCGAGCTGCACGGGCGGGCCGAGGTCCTGGCCGAGGCGCTCGGCAGCGAGCGGGACTCCGCGGTCGAGGTGCGGGTGGCCGAGCGCGGCGACCTGCGGCGTCTGCGCGAGCTGGCCGAGCGCAACGCCGAGCTGGCGCTCGCCCAGGACCGGCTGCGCCAGGAGCACCGCCGCCAGCGTCGCGCCGAGGCGCTTGACGCGCTCCAGCAGGAGCTGGGGCTTGAGCGGCTGCCGGTGCGGATCGAGGCCTACGACATCTCCAACCTCGGCGAGACGCACACGGTCGCCTCGATGGTCGTGTTCGAGGGGGGCGCCCCGAAGAAGTCCGACTACCGCAAGTTCAAGATCCGGGGGGAGGCCGACTCCGCCAACGGTGGGCCCGACGACTTCGCTTCGATGCGCGAGGTGCTGACCCGCCGCATCGGCCGCTACCTGGAGCAGGCCGACCTATCGCCCCATGACAGGGACCGCGACGGCAGCTTCTCGGCGCTGCCCGACCTGATCGTGATCGACGGCGGCAAGGGACAGCTCTCGGCCGGGCTCGGGGTGCTGGAGCCGCTGACCGAGCGCGGGGTGGCGGTGGTCAGCCTCGCCAAGCGGGTCGAGGAGGTCTTCGTGCCCGGGCGGCCGGGCTCGATCCGGCTCGAGCGCCGCTCCGAGGCCCTGCAGACGCTGCAGCGCGTCCGCGACGAGGCCCACCGCTTCGCGATCGGCTTCCACCGCACACGGCGCGACCAGGCGATGACCGCCTCGGTCCTGGACGGGGTGCGCGGCGTCGGCCCGGCCCGCAAGCGGGCCCTGCTGGCGCATTTCGGCTCGCCGGACCGGCTGCTGGCCGCCAGCCGGGAGGAGCTGGAAGCGGTGCCCGGGGTGCCCGGTAAGCTCGCTCGCGAAATCCACCGGCAACTGAACAGGGCCGGCTGATGTCGCCGAAAGCAGCCGTGGACAAGCAGGGAGAAGGGGTGCCGCCCGGCAACGGGACGGGCCCCAAGGGCGTCGAGCTCGTGGTCATCACGGGCCACTCCGGCGCCGGCAAGTCCGAGGCGATCGCGGCCTTCGAGGACGGTGGCTACTTCTGCGTGGACAACCTGCCGCCGCGCATGATCGGGGCGCTCGGCGAGCTCTTCAGCTTCGACGGCAGCGGGGTCGAGCGCGCGGCGGTCGTCTCCGACGTGCGCGGGGGCGACTACTTCGAGGACCTGATCGCGGTGCTCGGCGAGCTGCGCGAGAGCGAGCTCGACCTCAGGGTGCTGTTCCTGGAGGGTGACGAGGAGACGCTGCTGCACCGCTACAAGGAGACGCGCCGCCGCCACCCGCTGGCGCGCAGCGGCCGCATCGTCGACGGCGTCCGCGAGGAGCGCAGCATGCTCGCCCCGCTGCGCGAGCTCGCCGACGTCGTGCTCGACACGACCGACCTCACCGGCGGCGCGCTGCGGCGCCGGATCGCGACCGAGCTGATCGGGCGCGAGCGCGAGGAGAACCAGCTGGCCCTGACCCTGCTCACCTTCGGCTTCAAGAACGGGCCGCCGCGCGACGCCGACCTGACCCTGGACGTCCGCTTCCTGCCGAACCCCTACTACGACGAGCGGCTGCGACCGATGACCGGACAGGACCCCGAGGTGGTCACCTACGTCGAGTCGGGGACCCAGGCCGGCGAGTTCTACGGCCGCCTGATGTCGTTGCTCGAGTTCCTCTTGCCCGCCTACGTGGCCGAGGGCAAGCAGCACCTGACCATCGCCGTCGGCTGCACCGGCGGCCGCCACCGCTCGATCACCGTCGCCGACCGGATCGCCCGCGAGGTCGGCCACCGCGACGACGTCAAGCTGCGCGTCGTGCACCGGGACTTGGATTAGGCAGGGGTCGCAAGCGAGCACTGCTCCGAGCGGCTGCTTGCGGCCGCAAAGGATGTGGGCGAGCGCCAGCGACCCCGCCTGATGGCGAAGCCGTCCGACGAAAGACCCGGCGGGGCCGCCTCCCTAGACTGGCGCGGCCGTGTCGGACGTCGTGATCAGCGCCACCGGGCTGCGCAAGTCCTACGGGGACTTCGAGGCCGTGCGCGGGATCGACGTCGAGGTCTGCGCGGGCGAGGTGTTCGCGCTGCTCGGTCCCAACGGCGCCGGCAAGACGACGACGGTCGAGATCCTCGAGGGCTACCGGCCGCGCAGCGCCGGCGAGGTCAGCGTGCTCGGCTCCGACCCGGCCGAGATCACGCGCCGCTGGCGCGAGCGGGTCGGGATCGTGCTGCAGGAGTGCCGGCTGACCCCGGAGCTGACCGTGCGCGAGGCCGTCGCCCGCTACGCCGGCTATTACCCGGGCCCCCGCGACGTCGACGAGACCGTCGCCCTGGTCGGGCTGGAGGCCAAGGCCGACGCCCGCACCTCGCGGTTGTCGGGGGGCCAGCAGCGGCGCCTGGACGTGGCCCTGGCGCTGGTCGGCGACCCCGAGCTGCTCTTCCTCGACGAGCCGACCACCGGCTTCGACCCCTCGGCGCGCCGCCAGGCCTGGGAGGTGCTGGGCAGCCTCCGCGACCTCGGGAAGACCGTGATCCTGACCACGCACTACATGGAGGAGGCGCAGGCGCTCGCCGACAGGGTCGCGATCCTCGCCGCCGGGCGGATCGTCGCCGAGGGCCCGCCCGACCAGCTCGGCGACTCCGAGCAGCGGGCGACCCGGATCAGCTTCACGCTGCCGCCGGGAGCCGACGCGGCCGACCTGCCCGCCGGGCTGCGGGCGCGGGCGCGGATCGATGGGGACCGGGTCTCGATCCCCGCCGAGGACCCGCTGCCGGCCCTGGACGAGCTGACCTCGTGGGCGACCACGCGCGGCGCGGGGCTGCCCGGGCTGGAGGTGCGCCGTCCAAGCCTCGAGGACGTCTATCTGGAGCTGGCCGACGCCCACGCCGGTGACCGCGACGGCGAGGAGCCGGCGTGAACGGCGTGCGCCTGGCGCTGCACCAGTTCCGCTACGACCAGAAGGTCTTCTGGCGCAACCCCGCGTCCGTCTTCTTCACGGTGATGCTGCCGCTGATCTTCCTCTTCATCTTCGCGACGATCTTCGGCAACGACGAGATCGCCGACCGCGGCGTCAATACGACCACCTACTACGTGCCGGCGATCATCTCGCTGGCGGTGATCTCCGCGACGCTGCAGAACCTGGCGAACAACCTGACCCAGGACCGCGAGCGCGGCCTGTTGAAGCGAGCGCGGGGGACGCCGCTGCCGCCGCAGGACTTCGTCGCCGGCAGGGTCGGCAACTCGCTGGTCGTCTCGGTGCTGATGGTCGTGCTGGTCGCCGTCATCGGTCGCATCGTCTACGACGTCGAGATCCCGACCACCACGCTGCCGGCGGTCGCGCTGACACTCGCGGTCGGCGCCTTCACCTTCTGCTGCCTCGGCTTCGCGCTGACGGCGGCGATCCCCTCCGAGGACGCGGCGCCCGCGATCTCGAACGCGGTGGTGCTGCCGCTGTACTTCATCTCGGGGATCTTCATCCCCGACAACGAGATCCCCGAGGGGGTGCTGAGCTTCGCCGACATCTTCCCGATCCGTCACTTCTTCCAGGCCTTCTTCGAGGCCTGGGACCCGTCGACCGCGGGAGCGGGCTTCGAGTGGGGCGACCTCGCGATCGTCGCCGCATGGGGTATCGCCGGACTGCTGGTGGCGCTGTTCGCGTTCCGCTGGGAGCCGCGGCGCTAGTACGCTTGGCGAAACGGCATTCGCGAGCGCCGACCGTCCCGGACCGCGGAAGCCGTACCTGACCTCGGGGGACCGCAACCTGATGCTGTACTACGTAAGCCTGAACGTGTCCGATATCGAGCGAAGCGGCAGCTTCTACGACGCCGTGCTGGCGCCGCTGGGCTGGCGCCGCCAGGAGGACAGCCCCGAGGTGATCTCCTGGGGCATGAACCGGCCGGCGCTCTACATCACCCGCTCCGATGCCTCGCGCCCCGGCTTCGGGAAGGTCTCGTTCCCCGCCAACAGCATCCCCGCGGTCAAGGCCTCGTACGAGTCCGGCTTGAGCAACGGCGGCGAGCCCGTCGCCGAGCCGGGCGCCGCGCCCGCGCACGGGGGGCGCAGCTATGCGGCGCGGTTGCGCGACCCCGACGGCTACGAGGTCGAGATCGTCTCGGCGCCGGAGTGATCCTGCCGCGGCCGCTGTACTAGCTTGAGTCAGGCGATGAAAACGGATTCGGTCGACAGGAGGCTTCGAGCATGGCGGTGAAGGTCGGGATCAACGGCTTCGGGCGCATCGGGCGCAACCTCTTCAGGGCGGCGAAGGCCGCGGGCGCCGAGATCGACTTCGTCGGCGTCAACGACCTCGTCGACACCGAGAGCCTCGCGCACCTGCTCAAGTACGACTCGATCCTCGGCCCCTACAAGGGAGAGGTGACCGTCGGCAAGGACGGGCTCGTGGTCGACGGTGACGAGCTCAAGGTCTTCTCCGAGAAGGATCCGGCCAAGCTGCCGTGGGGAGACGTCGGCGCCGACGTCGTGATCGAGTCCACCGGCTTCTTCACCAAGCGCGAGGACGCGAGCAAGCACCTCGGCGCGGGCGCCAAGAAGGTGATCATCTCCGCACCGGCGACCGAGCCGGACATCACCGTGGCGCTCGGGGTCAACTTCGACGACTACGACCCCGCCGAGCACGACATCATCTCCAACGCCTCCTGCACGACCAACTGCCTGGCGCCCGTGGCGAAGGTCCTGCACGACACGATAGGCATCGACCACGGCCTGATGACCACGATCCACGCCTACACGGCCGACCAGCGCCTGCAGGACATGCCCCACAAGGACCCGCGCCGCGCCCGCGCCGCCGCGGTCAACCTGATCCCCACCTCGACCGGCGCCGCCAAGGCCGTCGGCCTGGTGCTGCCGGACCTGAACGGGCGCCTCAACGGGATGGCGGTTCGGGCCCCGGTGATCACCGGGTCCGTGGTCGACCTCACCTTCCAGTCGTCGAAGGACACGAGCGCCGAGGAGATCAACGGCGCCATCGAGACGGCGGCCGAGGGCCCGCTGAAGGGGATCCTGAAGTACAGCGAGGACCCCCTCGTCTCGACCGACATCGTCGGCGATCCGCACAGCTCGATCTTCGACTCGGAGCAGACGATGGTGCTGGCGGGGAACATGGTCAAGGTCTTCTCCTGGTACGACAACGAGTGGGGCTACTCGAACCGCTGCGTCGAGCTCGCCGCGAAGGTGCTGGAGCCCGCGGCCGTCAGCGCCTAGATGAGTGATTCCACGACCACGCACGCCTGAGGCCCCGCATGGCGCATCGCATCCCGGCGTCCTCGGGCCTGCCCTTGGCGCCACCAAGGGCTGCGCCCTGCGTCCTTGGGCTGCTCGGCCATGCGTGCCCTCAGGCGCACGGCGCCGTGGAATCAATCATCTAGGCGCAGGGCCGGCGGTATCGCGGCGTTGAGCATCGGCAAGGCCAGCGTCCGGGACGCAGAGGTGGAGGGCAGGCGCGTGCTCGTGCGCGCCGACCTGAACGTGCCGCTGGAACAGGGACCGGGCGGCGCCGAGGTCGGCGACGACACCCGCATCCGGGCAAGCCTGCCGACTATCCGGAGCCTGCTGGAGCGCGGCGCCTCGGTCGTGCTCGTCTCGCACCTGGGCAGGCCGAAGGGCGCCGACCCGGAGCTCTCGATGGCGCCCGTCGCCGCCCGCCTCGGAGAGCTGCTCGGCGCCGAGGTGCCGCTGGCGCCCGGCGTGGTCGGCGACGATGTCGAGGCGGCGGCCGAGCGGCTTCAGCCCGGCCAGGTGCTGCTGCTGGAGAACAGCCGCTTCGAGCCCGGCGAGACCGAGGACGATCCGGAGCTCGCGGCGGGGCTTGCGCGGCTCGCCGAGCTCTACGTCAACGACGCCTTCGGCGCGGCCCATCGCGCCCACGCGACCACGCGCGGGGTCGCCTCCCTGCTCCCCTCCTGCGCCGGGCTGCTGCTGGAGCGCGAGGTCGAGGAGCTGACGAGGGTTCGCGACCACCCCGAGCCGCCGCTGGTCGTGGTCCTGGGCGGGGCCAAGGTGACCGACAAGATCGGCGTGATCGAGCGCTTCCTCGGCTCCGCGGACGAGATCGTGATCGGCGGCGCGATGTGCTTCAGCTTCTTCAAGGCCGAGGGCCGCGACACCGGCGAGTCGCTGCTGGACGAAGACAGCGTCGAGGCCGCCCGGGAGCTGCTGCCCCGCGCCGAGCGCGCCAAGGCCCGCCTGCACCTGCCCGAGGACCTCGTGCTCGGGCGGGAGTTCAGCGCCGAGACCGAGGTGCAGGAGCTGAACGGCGTCGACGTGCCCGAGGGCTGGATGGGGCTCGACATCGGCTTCAACACCGCGGTCAACTACGCGAAGCTGATCGGGGCCGCGGGGACCGTGCTCTGGAACGGGCCGATGGGCGCCTTCGAGCTCGAGCCCTTCGCCGCCGGCACCCGCGCGGTCGCCGAGGCCGTCGCCGCGGCGCCCGGGCACACGGTCGTGGGCGGGGGGGACTCCGCCGCCGCGATGGCCCGGTTCGGGCTCGCCGGCCGCGTCGACTGGCTCTCGACCGGCGGCGGCGCATCGCTCGAGCTGCTCGAGGGCGCCGAGCTGCCCGGCGTCGAGGCCCTGACCGATGCCTGAAACCGAAGGAGATTCCCAGCGATGAGCAGGACGCCCCTGCTGGCCGCAAACTGGAAGATGCACAAGACCGTCGGGGAGGCGCTGGAGTTCCTCGACGCCCTGCTGCCCGCGCTGCCCGCGGAGGGCCCCGAGGTCGTGCTCTGCCCCGCCTACACGGCGCTGGCGCCGGTGGTGGCCCGCTGCGTCGAGACGCCGGTCCGCGTCGCCGCCCAGAACATGCACCAGGCCGAGAGCGGCGCCTTCACCGGCGAGGTCTCCGCGGCGATGCTGCTCGACCTGGGCGTCGAGGACGTGATCCTCGGCCACTCCGAGCGCCGTGCGCTGTTCGCCGAGAGCGACGAGGCGCTGGCCGAGAAGCTCCCCACCGCGCTCGAGGCCGGCCTCGAGCCGATCCTCTGCGTCGGCGAGGACGAGGCCCAGCGCGACGCCGATCAGACCGCCGAGGTGCTGACCCGTCAGATCGAGGCCGACCTGGCCGCGGTCGAGCCCGAGCACCTGGACCGGATCGTGATCGCCTACGAGCCGATCTGGGCGATCGGCACCGGGCGCACGGCCACGCCCGAGCAGGCGCAGGAGGCGGTCGCGCTGATTCGCGAGCGTGTCGCCACGCGCGACGCCGGCGCGGCCGAGCGCGTCCGCATCCTCTACGGCGGCTCGGTCAAGCCCGCCAACGCGGCCGAGCTGCTCGCGCAGCCCGACGTGGACGGCGCGCTTGTCGGCGGCGCCAGCCTCGAGGCGGCGGACTTCGCCGCGATCGTGGCGGCGGCCGCGCGGTGAGCGTCCCCCCGGGTCCCTCGGGGCCTCTCCCCGTGGGCTCGGTCGCGCTGGTCATCCTCGACGGCTGGGGTCTGGCCCCCGACGGGCCGGGCAACGCCGTGGCCCAGGCCGACACCCCCGTCTTCGACCAGCTTTGGGCGGGCTACCCGCACACGACGCTCTCGACCTCGGGGCGCGACGTCGGCCTCCCCGACGGGCAGATGGGGAACTCGGAGGTGGGGCATCTCAACCTCGGCGCCGGCGCGATCGTGAAGCAGGACCTGGCGCGGATCAACGACTCGATCGCGGACGGCTCCTTCTTCGAGAACCCGGCGCTGCGCGGCGCCTGCAGGCGCGCGCTCGAGTCACGGCGGGGCCGCCTGCACGCGGTCGGGCTCGTCTCCGACGGCGGCGTCCACTCGGGCTGGGAGCACATCGAGGCCGTGATCGAGCTGGCCGCCTCGGAGGGGGTTCCCGACCTCGTCCTGCACGCGCTCACCGACGGCCGCGACACGCTGCCCGAGGCCGGGCCGGGCTACGTCGCCGAGGCCGAGCGCTGGCTGCGCCGGGCGGGACGCGTCGGCACCGTCGGCGGCCGCTACTGGGGGATGGACCGCGACCGCCGCTGGGACCGGGTCAAGAAGGCCTACGACGCGATCGTGCACGCTCGCGGCGAGCGCGCCGGCGACGCCGGCGCCGCGGTCAGGGCCGGCTACGAGGCCGGGGTCACCGACGAGTTCATCGAGCCGACCGTGATCGGCGACTACGACGGCGTCGCCGCCGACGAGCCGGTGATCTTCATCAACTTCCGCCCCGACCGCGCCCGCGAGCTGACCCTGGCGCTGGGGGACCCGGCCTTCACCGAGTTCGACCGCGAGGGCGGCCCGGTGCTCGAGGTGGCGACGATGACCGAGTACAAGCACGGCTGGCCCTTCCCGGTCGCGTTCCCGCCGCGGGAGCCCGAGACGACGCTGGCCGAGGTGATCGCCGAGGGCGGCGGCCGCCAGCTGCACGTGGCCGAGACCGAGAAGTACGCCCACGTCACCTACTTCTTCAACGGCGGCCGCGAGCGGGAGTGGAGCGGGGAGGAGCGGGCACTGGTCGACTCGCCGCGCGACGTCGCCACCTACGACGAGAAGCCGCAGATGAGCGCCGAGGCCGCCGCCGAGGCCTTCAGCTCGCGCTGGCGCCGCGGCGGCTTCCGCTTCGGCGTGATCAACTTCGCCAACCCCGACATGGTCGGGCACACCGGCGTCATCCCCGCCGCGGTCGCCGCGATCGAGGAGGTCGACGGCGACCTGGCGCGCGTCGTCGGCGCGGTCCACGAGGGCGGCGGCGCCTGCCTGATCACCGCCGACCACGGCAACGCAGAGCAGATGCTCGAGCCCGACGGCTCGCCCAACACGGCGCATTCGACCAACCCCGTGCCCCTGATCGTCACCCTGCCCGGCCTCGAGCTGCGCGAGGGGGGCATCCTCGCCGACGTCGCCCCGACGGTGCTGGAGCTGCTGGATGCGCCCCAGCCCGAGGCGATGACCGGCCGGTCGCTGCTCGACCGGGCGGGCACCGGCAAACTTGATAGTAAATGACTTAGGTTTTATCATCTGAGCAGATCAACGCCGTAGCCACGGCGACCACGCTTCAAGGAGGTGAAACACAGATGGCACTCGTGCGATGGGACCCGATCCGCGAGCTCGACTCGCTGCAGGGCGACATGAACCGGCTGTTCGACCGCTTCTTCGACGGGCGGCCGGCCAACGGCGGCGCCACCCGGCGCTGGATCCCCGCGATGGACCTGGTCGAGACCGACGAGGACCTGGTGGTCCGAGCCGACCTCCCCGGCATCAGCGAGGACGACGTCGAGATCGAGATCAAGGACAACGTGCTCACCGTCTCGGGCGAGCGCAAGTCCGAGCACGAGCAGAAGGGCGAGGGATACCACCGCGTCGAGCGGGCCTTCGGCCGCTTCGCCCGCTCGCTGAGCCTGCCGCGCGGCGTCGAGGCCGACGCCGTCAGCGCCGGCTTCAGCGACGGCGTGCTCGAGATCCGCATCCCCAAGCCCGCCGAGACCAAGCCGACCCGAGTCGAGATCGGCAAGGCGACGGTCGAGGGCTCGGGCACCGAGAAGGAGAGCGCCTAGCCCTAGGCTTGCCGGGTGCGCAAGGACCCGGCCAGGCTCGAGTTCGAGATTCAGGCCCGTGACGGCTCAGCCCGCACGGGCCTGATTCGTTGCGGGCACGGGGAGATCGCGACCCCGGCCTTCATCCCGCTCGCGACCAAGGCGAGCGTGCGCTCGCTCTCGGCCGGCGAGGTGGCGGAGCTGGGCTACGTGCTGGTGCTGGGCAATGCCTTCCACCTGCACCTGTCGCCCGGCGAGGACCGGATCGCCGCCCACGGCGGCCTGCACGGCTTCATGGGCTGGGATCGCGCGATCATCACCGACTCCGGCGGCTTCCAGGTCTTCTCTCTCGCCCACGGCGGGGTCGCCGACGAGATCAAGGGCCGCCGTGGCGAGGGCGAGGGGCGCGCCAAGGTCGAGATCAGCGAGCGAGGCGTCGCCTTCCAGTCGCTCCTGGACGGCTCGGACCGCTTCATCGGGCCGGAGGAGTCGATGGCGATCCAGGCAAAGCTCGGCTCGGACATCGCGCTCGTCTTCGACGAGTGCACGCCCTACCACGCCGACCGCGACTACACCGCGCGCGCGATGGAGCGCACCCACCGCTGGCTCGCCCGCTGCCTGCAGTGGCACGAGCGCGAGGGCCCGCCCGGGCAGGCGGTGTTCGGGATCGTGCAGGGAGGAGTCCACGAGGAGCTGCGCCGCGAGGCGGCTCAGAAGGTGGGGGAGGCCGCCGTGGACGGGATCGCGATCGGCGGCACCCTCGGCCGCGACAAGCCCGAGATGGCCGAGGTGCTGGCGCTGACCGCGCCGCTGCTTCCCGCCGACGCCCCGGTCCACCTGCTCGGGATCGGCGAGGTCGACGACCTGATGCGCGCGATCCCGCTCGGGATGGACGTCTTCGACTGCGCCGTGCCCACCCGCCTCGCCCGGCACGGGGTCGCGCTCGCGCCCGAGCCGGAGGGCCGATTCCGCATCGACCTGGCCAAGCAGCGCTTCGCCGACGACGACGGCCCGCTCGCCGAGGGCTGCCCCTGCGAGGCATGCCGGCGCCACAGCCGCGCCTACATCCACTACCTGGCCCGCGCCCGCGAGCTCACCGGCGCCCGCCTGCTCACCCTCCACAACCTCACCTACATGGAGCGCCTGATGGCAGGCGCCCGCGAGGCGATCTCGGCCGGCGGCTACGGCGCGTACGCGTCGGCGGTGCTTGCCGGCGCGGCGCCGTGGGCCGCTCCGGTTGCGGCGACCGGTGCAGCTGCAGGGCCCCGCCCGAACGAGGGTTGAGGGCCGGGCCGGGTTGACGAGGGGCGAAGGGGTCGGCGCGGCTGCCCGGGCGAGGGTCGAGGGCCGGGCCAGGGCGACACGGACCCGCGGGATCGGCGGCGGTGGCGACTTCTCGGGGCCATGCCCCGAAAACGCGCCACCCTGGCACCAGGACAATGGTTCGGCGGCGGCCTATGGCGACTTCTCGGGGCCATGCCCCGAAAACGCGCCACCCTGGCACCAGGACAATGGTTCGGCGGCGGCCTATGGCGA
>VGBV01000024.1 GCA_016870325.1 Actinomycetota bacterium
GGCCCCGTGGCAGATGACGATGCCCGGCCACTGAGGCGCCGGCGGCTTGCGCGAGCGCGCCCCCCGGCGGTCCTCGCGCCCGGCGGGGTCGGGCAGCCAGAGCGCGTAGTCGAGCCCCAGGTGGCGGTCCTCTCGGTCGGGCGCTCGCGGCGGGGGATGCTCCACGGGGATGATTCTGACCGAGCGCGGCGGGCCCCCTGCGCGCCCGCGCCCGCCCCGCGGCCGGCTTCTCGTCAGAATTGAGCTTCGCATGAGCTCCTCCAGCGACAACAGGGGGTCGGTCGCAGCTGCGACCGACCCGATCGCATCCAGCCCGGTCTACCCGCTGGGCTCGCGCGTGAACGAGCGAGGCCGGCTCGAGGTCGGCGGCTGCGACGTGGTCAGACTGGTCGCCGAGCACGGCACCCCTGCGTACATCTACGCCGAGCAGGACATGAGGGAGCGCGCGGCTGAGTATCTGCGGGCGTTCTCGGAGCGCAGCAGCGACTTCGAGGTGATCTTCGCCAGCAAGGCCTTCCCCTGCACGGCGGCCTACCGCCTGTTCGAGCGCGAGGGGCTGTCGGTGGACGTCGCCTCGGGCGGCGAGCTGCACATGGCGCTCGCGGCCGGCTTCGACCCCGGGCGCATCCACCTGCACGGCAACAACAAGACCCGGCGTGAGCTCGAGTACGCGTTCGACAACGGGGTGGGGCACCTGGTGCTCGACTCCTTCGACGAGATCGAGCTGGCCGACCGCCTGCTCGATCGGCCCCAGCGAGTCCTGATCCGGATCACGCCCGGGATCGAGGCCTCGACCCACTCCTACATCCAGACCGGCCAGGAGGACTCCAAGTTCGGCTTCGGCCTCGCCGACGGCCTCGCCGAGCAGGCGGTCGAGCGGGTGCGCGCCTCGAAGCACCTGGAGCTGGTCGGGCTGCACGCCCACATCGGCTCGCAGATCTACGAGCTCGAGCCCTACACCAAGGCGATCGAGGTGCTCGCCGACTTCACCTCCGCGCTCGAGCTCGAGCCCGAGCTGATCAACGTCGGCGGCGGCCTCGGGATCGCCTACATGGACGGGGACGAGCCCCCCTCGGTGGACGACTACGTGGACGTGAAGGTGCGGGGCATCGAGCGCGTCTTCTACCCGGTGCCGCGGATCGCGATCGAGCCCGGGCGCTCGCTGGTCGGGAACGCGGGCGTCACCGCCTACCGCGTCGGCACCGTCAAGGAGATCCCGGGCGTGCGCACCTACGTCGCCGTGGACGGCGGCATGAGCGACAACCTGCGCCCGATGCTCTACGGCGCCCGCTACGAGGCCCTGATCGCCGACCGCGCCGCCGAGCTGCCCGACACCGAGGCGACGATCGCCGGCAAGCACTGCGAGTCCGGCGACGTGCTGATCGAGGACGCCGAGATCGCCGCGCCGCGGGTCGGCGACGTGCTGGTCACCCCCGCGACCGGAGCCTACGGGCACGCGATGGCCAACAACTACAACGGCGTGCCGCGGCCGCCGGTGATCTTCTGCGACGGGGGCGAGGCGCGCGTCGTCGTCCGCCGCGAGAGCTGGGACGACCTGCTGGCGAGGGACGCCTGATGGCCGACGAGGTGCTGGTCGGGATCCTCGGCAAGGGCACCGTCGGCGGCGCCTTCGAGAGGCTGCTCACCGAGCGCGCCGAGATGGTCGCGGAGGTGGCGGGCCGGCGCCCCAAGGTCACCGGCGTGCTCGGGCGCAAGCAGGGCGACTTCGACGAGATCCTGGCCGCCAGCGACATCATCGTCGAGCTGATCGGCGGCACCGACGACGCCCGCACCTACGTCACGCGCGCCCTGCGCGAGGGCCGCCACGTGGTCACGGCCAACAAGCAGCTCGTCGCCCAGCACGGCGACGAGCTCGTCGCGGCCGCCAAGGAGGGCGGCGCGCAGCTCCGCTTCGAGGCGGCGGTGGCCGGCGCCATCCCCGTGATCCGGGTCGTGCAGGAGAGCCTCGGCGCCATCCCGATCGAGAAGGTGTTCGGGATCGTCAACGGCACCACCAACTACATCCTCACCGAGATGAGCCGCGCCGGGCTCTCCTACGAGCAGGCGCTGGCGCAGGCCCAGGAGCTGGGCTACGCCGAGGCCGACCCGACCGACGACGTCGGCGGGGCGGACGCGGCGGCGAAGATGGCGATCCTCGCCCGGCTCGCCTTCGGCGCGCCGGTCTCGCTCGACGACGTCGCCTATGAGGGCATCGAGCGGATCACCCCGGACGACCTCACCTACGCCAAGGAACTCGGGCTGTCGCTGAAGCTGCTCGGCGTCGCCGAGCGCGTCGGCGAGAAGAAGATCAGCGTCCGGGTCTTCCCCTGCTTCCTCTATCCGGGCCACCCGCTGGCGCCGATCGAGGGCCCCTTCAACGCGGTCATGGTCGAAGCTCCGGCGATCACCGAGATCACGATGTCGGGCCCCGGGGCCGGCGGCCCGGAGACGGCGTCGGCGGTGCTGGGCGACGTCGTCAGCGTCATCGCCGGCGGCTCGCCGCTGTTCGAGGAGAACTCCAGGCTGGGGATCGCGAAGGATGTCGAGTCGGCCTTCTACCTGCACCTGGAGGTCGAGGACCGGCCCGGCGTGCTCGCCAAGATCACCCAGATCCTGGGCGAGGCCGAGGTCTCGGTCCGAAGCGTGGTCCAGAAGGGCATGGGGGACGACGCGCGCCTGGTGATGGTCATGCACGAGGTCTCCGAGAAGCGCTTCGACGCGGCCCTGGCGAAGATCGCGAAGCTCAAGTTCCTGCGCTCGCCTCCCCGCTCGATCCGCGTGATCGAGGAGGAGTTCGTCTGATGGGCGACCGCAGATGCCACAGCCGCTGATCGAGCGCTACCGGCGCTGGCTCTCGCTCGACGAGGGCGACCCGGTGGTGACCCTGAACGAGGGCTCGACGCCGCTGATCCACTCGCCCCGGCTGTCCGAGCGCCTGGAGGCCGACGTGCACCTCAAGCTCGAGGGGGCGAACCCGACCGGGAGCTTCAAGGACCGCGGCATGACCGTTGCCGTGTCGCGGGCCAAGGGCCAGGGCGCCGAGGCCGTGATCTGCGCCTCGACGGGCAACACCGCCGCCAGCGCCGCCGCCTACGCCGCGCGGGCCGGGCTGCGGGGGGCGGTGATCGTGCCCGAGGGCAAGATCGCGGTCGGCAAGCTCGCCCAGGCGCTGATGCACGGCGCGCGGGTGATCGCGCTGCAGGGCAACTTCGACGAGGCGCTGGCGATAGTGCGCGAGCTGGCGGACCGCAACCCCGTCGAGCTCGTCAACTCGGTCAACCCCTGGCGCATCGAGGGCCAGAAGACGGCCGCGTACGAAGTCTGCGACGAGCTCGGGGAACCACCCGACGCGCTCGCGATCCCGGTCGGCAACGCCGGCAACGTCACGGCCTACTGGGCCGGCTTCCAGGACTACGAGGCGTCCCCGGTCCTCTACGGCTTCCAGGCCGCCGGCGCCGCGCCGCTGGTCGAGGGGCATCCGGTCGAGCAGCCCGAGACGGTCGCCTCGGCGATCCGGATCGGCAACCCGGCGCGCTGGGAGGAGGCGATGAACGCGTTCACGGCCTCGCGCGGGCGGGTCGCCGCCGTCAGCGACGACCAGATCCTCGACGCCTACCGCTGGCTCGCCTCGAGCGAGGGGGTCTTCTGCGAGCCCGCCTCGGCGGCCTCGGTCGCGGGGCTGCTGGCCCACGGGATGCCCGTCGCAGACGGCGCCGAGCAGCCGCGCTCGGTCGTCTGCGTGCTCACGGGCCACGGGCTCAAGGACCCGGACACCGCGCTCGGCAAGGCGCCCGCGGTGATCAACTGCGAGGCCGAGCTGGACACGGTCGAGAGGGCCGTGTTCTCCTGACCCGGCCTCCGCGCGGCGCAGTAGAGTACGGCCCGAGTTGACAGTTTCGGGTATGGCGTAAGGAGCCGGAGTGGGACTCTTCAAGTCGATGAAGGACCTGGCCGAGGTGACGAAGTCGGCCAAGCAGATGCAGGAGCAACAGCAGCGCGACGCCGGCTACAAGCCCGGGCTGGCGGGAAGCATGGCCCAGATGGGAGACATGCTCGGCGACATGAACCAGCAGCTGAAGGAGATGGGCGGCGACTCCGCCGAGCGCGACAAGATCCTGGCCGAGGGCATCGCCGGCCAGGGCGTGGTAGTCGGCATGGGCACTCCCGCCCGCGGCGCCCAGTGGTTCAACCTCGACCTCGACCTGGAGGTGCACGTGCCGGGCCGGGAGGCCTACCGCGTCGCCAACCAGTACATGGTCCCCGCCTCGGCGACGCTCGGCCCCGGGGTCAGCCTGCCGCTCAAGGTGGACGGCGAGGACCCGGCGAAGATCGCGATCGACTGGGACACCGCGCCCAAGCCGCCGGCGCGGGGCGAGGTGCGGCCCGCGAGCGGGGCCGCCGCTCCGGCCCCAGCGGCAGCCTCCTCGAGCGGCGACACCGTGGCCGAGCTGGAACGGCTGGCGAAGCTGCGCGACTCGGGCGCCCTCACCGACGCCGAGTTCGAGCAGCAGAAGGCCAGGATCCTCGGAGGCTGATCGGGGTTGCCCGCCGGCGCCGCGCGTCCGCTTTGCAGCGGCGGTGGCGGGTAGGCTCGCGATGTGAGCCGCCCTCGCGTCGAGTTCCTCTGGTGGGAGCAGTGCCCCTCCTGGGAGCGGGCCCTGGAGGAGCTGCGGGCGGCGATGAGCGATGCCGGCGCCGACCCTGGCGCGATCGAGCTGCGCCGGGTCGGCAGCGAGCGCGACGCCGAGCGCGAGCGCTTCCCCGGCTCGCCCACGATCCGCATCGACGGCGAGGACCCCGACCCGCCCGGCGCCGGACAGCCGACCGGCCTCCTCTGCCGCGTCTATCGTCGCGACGACGGGCGCGCCTCGCCGCTGCCCGACCCCGACAAGGTGCGCGCGGCGCTGGGCCGCGCGCTCGTGAGCTGAGAGGAGCCGGCGTGGCGATCGAGATCAGCGAGCATGCTCCGGGGTTCGAGCTGCCGGCCGCCGGCGGGGGCCGGGAGGCTCTCGAGGGCGCCGGGGCGGCGGCCACCGTCGTCTACTGGACCTGCAACCACTGTCCCTATGCGCTCGCCTGGCACGAGCGCATGCTCGACGCCGATCGCGACTACGCGGCGCGCGGTGTGCGCTTCCTGGCGATCAACTCGAACGACGGCGAGCGCTACCCGGCCGACTCCTTCGAGGCGATGGTCGAGCGGATCGAGAGCGAGGGGGAGTGGCCCCATCCCTACCTGCACGACCCCGACCAGGCGGTGGCTCGCGCCTGGGGGGCCGAGAAGACGCCGCACGTGTTCGTGCTCGACTCGGAGCTGCGCCTGCGCTACCACGGCGCCCCCGACGCCGACCACGAGGACGCTTCGCACGCCGCGGCCTACCTGCGCGAGTCGCTCGACGCCGTGCTCGAGGGGCGCGAGCCCGAGCCGGCGACGACGCCTGCCGTCGGCTGCGGGATCAAGTGGCGATGACGGCACGCCGGCGACTCGTTCGCGTTCCCGCCTCCTCGGCCAACCTCGGGCCGGGTTATGACGTGCTGGCCGCGGCGCTGTCGCTGCACCTCGAGCTCGAGGTCGAGGAGGCGGGCACCTTCTCGGTCGAGGCCGAGGGCCTCGAGGTGCCGCTCGACCGCTCGAACCTCTGCGTGCGCGCCTTCGAGTGGCTGCGGCCGGCCGACGAGATCTGCTTTCGGATCCGCAGCGACATCCCCCTGGCCACCGGCATGGGCTCGAGCGCGGCCGCGATCGTCGCGGGGCTGACCGCCGCCGACCACCTCTACGAGCTGGCGCTGGAGAGCTCGGACCTGCTCGGCCACGCCGCCGAGATCGAGGGCCATCCCGACAACGTGGCGGCCGCGCTCTACGGCGGCTTCGTCGTCTGCTCGCACTCCCAGGCGGGCCTCAGCGCGACCCTCCTCGACCCGCCGCAGGGGGTCGAGGCGGTGGTCGTGATCCCCCATGAGCAGGTGCCGACGAAGCAGGCGCGCGAGGCGATCCCCGACTCCGTCCCGATCGAGGACGCGGTCGTGAACGTGGCCGCGGCCGCCGAGCTCGTGCTCGGGATCGAGCGCTCGGACCTGGGCCTGATCGCCGCCGGCCTCGCCGACCGCCTGCACCAGCCCAACCGCGCGCACCTCTACCCGCGCTCGATGGAGCTCGTCGAGGCGGCGGCAATCGAGCTCGGCGCGATCGGCGCCACGATCTCGGGCGCCGGTCCGACCGTGCTCGTCTGGTGCTTCTGGCAGAGCACCGGCACAGTCGTCGATGCGCTGCGCGAGCGCGTCGGAGACTGGGCCGAGGTCAAGCGCGTCCCCTTCTCGGCCACCGGCGCCGACGTCCCGGAGCTGTAGTCCGGCCCGTCTAGTCCAGCAGCCCGACCTGGCGCAGGATCGAGACCGAGTCCGAGTAGACGTCCTTGCGCTTGACCTTGCCGCCCTCGAAGGGGATCACGTCGATCCCCCTCCACTCGACGGGCTTGCCCGTCGGCGCCGCGACCGGGTAGCCGCGGCGCATCTCGCTCGTGCGCGTGGCGCTGGCCGTCCACTCCTGGGTGACGACGCCGTCGCGGACGCAGAGGCGCCGCGCCTCGAAGCGGATGTCGGGCCAGGTCGCGAAGATCGCCCCGATGTGCTCGCGCACCTGTTCGCCTTCGGCCGACTCGCCCGCGGTGTGGTTCTCGAAGACCATGTCCGGGGCGTGCATGGCCATGATCGCGTCAGGTCGTGGGCGTTCCAGGCGTCGTTGTAGGCCGCGATCGCCTGCTCGAGCGATGCGGCTGAGTCGCTGTGGCCCATGCGGCGCGATTTGACCCACCGGCAACAGCGGCCAGGAGGAGGAGGTGTTCGCGGTGCTCGAGGGCGAGGGGACGATCGTCGCCGGCGAGTCCGAGCATCCGGCGCCGGCCGGGACCTTCGTCCGCTACGGCTCCGAGGTCAGGCGCACGATCCGCAACGACTCCGAGGCGACGGTGTTGTAGACGTGCAGCAGCTTCTTGATCCGGCGCCGGGTCTGCTTGTCGGGGGGAGTCGGGTCGCCGAAGGCCATCCGGAAGAGGTCAGGCAGCACCAGGATGAAGAGCCTCGTGAAGTTGATGTAGCGCGGCAGGCTGCGCTTGGTCAGCCGCAGCACGGTGCGCTGGATCGCGACCCGGTTGGCGACGCGCGCCTCGTCGCCGGAAGGCGGTGCGACGAGCGCGATCCTGTTGATGCGCCGGGCGAAGATTTCGGTGTATGCGGTAGGAGACGCGGCCGAGCCGCTTGGACAGCCGGTTCAAGGCCTTCTCCTCTTCGGGCCCGATCTCGCCGCTGATCACGATCCTGCCTCCGCCGCCGAGCTTGTCGAGCGCCCGCTGCGCCTCCTTCTCGCTCTGCTTGCAGATCGAGTTGACCTGCTGCGCGTACTCGGCCGGCGTCGGGGCGGCTGAGGCCGCCGGCGCCGCGGCCAGCAGTGCGAGCGTCAGCGCCAGTGCGGCGAGGACGAGCGGGCGTGGGTGGGAAGCGGCTTCCCTGCGAGCGGCCATGGAGGCATTGCCGGGCCTCGTGGCGGCGCCGACAAGGGTGGAAACCCGCAACGCGCGGGCCGGCGGCTCAGCTGAACTCGTCGAGCGAGTTGAGCTGGCGGCGAAGCTCGTGGTCGCGCTGCTTGCGCGGAACCCCCGACTCGCCGGTCACGGCTTCGTTGTGGCGCAGGTCGTTGATCGCCTGGAAGCGCTCGGTCTCGGAGCCGGGGCCGTCCTCGCCCGCCTGCCGATTTGCCCCCGTCTGGCTCGTGCTGCTCTTCCCGCCCTGGTCCATCTTGATCACCCTCGAATTCCTTTCCGACTGCTCTGCTCGACCATCACCAGAGACATTAGCACTAGCTTACATACTGCTCACAAGAACACCACACATCAACAGGATTCGCCGCGCATATACTCGCTCCTTCGTTTCGGTCCCAACCCGTCGCGCGCCCGCTCGAAGAAGGCGCGGACCCGGGAGGTGAAAAAGTGAAGAAGCGCTATTCGCCCGAGCGGGCCTATCGCCCGCGCGTATCACCGCCCAGCGTCGAGGACAAGGACGCATGCGCGATCTACGCCTCGGTCCGCAAGGACGCGACGCCGAGCCACGACCCCGTTCCGCTCGCGCTCGCCTCGCTGCAGAAGATGCTCCACCGCGCCGGCAACGTGGACGGCGAGGGCGACGGCTGCGGGCTGCTGGTCGACATCCCGACCAGGATCTGGGCGGAGGAGGTGCGCCTGGGGGGCCACAACTCCGCGCTCGCCCTCGACGACGCCTTCGCGGTCGCCCACGTCTTCGTCGAGCGTTCCGCCGACCTCGAGAAGGTCCGCCACGACGCCCGCGAGGTCCTCGGCGAGTCCGGCTTCCGCATCCTCGCCGAGCGGGTCGGGGCCGTCGACTCCAGCGCGCTAGGGCCGACCGCGCGCGAGGAGGAGCCCCACTTCTGGCAGTTCGCCGGGCTCGTGCAGGCGGCGGGCGACTCGGACTCGGACTGCTTCAGGCTCATGATCGAGCTCGAGTCGAAGCTCGGCGTCCACGTCGCCTCCTTCTCGGGCACCACCTGCGTCTACAAGGTGATGGGCGCCCCCAGGGTGCTCGGCGGGTACTTCCCCGACCTCACGGACGAGCGCGCAGAGACGATCGGCTGCTTCGGCCACAACCGCTACTCGACCAACACCTGGCCCTCGTTCACCCGGGTGCAGCCCTTCGGCGTGCTCGGCCACAACGGTGAGATCAACACGATCGAGCAACTGCGCCAGGAGGCGCGCATGCTCGAGATCCCGATCGCCGAGGGCAACTCCGACTCCCAGGACCTGAACCGCACGATCGAGACCCTGGTCCGCCGCGACGGTCTCTCGCTGGCCGAGGCGATGGAGATGGTGGTGCCGCCGATCGTCGCCGAGATCGTCGCCCTGCCCAAGGAGCTGCACTCCTTCTACATGTACCTGCGCCAGCTCATGGGCCCCTTCGCGCAGGGCCCGGTGGCGCTGATCGCGCGTCACCGCGACGAGTGCGTCTTCAGCGCCGACGCGCTCGGGCTGCGGCCGCTGTGGCAGTTGGAGTCACGGGACGATTGGGTCTTCAGCTCGGAGCCGGGGGTCGTCAGCGTCGAGCAGATGCCCTCGGAGCCGAAGCCGATGGCTCCGGGCGAGAAGTTCCTGGTCACGATCGACCGCGCCAAGCGCCGCTCGACCCTTCACCCCCACGAGCAGATGCTGGGGCTGGTCAAACGGCGCTGGCTCGAGCGTGCGGGAGTCGAGGAGATGCCCCACTACGCCGCGGAGCTGAAGGCCGGCGGCCCGCTCGAGGGCCGCGAGGTGCCCGGCTACACGGCCGCGGGGCCCTCGGACCCGGTCGAGGTCCCCGAGCGCATCCTCGCCGGCTTCGGCTGGCAGCGCGACGACGTCAAGCTCGTCCAGCAGATGGCCTCGAACGGCGCCGAGCCGATCGGCTCGCTCGGCTACGACGGGCCGCTGGCCGCGCTCTCGCCCGAGCGCCAGAACCTGGCCGACCACTTCAAGGAGACCGTCGCCGTCGTCACCAACCCGGCGATCGACCGCGAGCGCGAGATCGAGCACTTCTCCACGCGCGCCATCTTCGGAGCGCGGCCGATGCTCGACGACCCGGGCACCCACTCCGGCATCGTCGCCACCGACTTCCCGGTGCTGCTCGGCGGCCACCACGAGATGGCCCCGCTCGGCGACGGCGTCTACCGCAAGATCGCCGCCGACCACGGCACCTACCTGCTCGAGGACCTGTGGGAGGAGTTCCGCCTGCGCGGCGAGGGGCCCGAGGACGACTCGGTCGGCGACGGCCGCGCCAAGGCGATCGACATCGCAATGCTCGAGGCCGAGACGACCGAAGGCGCGATCGGGCGCCTGCGCCAGGAGGCCGTCAAGGCCGTCCGCGACGGGGCCCAGCTCCTGGTGCTGACCGACCGCACGGTCTATGACGGCGAGCGGCGCTGGAGCGACCCCCACCTGGCGACCTCGGCGATCGACCAGGCGCTGAAGAGCTACCGGGTCGAGCCCGGCGAGGTCAACCTGCGCAGGCGCTGCTCGATCCTGCTGCGCTCGGCCTCGCTGCGCAACGTGCACGACGTGATGCTGGCGCTGGGGATGGGCGCCAACGGCGTCTGCCCCTACGTGATGGTCGAGGTGATCTGCGTCGACGACTACGAGACCGACGTGGACAACCTCTGCACCGCGCTGCGCAAGGGGATCGAGAAGGTGATCTCCACGATCGGCATCCACGAGGTGCGCGGCTACGCGCGCCAGTTCTCCTCGATCGGGGTCAGGCCCGAGCTGGCCGAGATCTTCCAGACCGACTCGTTCGCCGCCTCTGAGAATGGAGGCGTCGGCTTCGACCAGCTCGACTCCGACACCGACGCGCGCCACAGGATCCTCAGCGGTACCGGCGAGGCGAAGCCCGCCAAGACCTTCCGCTTCTATCCCAAGGTCTACAAGGCCGCGATCGCGACGGCGAACGGGACCGGGGGCTTCGAGGAGTACTCGCAGAAGGTGCGCGACCTCGAGCAGCAGAGCCCGATCTCGATGCGCCACGTGCTGGGGCTGAAGGGCGACCGCGACCCGATCGACCCGGCGGACGTGGACGCGAGCGTCGGCCACCACGACTACCCGATCGTGATCAGCTCGATGTCCTTCGGCTCGCAGTCAGAGTCCGCGTTCCGCGCCTACGCCGAGGCGGCCAAGGCGATCAACGTCCTCTGCGTCAACGGCGAGGGCGGCGAGATCCAGGACATGTACGGCAACTACCGCAAGTGGCGCGGGCAGCAGGTCGCCTCGGGACGCTTCGGGGTCTCGGCCGAGATGCTGAACAGCTCCTATGTCGCCGAGATCAAGATCGGCCAGGGCGCCAAGCCCGGCGAGGGCGGGCACCTGCCGGGCAAGAAGGTCTCCGAGAAGGTCGCCGCGGCGCGAAACGCGGCCCCCGGCACCGACCTGATCAGCCCCTCGAACAACCACGACCTCTACTCGATCGAGGACCTGGCCGAGCTGATCGACGAGTTGAAGACGGTGAACCCCGACGTGCGGGTCTCGGTCAAGGTGCCCGTCGTCCCCAACATCGGCACGATCGGGCTCGGCATCGCCAAGGCCGGCGCCGACATCATCACCCTCTCGGGCTTCGAGGGGGGCACCGGCGCGGCCCGCCAGCACGCGCTCCGCCACGTCGGGCTGCCCAGCGACATCGGCACCCGCGCCGTGCACCGGGCGCTGATGGAGGCCGGGATCCGCAACCGCGTCGAGATCTGGGCCGACGGCGGCTACCGCCACGCCCAGGACATCGTCAAGCTGCACTGCCTCGGCGCCAACCGCGTCGGCTTCGGCACCCTGGCGATGGTCTCGCTCGGCTGCACGATCTGCCGCGGCTGCCAGCTCGACACCTGCCACGTCGGCATCGCGACCCAGATCGAGACCACCGAGCAGGCCGCCGAGCACGGGCTGAAGAAGTTCACGCCCCAGGCGGTGGACACCGCGGCCGAGAGCTGCGCCCGCTTCTTCGGCGCGATGGGCGAGGAGGTGAAGCAGGTCGTCGCCTCGCTCGGCTACGAGCGCGCCCAGGACCTGATCGGCCGCTACGACCTGCTCGAGCAGGTCTCCCACCGAGACGAGCTCGACCTCGCCCCGCTGATCACCCCGCTCGAGGAGTTCCTTGACCTGGAGCCGCTCGACCTGCCGGTCGCCGCGGAGCCGGCCGAGGCCCGCGCCGAGGCCGGGCTGGTGGTCGCGAAGCCGATCCGGATGGAGGCCAAGCAGGCCTCGGCCGAGATCGGCCGCCTCGCCGACCGTGTCGAGTTCGGCGGGGACTGCGTGCGCTCGGAGTTCCCCCGCGACGTGGACGCCAACGACCGCGTGCTCGGGACCGAGCTCTCCGGCGCGCTCTCACGCGCCCGCATCTACGACGGCGCACCCGAGGGCACCGATCACGACCAGCTCGCCGAGCTCGTCTTCAACGGCGGCTCGGTCGCCGGCCAGGGCTTCGGCGCCTTCAACTCCTACGGGGTCACCTGCCGCGTGGAGGGCGGCGCCCAGGACGGCGTCGGCAAGACGATGCTGGGGGGGACGGTCTCGATCCTGAAGGGCGAGAACTCCGACGGCGTCCGCGTCAACGGCTCGGTCGGCAAGTCGTTCGCCTACGGTGCGCAGCGCGGCCGCCTCTTCGTCCAGGGCTCGGCCGACTCGCGCTTCTGCATTCGCCTCTCCGGCGCCGACGTCGTGCTCGCCGGCGAGCCCGCCGAGCCGCTCGACGACGAGCGCGGCTGCATCGTCGACCGCGCCAACGCCAAGGGCTTCGCGTTCGAGTACATGACCTCGGGCCGCGCCGTCGTCCTCGGCGACATCGGCCCCTGGGCCTGCGCCGGGATGACCGGCGGCCGCGTCTACGTCCGCGCCAACGACGAGTGGAACCTCGACCGCGACGCGATCCGGCGCCGCCTCGGCGCCGGCGCGCTCGTCAACCTGACCGAGCTCGACCCCGAGGGCGAGCTCGACGTCCAGGACCTGCTCGGCCACTACGCCACCGAGCTCCGCGCCACCTCGCAGGACGCCGAGGCCGATCGCGTCATGTCCCTCGCCGCCGACGCCAAGACCCACTTCCTCGCCGTCATCCCCGAGAAGGTCCAAGCCGACCCGAGCATCTCGACGGAGTAGGCGGCCTCGTCACGGACCGGTGGCGACGCGAGCGCGCGGATAGGGTTCGGCCGATGGACAAGGCCGGTCTCGAGCAACTCGCCACGGACCTCTTCGGCGCCTACGGCGCCGGCGAGATGGAGCGAATGCGCTCGCTGATGGCCGACGAGATGGTCGGCTGGATCACCAACGCCGAGGGCGGGGTGGACCGCACGGACGGGGCCGACGCCTACATGGCGCGGCTGCCGGACCTGAGCGAGGCGAAGCTGCGGACCAGGGTCACGCAGGTGCTCGGGCTAGACGAGGAGCGGGTGATGACGATGATCGCGATCCGGGCCTCGCGGAAGGGGAAGGACCTGGAGAACTACGCCGCTTTCCTCGCGCGCGTCGCCGACGGCAAGGTCGCCGAGCTCTGGATGGTCGAGGCCCAGCCGGCCTACAGCGACGAGTTCTGGTCCTGAGCTACCGCGCGCCGGAGCTTCCGGCACTAGCCCGCGAACGCCCTGCAGCCCTGCCCGCGCAGTCCCGGGCACTCGGGCAGCCCGGTCGGGACCGCGACGCCGGGGACGAGCGGCAGCACCAGGCGCGAGCGGCGCTTGGGCGAGAAGGCGACGCTGACGTTGGCGTCGCCGAGCGGCACGGTCTCGTCGAAGGCCCAGACGGGCTGGTCGCCGGCGGGCGGCGCGATCGTGATTCGGATGCGCGAGCCGGTCCGGTAGACGTGGCCCTGGTAGTAGAGCGGCACGACGATGCGCGTGAACTTGCCCTTGGGCAGCTTCGCAGCGTCGGACTTGCGCAGCGTCAGCACGGGCTCGAGCGGGGTGCTCTTGCGCTTCGCGAGCTTGCGCAGGCTGGTCCGCAGATAGCCGCTCTGGACGTAGGTCTCCTTGCTGTCGGGGCGGACCTCGGTGACGCTGACCTGGAGGTCGACGTCGGGGACCGAGGCGCGGATCCAGGCCTCGAGAGAGCCGGCGCCGATGATCGTCGTGTTGGCGCCGAGCGGCTCGCTGACGTAGGTCGCGGCCTTGCCGCGGGGCGGCTGCTGCCAGTCGATGCCGGGCGTGGCGGTCCAGAGGTCGCCCGCGCCCGTGTCGGTGCCGGGGAAGTTGTCGCCCGGACGCGACTCCTTGTCCCAGGCGAAGCTGTCCGTGCCCGCCTGCTTGGCCGCCTTGTTTCGCAGGCTGCCGTCGGGGCCCAGGAACCACGAGCGCGCCTTGGTGCCCGGCACGGGCAGGCTCTTGAAGCCCTGCTCGAAGGCGGGGACCGGATGGCCTGGGGTGACGCCGCCGGTTTCGAACAGGACCCGTACCCGCGGCAGCTTCTCGAAGGCCGCCTTGGCGGCCTCGAAGCTGGGCTCGTCCCGGATCGGGTCGGGCGGTAGCGACACGCCGGAGACGCCCATCGCCGTCTGGTAGAAGAGCCCGGCCGCCGCCTTGGCGAAGGCGGGCATCTCGGGCCGGCGCTGGGCCATGTAGATCTCCATGAAGTCGAACAGGCGGTTGAAGGTCTCAGGGTCGAGCGAGTCCGTGTGGAAGCCGTTGGTGTAGGTGAACCACCTGCGCTTGGTCCCGGTGAAGCGGTCGGTCAGGTTGGGGCAGTGCCCGCCGGTCTGCTCGTCGTGCCACTGGCAGGCGAGGTAGACCGGGACCTTGATCCTCTTGACGAACTTCGAGGGGTTGATCGGGTCGGCGGTCTTGGGCCGGTAGAAGCGGTTGTTCTGGATCTTCGTCAGCAGGTCGGTGGCGGCCGTGTGCAGCTCCTGGTTCTCGGCGCAGGTCTGGTCGCCGTTCTGGATCCGGTTCCAGGCCCAGCCCTGGCCATCGCTCGCGTTGGCGGGCTTGGCGTCCTCGACGCGGTCATTGGCCCACTCGAGCGCGAAGCCCGTGTTGAGGATCCCGCCCGGGTAGAGCGTTTTCGCGGTGTTGTCCAGCACCGACAGGGGCGTGATCGCCGACAGGCTCGGCGGGTTGGTGGCGCCGACGAAGAGCTGGCTGATGCCGCCATAGGAGATCCCGAACATGCCGACCTTGCCGCGCAGGACCCACGGCTGGCGCGCGACCGTCTCGATCACGTCATAGCCGTCGAGGGCCTGCAGGCGCTCGAAGAAGTCGAAGGCGCCGCCCGAGCATCCGGTGCCGCGCATGTTGACGTCCACCACCGCGTAGCCGAGCAGGTTGGCGATCGGGCTGATCCCGGACTCGGCGCCGGCCGGATTGGCGTAGCCGTAGCCCGCGTACTCGACCACCGTCGGGTAGGGGCCACCGTCGACGGGGCCGGGCAGCCGCACGGTCAGCGAGAGCTGGGTACCGTCGCGCGTGGTCACGTAGCCGTAGCCGCCCGCCGGAAGGGCCTGGTCGTAGATCGCCGTGCTCTTCGGCTTGGCCTTGCCGCTGAGCACGGTGACCCGGCCCGAGAGCTCGCCGGCGCCGTCGCGGACGCGGTAGCCCTTGCCGGCGGGGACACGGCGGAAGACGATGCCGCCCAGGCCTCCGGCGAGCTTGCCGGCGATGCGCTTGCCCTCGGGGCTCAGCAGGTTGACCAGCTCGCCGGGATCGGCGTCGGTGACGTGGACCTGGAGCGCACTGCCCCTGACGGTCAGGTCGCTCGCGGCCAGCGCCCCGGCCGGCAGCAGCGCGATCGCGATCGCGGCCGCTGCCAGCGACCCCACGGTGAAGCTGCGATTCCTGGCGCCGCGCGCGTTCTGCATCCCCGTCGCCTCTCCTTGCACGTTCCCTGCGTTCCCCCGGAGTACGGCGGGAAGCATAGCCAGCGAAGGCGCCCGCCGGCTACCGAGAATGGGCCCGCTTCGGACCGGCCCCGCTCAGGAGGCATCGGCGCCGGCGGCCTCGATCACGTGCAGCCTGTAGCGGCCGATCCGGAGCTCGTCGCCGTCGGCGATCGAAGCCCAGTCGGCGGCCTCGCCGTTGACGAGGATGCCGTTGGTGCTGCGGTCATCGAGCGCGCTGAGCTCGCCGTCGGGAGTGCGGACGACCACCGCGTGGCGGCGCGAGACCGTCGGGTCGTCGAGGCGGATGTCGGCGGCGGCGCTGCGCCCGATCCGCGACCAGCCCTCCTTCAGCTCGACCACGCGAGCGCGGCCATCGGCGAAGAAGGCCAGGTACTTGCCGGGCGCCTCGATCGACTCGCGGGCGTCCTCGAGCCAGCCCTCGGGCTCTTTGACCCGGTCGCCGAGGGAGGCCTGGACGATCGGCTGCTCCATCGTCGGCGCACCGCCGCTGAAGATCGACGCGCGCTGGAAGCGGGTGCCGCCGCAGCCTGGGCACTCGGGCATCGGCTCGGAGTTCTCGAGCGAGAGGGGGAGCGAGCAATCGACGCAGACGAATGAGCCTCCGTCCACCGCCTCTCCGGCTTCGTGGACCTGGTCCTCGCTCTGTTCGATCGCGGACACTGGGACAAGGGCATCGTACCCCCCGCGCTGCGAGATCGCAAACCGGCGGGCCGCGGGCGCCATGCAAAGAGCTACCTTTAGAATCGGCTCGGCGCATGGCCCCGATCTCCGTAAACGCAGCCGTGGACGCCCCGCGCGAGCGCGTCTTCGAGCTGCTCTGCGACCTCGCGGCGCGGCCCGCCTTCACCGACCACTTCGCCTCCAACTTCCAGCTCACCCGGGAGCAGGCCTCGGGCGTCGGCGCCGGCGCCCGCTTCGAGGTCGGCGCCCCCCGGGGGATCGAGTGGATGGACACCACGATCACGGAGGCCGAGCGCCCGCACCTGATCGTCGAGCAGGGCCACGGCGGGCGCAGCAACCGGATCGCCCTGAAGACCGTCTGGGAGTTGACCGAGGGCCCGGGAGCGGTGACGACCGTGGCGCTGACCTTCATCACCGATCCGTCGGGACACCGCGGCGGCCACTGGTGGCGGCGCCGCTGGCGCCGGGCGCTGCGCCGGCTGGGCGGGGCGATCGAGTCCGGCGAGCGCCCACCCGAACTAGTCGCGGTGGCGGGCGCGGATAGACTGCCCGCCGCATGATCGGCAAGCTCGGCCGCAAGGGATCCCTGGCCGCGGTGGCCGCTTTGACGCTGGCGTTGGGCGTCGCGGCCTGCGGCGCCGAGGAGGAAGAGGGCCACGTCGTCGAGGGCGAGCCTATCGAGCTCGGGGACCTGCGCTTCAACGTGCAGCTCACCCGCTTCCTCAACCCCAACGACGTCGAGGATTCCGAGTACCTCGAGGGCCTGCCCGCCCCGCCGCTCGGCGAGGACTACCTGGGCGTGTTCATGGAGGTCGAGAACGAGGGCGACGGCCCGGCGACGCTGCCGGCCGAGGGCGACATGAAGGTCCTCGACACGACCGGCGAGGAGTTCGAGCCGATCGAGACCGAGACCGTCTTCGCCTTCCCCTTCGGCCTCGAGATCGACGAGGAGGTCCGGGTGCCGCTCGAGGACACGGCCGCGGCCAGCGGCCCCTTGCAGGGCTCGCTCGTGCTCTTCCTGCTGACCCAGGAGGCGGCCGAGAACCGGCCGCTCGAGCTCGAGCTCACCGCCGACGGCCACGACGGTGTCGTCGAGCTCGACATCTAGTGGCCCTTCGGAAGCGTCTTGAGGAGGGCCACTCGGCGCTCCCCGCCGGGCCTGCGGCCCGCTAGCCCAGCGCCGAGCCCAGGATCTGGGCCGCGATCGGAGCGGCGACCTCGCCGCCGTCGCCGTCGGCGTCGATCAGCATCACCGCGATCGCGAGCTTCGGCTTCTGCGCCGGCGCGAAGGCGATGAACCAGGCATCGACGATCTGCTCGGGGTCGGGCGGCTCCTCCCCCGGCGCCACCTGGACCTGCGGCTGGTTCGGCTTCGGGCCCAGCTCCGCGGTGCCGGTCTTGCCGGCGACCTCGACGCCGGAGAGCCCGGCGGCGGTGCCGGTCCCATAGGTGACGACCGCGCGCATCAGGCCCGTCAGCACCCGCGCGTTCTCCTTCGAGGTCACCTGGACCGGCTGAGCGTCGGCGCGCAGCGGGGGCTCGGTCACGATCGGCGTCGGGTGGCGCACGCCGCCGCCGGCCACGGTCTGGGCCACCGACGCCATCCCCAGCGGGGTCGCCAGGATCTCGCCCTGGCCGATCGCGCTCACGGCCAGCTCGGTCAGGGTCTCGTCGTCGAAGGAGGTGGGCATCGTCATCTCGCCGGGCTGCACGGCCTCGGTCGCCTCGGCGTCGTAGAGCGTCACCGGCTGGTTCCAGCCATAGCGCTCCGAGGTCTCGATCAGCTTCTCCTCGCCGACATCGACGCCGAGCGGCGCGAACACTGTGTTGCATGAGTCGGCGAAGGTCTCCTCGAAGCTGCCGCCGCAGAGCTCGTCGTGTGCGTTGTCGATCGTGTTGGCGCCGGTCTCGACCGAGGGGTTCGTCGAGGTGACCGGCTCGAAGTAGTCGTCGAGCTTGACCAGGTCCTCCTCGAGCGCCGCCGTCGCGGTCACCACCTTGAAGGTCGAGCCCGGCGGCTGCGGCGCCGAGTAGGCCGACCCCGCCAGCGCCCGGACCTCGCCGTTGCGGGCGTCGAGCACGGCGATGCCGCCCGCCTGCCCGGCGAGGGCGCTGACCGTCACCTCCTGCAGGTCGGGGTCGATCGTGGTGCGGACGTCGCGGCCCGGGGCCTGCTGTGCGTTCGCCAGCACGCGGCCTTGGGTGCTGGAGGGGACGTCGGGCAGCGCGCTGCCCTCCGGCACCGCCAGCAGCTCGCCGCCCGGCTTGCCCGCCAGTCGCGAGTTGAAGGCGAGCTCGAGGCCGCTGACGCCGGTCTCCTGGTCGCCTGGGTAGCCGGATGCCTCGACCTTCGGGCGCAGCTCTTCGTCCGGCGTCTCGACGGTGCCGGTGACGTCGATCGCAGCCGATCCCAGCGGCGAGTCGCGCACCTCCGCGCCCTCGGCCAGCGGGGTCCCGTCCTTGGCCAGGATCGAGGCGCGCTCCGAGAGCGTCAGGCGGCGGCCGACGCGCTCACCCTGCTCGAGGTTGGGGAAGGTCAGGTGCGGGCCCCAGGCGATCCTCTCGTCCTGGAAGGGCAACTTCAGCGTGCCGTTCACATCGCCGAAGATCTCGGTCCCGAGCCCGACCTCGATCTCGATCACGTCGTTCTCGGGCCCACTCGCCTCGCCCGCGTTGATCGTGGTCGCCGTCGAGGCCGACTGCGCCTCGTCGTAGGCGGCGCTGAACTGTTCGAGCGGGTACTGGGCCTGGGCGTCGGGGGTGAGCTCATCGTGCATCGCCGCGAAGTCCTGGGAGGCCCAGGCCTCGAGGAAGCGATGGGCGGAATCCTCCTCGGCCGAGCCCGCCGCCATCACGGCGCCGACGACGAACGCGATCAGGGCGAGGACGGCGAGCGGCGCCGCCCTGTATCGCAGCCGCCGCTGGCGCTCGCTGAGCGCGGCCTTGGTCGGCCCATGGGAGGCCGGGCCGCGCTCGCGCCGCTCGTCGCTGGGCTCGTCCTCTGCTGCGCGCCTGCGCTCGGGCGGGCGCCGGCGCACGGGCGGCTCTGGATCGTCCAGCCAGTCCGCGGTCGGTCTGGGCCTCTCCCTGCGGCGCTGCTCCGGCGGCGGTTTCCGGCCCTCACCGCCGTCTCTCCCTCTTGTAACACCTGTCACCCCACAAAGGTAGAGAAGAGCCGCTTCCGGCCGCGCAAGGGGAGTCGCGTACCCGGGAATGCTTGTATTTCCTCTGTGACGGGGCTGGATTGGGCGATCGTCGTGTTCGCGCTGGTGATGGGGGCGTGGGGCTACAGGCACGGCCTGATCGTGGGGCTGCTCAGCCTCGCGGGCTTCGCCGTCGGCGTCTTCCTCGGCAGTCGCCTGGGGCCCGCGCTGCTGCCAGATGGCTCGGAGTCCCCGTACGCGCCGATGACCGCGCTCCTCGGCGCGCTCCTGGTCGGCGGCATCGCCGCGGTCTCGCTCGATGGCGTCTCTCGGCGGCTGCGACGGCGGGTGCTCGGGCCCGCGGGCAGGCGGAGGTCGATCCGCCTCGCCGAGGCGGTAGGCGGCGCGGTGCTGTTGGTCGCCGTCAGCCTCGCGCTCGCCTGGCTGATGGGGACGGTGGCCCTGCACGCCCCCGGGGCCAGAGAGGTGCGCCGCGAGGTCCAGCGCTCGCAGATCCTCGCGGCGTTGAACGAGACCTTCCCGCCTTCGAGCGAACTGCTGAACGCGCTCAACCGGATCGACCCCGTGGTCGCGCTCGATGGCCCGCCCGCCAGGGTCGGCCCGCCGGACTCGAGGATCGCCGCCGACCCGCAGGTCAGGGCCGCCGCCGACAGCGTCGTGCGCGTGCTCGGCAGCGCCTGCGGGCTCGCGGTCTCGGGCAGCGGCTGGATCGCGGCGCCGGGCCTGGTGGTCACGAACGCCCACGTGATCGCCGGCGAGCGGGACACCGGGGTCAGCTTCGACGAGGACGACGACCGCCTCGGCGCCGACCCGGTCCTCTATGACCCCTCGAACGACCTCGCGATCCTGCGCGTCCCCGGGCTGGAGGGGGAGAGCCTGCCGCTGACCGACCCGGTGGAGGCGGGCACCTCGGGCGCCGTGCTGGGCTATCCCGAGAACGGGCCGTTCACGATCACCCCCGCCCGGGTGGGCGAGACCGAGGTCGCCTTCAGCGAGGACTCCTACGGCCGCGGCCCGATCCAGCGGCGGCTGACCTCGCTGCGGGGCAAGGTTCGCGCCGGCAACTCCGGCGGGCCCCTCGTGGACGGCGCTGGCAGGGTGCTGACGACCGTCTTCGCCTCGACCGTCGGCGGCAAGCCGGGCGGCTACGGGATCCCGAACGAGGTGCTGAGCCAGGCGATCCCGCGCGCCTCGGTCGCGAGCGAGGTCGGCACGGGGCCCTGCGTCTGAGCGTCCGACCGCGGGGGCCGTTCCTTACGATTGGTAAGCTCGGACGAGGTGAGTAGGGACCGAGCCGGGCACGTCTGCCCCCACTTCCACGGCGCAGTAGAGCTGATCGGCCGTCGCTGGAGCGGCGCGATCCTCTACGCGCTCGCTCGCAGCGGCCGCCTGCGCTTCGCCGAGCTCAACGAGTGCGTCCCCGGCATGTCGGACCGCCTGCTCTCGGCTCGCCTCAGGGAGCTGGAGTCGGCCGGCCTGGTCAGCCGCGAGGTCCACTCCGGCCCCGGTGTCCGCGTCAGCTACTCGCTCACCGCCAAGGGCGATGCGCTGAAGCCCGCGATCGGCTCGGTCGAGGACTGGGCCAGGCGCTGGCACAAGGCGTAGCGCCGACGCGACCCGCGCGAAGACGACGCCGGAGCGCTCACCACTCGCGCGGGTTCCCCTCCGGGATGCGGTCGGCGACGAGGGTGGCGCTGACGCGCTCGACGGGGTAGGGCCCCGTGCTCGAGCGGTAGTGCTCGAGGTGTCCTGGGCCGAGCGCCTCGAAGGCGCGCTCGACGGTCGCCGCGTAGGTGGCGAGGATGACGGCGCCGGCGGGAGGCTCGGGGCTGAAGTGGTGGCGCTTGGCGGTGTAGGTGACGATGCGCTCGGGCAGGCCCTCGCCGGCGACGAGGCCGCTGACCTCGACGCGGTCGTAGCGGATCTCGCGCAGGTCGAGGCGCTCGAGCTCGGCCTCGGTCAGCTCGATCACGACGCCGTTGACGGGGCCGGCGGCGTCCTCGCCGCGCTCGACGTTCAGGCCCAGGATCCACTCGGGGCGGCGACCGTCCCCGAGCTCGAAGGTCTTCTCGCAGGTGAGGTTGTCGCGAACGAGCGAGAAGCGCCGCCGCCAGCCCGAGAGGTGGGCGGGCCGCGGCTCCCCGATCTCGCGCCCGAGCGTCATCGAGGCGCTCTCGGGCAGCACAAGCGATCCGTAGCCGAACAGGCCGAGTGACATGGGCGGAGCTTGGCAGGGGCCGTCCCTCGCGGAGATCAGCTCGCGGAGATCGCCGGCTCGGGGTCGCGGCGCTCCCGCTGCTCGCGCTCGTAGCTGCAGAGGCGCGCGGCCGCGGGGCAGTCGTGGCAGAGGGCGCGATGGGGCCGGGGCGTGACCTCGAACTCCGCGTCCTCGAGCTCGGCCACCAGGGCCTCGAGCTCGCTGCGGAGCGCGGCGATCTCCATCGGCCCGTACTCGTCGCTCTGCGGCTCGTCGGGGCGCTCGAGGAAGCAGTAGGAGGTGGTCACGAAGGCGCCCTGCCCGGAGCGCAGCGAGGCGGCCACCGCGTAGAGCTTGCGCTGCACCTCATAGCGCTCCATCTGGTCCGCCGGGGTGGCGCCACCGAGGCGGTCGGTCTTGTAGTCGACGACGACGAGGCTGCCGTCGGGGCGCTCGGCCAGCAGGTCGATCGATCCCCGCACCAGCGCCGGGCCGAGCCCGAGCACGAACGGGGCCTCGGCGATCAGCCTGCCCTCGAGCAGGGCGGCGGCCAGGGGGCTTGCGAGCCAGTTGGCGACCAGCGCCGTCGCGCGCTCGAGCTGGGCCTCGCTGGGCGCCAGCCCCTCGCGGCGCAGCGCCGCGAGGGTCCTGTCGGGGCCGGGGTCCATCCAGCGGTTGCCGGCGCTCCACTCGAGCAGGCCGTGGACGGCGTTGCCGAGGGCGTAGCGGCGCGCGCGGGCGGCCGGGGTCGCCTCGGGCTCCTCGTCGGTGTCCGCGGGCCCGGGAATCTCATCGCTGGGCGGATCGGCGGCGCCGGGGCGCTCCGCGGGGGCCTCCTCGCCCCCGGCGGCCCCGTCCCCGAAGGCCGCGTCGATCCTCGCCGGGGCCGGGTCCCGGCTCCTGATCCCGAGCACGCGCTCGACGTAGAAGCGGTAGCCGCAGCGCTTGTAGTCCGAGAGGGCGGAGTAGGAGAGCCTGCCGGCCGCGATCGGCGGGCCCTCGGGCGGGGCCAGCAGCGGCGGCGCCGCGGCGGCGACGCGCTCGGCGACGGTCTCGGGGTCGGCCTGGCGCAGCAGCGTCGGCCCGGCCCCCTCCACGGGGCGGCTGACGGTCAGCCGTACCCCGGCGGGCCCGAACTCCGCCTCCAGGCCCTCGCGGGCCGAGGCCGCCGGCAGGGTCACCGGGCCCTCCGGATCGAGCTCGCCGCCGAGCCAGGCGCGGGCCATCCGGGCCGCGACCGGCGTGCCCAGCTTCTCCTCGCCCGCGAGCTGGCGGGGCGTGACGACGCCGCTCAGCAGCAGCCGCTCGCGGGCCCGGGTGGCGGCGACGTAGGCGAGCCGCATCGACTCGGCCGAGTCGAGCGCCTCGGCGCGCTCCTTCAGCTCGTCGTAGTCGTAGAGGTACTCCGAGGGCCGGCCCATGCGCGATAGCCGCACGCCGATGCGGAAGCGGTCGAGCCCCTCCTCGGCGGGCCCGCCGGGCGCGACCCGGACGGCCGGGGGGAAGCCGCCCAGGACGAGGCGGCCCAGGTGGGCGACGGCGACGATCGGGAACTCGAGCCCCTTGGCGGCGTGGACGGTCATCACCCTGGCCCCGTCGTGGCCCTCGGTCTCGGTCGTGGCCTCGCCCTCGCGATCGTCGCGCGCGGCGCGGTCATCGAGGTAGGCGACGAACCCGCTCAGGTCCGGGCCTTCGTCGGCCTCGAACTCGCGCGCCAGCCGCATCAGCTTGCGCACGTTCGCCCAGCGCCCGCGGCCGTCCTCGCGCGCGAGCGTCGCGAGGTCGTAGCCGAAACCGCTCGCCGCCCGCTCCACCAGCCGCTCGAGCCCGCCCTCGGGCCCCGCGCGGCGCAGGGACTCGAGCCGCTCGCAGAAGAGCCGCACCCGGGCCAGCTCCTCGGCGGGTATCCGCTCCATGTACTCGCCCCGGCCGGAGTCCTCGCCCCGGAGCAGCCGGTCGCGCAGCACGGGCCAGACGCGGCGGGCGTTGTCGCGCTCCTTCTCGGGGTCCCACTGGGCGGCGGTCTTGCGCAGCAGCCAGAGCGTGTCGGGGAGGGCGGCGCAGGCGGGCGAGGCGAGCGCCCCGAACAGGGCCTGGTCGTCGAGCGGGTTGGCGATCGCCGCCAGCAGCGCGCGCAGGTCCTCGACCTGCTGCCGGGACCAGTAGCCGCGTCCGCCGACGACGTATGGCCGCAGCCCGGCCTCGTCCAGCGCGCGCTCGAAGGCACCGACGTGGGTGAAGGCGCGCAGCAGCACGACCATCTCGCCGGGCTCGGCCCCCTCCTCGTCGCGCAGCGCGGCCAGCCGACCCGCCAGCAGCCGCGCCTCGGCGACCAGCGAGGCGGGGGAGTTCTGCTCGCGCAGCCCCGGCAGCCCCACCTCCTCCGCGGCCCAGTCGCCCTTGGTCGCCTCCTCGGTCAGCAGCAGCTCGACCTGCGGCGCCTCGCGCTCGCGCTCGCGGCCGACGGTGAGCTCGGCGAAGCGCTCCAGCATCGAGTTGCCGAGCGCGTTGGCGCCCGCGATCACCTCGGGCGTCGAGCGGAAGTTCCCGAGCAGGGGCAGCACGACTGCCTCCTCGTCGGGACGTTGCTCGAAGCACTCGCGCTGTCCCCGGAAGACGTCGAGGTCGGCGTGCCGGAAGCCGTAGATCGACTGGAACTCGTCGCCGACGACGAACAGCCGGGTCGCGTCGCCGCGCAGCAGCTCGATCAGCTCGAGCTGGAGCTCGTTCGTGTCCTGGAACTCGTCGACCATGATCTCGTCGAAGCGCTCGCGGTAGGAGGCCCGGATCTGGTCGTTGTCGCGCAGCAGGTCGCGCGCCCGCAGCTGCAGGTCCTCGAAGTCGAGTCCCGAGCGCTCGCCCTTGAGCTGCTCGTAGCGCCGGCCGTGCAGCTCCACCAGGCGGCGAAGCGCACCGTACTGGCCCACCAGCTCGCGCTCGGCCATCGCGCGCCGGGCGCGGCGAAGCGCCCTCCTGTAGCGCTCGGCGGGCTCGCGCTTGAAGGCGGCCCCGCCCGCGGTCAGCTCGAGCCCCGCCAGCTCGGGCAGCCCGGGCGTCGAGCCGCGGTCGAGCGCCCCGGCCCTGGCCATCCGCTCCCGGCTCTCGGCCGCCTGGGGGCCGCTCGCGTCCTCGCAGTCGGCCAGCGCCTCCTCGGCCGCGGCCGCCAGGCCCTCGAGGGCGCCGCCGAGGTCGGATGCCTCGGGCTGGGGCAGGGCGGGGTGCTCCTCGCCGCGGCTGCGCAGCTCGGCGAAGGCGCCGAGCACGGCCTCGCGCAGCGGCCGGCGGTTGTGCGACGCGACCAGCTCGGCGGCGTCGAGGCCGCCCTCGGCGAGCAGCTCCCGCACCGACTCGGTGAGGGCCGCGCTAGCCAGCCTGTCGGCCTGCGGCTCGTCGACGACGCGGAAGCGCGGGTCGATCCCGGCCGCCGCGGGGTGGCTGCTGAGCAGCCGCCGGCAGAAGCCGTGGATGGTGGAGATCCAGTCCCCCTCCAGCGTGCGCTCGCCGAGCAGCACCCGCACCCGCTCGCGCAGCTGGTCGGCGGCGCGGTCGGTGAAGGTGAAGGCGAGGACGCGCTCGAGGCCCGCCTCGTCGGTGACCGCGATCGCGCGCAGGCGCTCCACGAGCACCGTGGTCTTGCCCGTGCCCGCTCCGGCCTCCAGGAAGACGTCGCGGTCGCGCGCGTCGACCGCGCGCTGCTGCTCGGGTGTGAGCTCGCGGACGCTCATCCGCGGGCCTGCTCCTCCTCGTCGTCCTCGCCTCCGCGCTCGCGGCGGCAGATCGGCTGGTAGTCGCACCAGGTCGGGCAGCTGCCGCCGGTCGGGTCCCGGCGGATGACGCCCTCGCGCATGCGGGCGGCGATCTCGGCGGCGTGGTCGGCGGCGTCGTCGAGCGCGTCTTCGAACTCCTCGTCGGAGAGCATGTCCTTCGGGCGCACGGGCAGCCCGTCGAGCTCGGTGGCCATCTCCTTTCGCAGCAGCCCCTGGGCGCGGCGGCTGCCCGTGTCGCCGAGCGGCCGGTAGACGCCGCCGATCAGCTCCAGGCCCCAGAGGTCTCGGATCGCCCGCATGTAGAGCTGGAGCTGCAGCTTGCCCTGCTCGCGCAGCTTGGCCGGGCTCCTGGCGACGTCGCGCGCCGACTTGTAGTCCTGGATCAGCGCCGCCCGCACCGGCGATCCCTCGGGGGTCAGGTCGACGCGGTCGATCATCCCGTGCACCGCGAAGCCGTCCAGCTCCAGCGCCGGCTGCTCGGCTCCGGGCAGCCCGAACCTGGCCTCGGCGAGGCGCGGCTCGGGCACGAGCGTAATCCCGGCCTCGGCCTCGTCCTCGAGGAAGGCGAGCGCGAGCCCGACGCTGCGGCGCAGCTGAGCGGCCACCTCGGGGTCTTCGGCCTCCAGCTTCCGCTGCTTGGCCTCGTCGAGCGCCAGCTCCCAGGCGCGATCGCGCCAAGCCGACAAGGTCTCGGCGCTCGGCCGCCTGGCGCCGCCGGCGCCGTCGCGGTAGAGCCGCTCCAGCACCGCGTGCATGATCGAGCCGATCGTGGCCGACTCCTGCTCGGGCTCGAGGCCCTGCGGGTCGAGCTCCTTCTCGGCGAACCACATGTAGGCGCAGGTGGCGTATGTCTCGAGTCCCGAGGGGCTGAACACCCTGCGCGCGTTCAGCTCCTCCAGCACCGGCGCCACCGTCAGCGGGCCCGGGGCCACGCGCTCACGACCGAGCTTCGACTCCGCCTCGGCCAGCGCGGCCTCGCATTCGGGCTTGACCCCGGGGGGCAGCTCGAGCGCCGCCAGCGCCGGCGCCCAGGCCGCGGGGCCGAGCGCCGCCAGCGCCCTCGCCAGCACCGGCGCGCTCGGGGCGTCGGCGGGCCGGGGAACGACCCGGTCGAGGCCCCTGCGGGTCAGCATCGCGTCGCTCGGCCGGGGCTCCTGGCCTGGGCCCTCGGCGGGCTCGACCTCGCCGTCGAAGAGCTCGCGCACCTGGTCCACGAAGGCCGAGCGGGGCAGCGCCCGTCCCTCGTCGTCGGAGCTCCGCCACGAGAGGTGCAGGCCGCGCCGGGGGCGCGAGAGGCAGACCGTGAACAGGTAGCGCTCCTCCTCGGCCTCGTCGGCGCGCTCGGGCAGGCCCAGCTCCCGGCGGCGGTCGTCGTCCAGCAGCGGCGCCGGACGCGGACGCCGCGGGAAGTCGCCGTCCTGGAGCGAGGCGACGAACAGGTGGTCCACCCGCCCCGCGCGCACGCGGTAGGGGCTGGTCACGCGCACCCTGCCGGTCGCCGGCCCCCGCCAGAGGGGCACGCTCGCCGCCTCGATCGCCTCGATCGCGTCACGGGGCGAGGCCTCGAGCCCCAGGTCCGCGAGCTCCCCGAGGGCGCGCTCGGCGGCGCCCCCCGCTCGCAGCTCGAGCGCGCGCTCGGGCCCCGGCAGCTCGCCCTGACGATCCCACATCGCCCGCT
>VGBV01000025.1 GCA_016870325.1 Actinomycetota bacterium
CGACACCCACCTACGGAGGCCGGTCACTCGGCCGACACCCACCTACGGAGGCCGATCACTCGGCCGACACCCACCTACGGAGGCCGATCACTCGGCCTCCTCTCCGGTCAGGATCACGAACACGTCCTCGAGCGTCGCCGCACGGCGGATCGCGTCTTCGGGGATGGCGCCGTTTCGGGCGTTCTCGGAGCCCACGATCGCGATCGCCGGTCCGGCGGGACGCACGGTCAGGCCCTCGCTCTCGGCCAGGGCGCGGACCTCGGCCAGGCGGTCGGGCGGGCCGTAGAGCTCGGCGGTCTCCCTCCCCGCGTGCTCGGCGATCAGGGCCGCCGGGGTGGCCCGGGCGATCACCTTGCCGTGGTGCATCACCGCGACCTCGTCGGCCAGGCGCTCGGCCTCCTCGATGTAGTGCGTGGACATCAGGATCGTCTTCCCGCGCGTGCGCAGGCCGTCGATCAGCGACCACAGCTCGGTTCTGATCTGGGGGTCGAGCCCGACCGTGGGCTCGTCCAGCAGCAGCAGCTCGGGCTCGTGCACGAGCCCCCGCGCCAGCAGCAGGCGGCGGCGCATGCCGCCCGAGAGCTTGTCGACGGCCTCGCGGCGACGGTCGGCCAGCCGCGCGATCGCCAGCGAGCGGTCCACGGCGGCCCTCACGTCCCCGACCCGGTACAGCCGCGAGTAGACGGCGAGGTTGTCCTCGACGGTCACGTCCACGTCGAGGTTGTCGAGCTGGGGGACGACGCCCATCCGCGCCCGCGCCTGCTTGGAGTCGCCCGGCAACTCGTGCTCGAAGACCCGGATCTCGCCGTCGTTCGCGATCGCCTGCCCGGTCAGCAGCCGCATCGTCGTCGACTTGCCGGCGCCGTTCGGGCCCAGCAGGCCGAGGCAGATGCCCCGCGGCACCTCCAGGTCGAGCCCGTCCACCGCGGTGATCGGGCCGAAGCGCTTGACGGCCCCCCGCACCGAGATCGCGGGGGAGCGATTGTCGGCGGCCGCGGTCACGGCACTAGTAATAGCGGGCGGGACACGCGCAGGGCACCCGGCACCGAGAACCGATCGCCGCGGCGGCCGGGCGCCGAGGCGGCGGCGGCTACTTCTTCCTCTTCTTCTTCTTCTTCTTGAGGCTGTTCTTGACGACGACGCGCTCGGACATCTGCACCGGGTGCAGGCCGCAGAAGAGGCGGTAGATGCCGCTGCGGGTGAAGGTCTGGTTGTAGACCTCGCCGGAAGTGGCGTCCGGCGAGCCGATGCCCATCGGGCCGTTGGCGAGCGTGAGGTTGTGGGGCTCGTTGCCGGTGAACAGGTAGCTCAGCGTCGTGCCCTTCCTCACGATCACGTTGGGCTCGGAGAAGAAGCGGTCGCCGACGGTGACGGTGGCGCCGCTGCTGAGCGTCCTGAATGGGCCGGGCGGCCCGTCGATCTCGATCGCGTTCCCGACCTGGTCGAGGCCGGTCAGCGGCACCCTGAACGACACCGGCTCGGTGCGGCCGGTCTTCTGCTCCTCCACGGGAATGCCGTCGCCGTACTGGATGTCAGACGGCGAGCCGGCGCACTCGCCGATCGGCGGGTCGCCGAGGCCGCCGTCGCGCTTGAGGAAGTAGACGACGAAGATGCCCATCACCCGCGCGTGCGGCTGGACGTTGTCGTAGATCGAGTTCAGCCTGATCATCTGGTTGGCCTTGACCGGGATCCCCTGCTCGGTGCCGAAGGCGCTCATTGCCATCGGGCCGGGCTCGTGCAGGATGGGCTTGACGTTGTAGAAGGGGTGGTCGACGTTCCCCCAGGTCGGGTCCGAGCGCGCGACCTCGGGGTTGCCTGGACAGCCGGGCTTGGTCAGCGTCAGCGCCAAGGCGCCTCCGTGGGTGTGTCCGGCGCCGGCGATGAGAAAGCCGTCCTGCTTGATCCTCACGTCCTTGCTCAGGGTGTGGGTCGGCTTCGCGGCGATGATCTCGTCTCGGGCTCGCTTCTGCTTCTTGGCCTTCTTGCGGCACTTGCCGGCGCGTCGCTGGGCGGCCCTGGAGGCCCCCTTGCCGACCTTCTTGCACTTCTGCACCGTCGGCAACTCGCTGCCGGGCACGTTGTAGATCGGGTCCGCCTGGCAGTCGCCGACGTCGAGCCAGTAGGAGCGGACCGGCCTGATCGCCGGGTCGGAGTCGATCGTGAGCTTGTACTGCACGTAGGCCGTGTCGGTCTGGGCACGGTGATTCATGTACATCCAGGCCGTCAACCAGGCGTCGCCCTGGTTGAAGTCGTAGCCGTACCCGTCAGGGAAGGAGATGCGCGCGCGCTCCTCGCCGGCGCCGTAGAAGCGCTCGGGGCCGCCGCAGGCCGAATCGGACCGGTTCAGGTTCATGAAGACGATGTGGTGGAGCATCAGCCGGTCGATCGGCACCGGCGCCTCGCTCTGGTCGACCAGGTCCACCTGCATCCTGGTGATGTATCCGTCCACCCCCGGGGGCAGCGGGACCGGGTCGTACCCGCGCTTGACCTCGTAGCCGCTGACGCTGGCACTGGGGCCCCAGCAGGTCCAGGTCGAGGGCTCGCCGGGCGCGGGGGAGTTGGTCTGCACGCAGGTGTTCGGCGCGACGTCGGCCGAGGCGCCCGCCGGGGCCAGCGCCAGCGCTGCGATCCCGAGGCCCAGCGCCAGCAAGATGCTGCGCGTACGCCTGCTTCCCTGCGGCGACACCCTCCTCATGACACTGGGTTATAACGCAGATCGCGGCGTTGTTGGCGCAAAGTCAACAACCCGGGGCCCTCGGGTCACGGCACGCGGTGGATCTCGAACAGATTGGTGCCCAGCTCCTGGCTGGGGAGCCCGGCTGTGACCGCGATCAGGTCTCCCGATGAGGCGTAGCCGCCCTCGCGCGCCAGCCTCGCGCAGTCGTCCAGCAGCAGCCGCAGGCTCTCCCAGGGCTCGGCGTGGACCGCGCGCACCCCGAACAGCAGGTTCATCCGCCGCACGGTCGCCTGGCTCGAGGAGACGGCCAGCACCGGCACCCGCGGGCGGAAGGAGCTGACGAGCCGCGGCGTGCGGCCCGAGCCGGTCGGCACCACGATCGCGGCGAGGTCGAGCCGGTAGGTCGCGGCGACCGCGACCTGCGCCACGACCTCGGCGACGTCGCGGTCGCCCTCGGCCACTCGCGCGTACAGCCACTCGCCGTAAGGCAGCTCCGTCTCGGCCGAGCGCGCGACGCGGTCCATCACCCGCACCGCCTCCACGGGGTGATCGCCGACCGCCGTCTCCTCGGAGAGCATGACCGCGTCGGTGCCGTCGTAGATCGCGTTGGCGACGTCGGTCACCTCGGCGCGGGTCGGCCTGTTGGCGCGGACCATCGTCGCCAGCATCTGGGTCGCGGTGATCGCCGGCTTCGAGGCGCGGCCGGCGAGGTGGATCAGGCGCTTCTGGGCGGTCGGCACCTCCTCGATAGGGAGCTCCACCCCGAGGTCGCCGCGCGCGATCATGATCCCGCCTTCGGCGGCGTCGATGATCGCCTCGGCGCGCTCGGCGGCCTGCGGCTTCTCGATCTTTGCGATCAGCGGGATCTCCGCGCCCCGCCCCTCGACCGAGCGGCGCACCGACTCGAGGTCCTCGGGGCGGCGCACGAAGGAGACCGCGAGCAGGTCGATCTCCTGCTCGCATGCGAAGTCGGTCCAGGCCTGGTCCGAGGCGCCCGAGTCGGGCAGGTCGGCGTCGGCGCCCGGCAGGTTGACGCCCTGGTGGGAGCTGACCGCGCCGCCGGCCTCGATCGCGGCGCTGACCTCGCCGCCGGAGACCCCTGTCACCTTCAGCCGCACGCGGCCGTCGGCGAGGAAGACCGGGTCGCCCGGGTGCACCGCAGCGGCGAACCCGGCCCACTGCACCGGCAGCCGCTCGGCGGTCCCGGGCGGCCCGCCGCCGTCCTCGCCGTGCAGCGTCACCGTCGAGCCCGAGTGCAGCACCGCGACATCGCCGGCCAGGTCCCCCAGGCGCAGCTTCGGGCCCGGCAGGTCGCCGAGCACCCCGACCTCGCGGCCGAGCTCGGCCGACGCCTCGCGGATGCGCGAGACGTTCTCGGCGTGCTCGGCGGCCGTGCCGTGGCTGAAGTTGAGCCGGAAGACGTCGACGCCGGCCGCGATCAGCTCGCGCAGCATCGCCGGCTCGCGGCTCGTGGGCCCGACCGTGGCGACGATCTTGGTGCGCCTCATGGCTCCAGTCTGGCGCAGGGGTCAGGCGCACGCCGCGGCGTTCAGAGCCCGGGGGGTACCCGCGCACCTCGGCGGCCGAGTCGAAGCCCGCAGGCTCACGGCCGATCCAGCTCGCGCGCGGTGGTCGGGGCCGGCATCCGCCCGGCAGGGGTGAGCTGCTCCTCGGGCGGTGACTCCTCCTCGACCTCGTGCTCGAGCCGCTCGATCGCGGGCAGCCTCCAGATCGCGCTCGCCAGCACCAGGCCGCCCGCCGCCGAGAGCAGGGCCAGGAACAGCTGCCCGCCCGCAAGCGGGGTCAGCTCGAAGAAGTGACGCAGCGGCTCGACCGCGAGCGCCAGCGCGTATAGCGCGCCGAGGGCCGCGACCAGCGCCAGCATGTAGCTCTGGATCGCGATGTGCTCGCGGCCCGGGCCGCGCTCGAGCAGCAGGATGAAGCAGAGGCCGAGCACCACCAGCGTCGTGGTCGCCGCGGTGCGCCCCTCCTCGAGGCTGCCGCCGAAGACGGTGTCGACGAAGAAGAAGCTGGCCAGCGAGGCCGCGGCGATCGCGAGGCCAGCCGGCACCGCGAAGGCCGCCAGCGCCCGCAGCAGCCGCCCGCGATAGAGCGGGCCGTCGCTCGGCGCCAGCGCCAGCACGAACGAGGGGATCCCGATCGTGAGGAAGGCGGCGATCGTCAGGTGCCGCGGCAGGAACGGGAAGGCGAACCCCGGCGCCGAGACAGCCACGATCAGCGCCGCGGCGTAGATCGTCTTGGTCAGGTAGAGCCGGCCGAGGCGGTGGATGTTGCGGGCGATCCGGCGCCCCTCGGCGATCGCCTGCGGCAGCCGCGAGAACTGGTCGGAGAGCAGCACGATGTCGGCGATGCCCTTGGTGATCTGGCTGCCCGAGCCCATCGCAACCGCCATCCGCGCCCGCTTCAGCGCGGGCACGTCGTTGACCCCGTCGCCGATCATCGCCGTGTAGCGCCCCGAGTCCGACAGCGCCGAGACCAGCGCCTTCTTCTGCTCGGGCCGGATGCGGCAGAAGATGGTGTTCGCCTCGGCCGCGGCGGCCAGCGAGTGCCGGTCCTCGGCCAGCTCGTCCCCGGTGACGACACCGGCCCCCGCCGGGATCCCGACCGCCGCCGCGACGGCGGTAACGGTCTCGGGCGCGTCCCCGGAGATCAGCTTCAGGTCGACCCGCTGGGAGCGCATGAACTCGATCGTCTCGCGCGCGTCAGGTCGCAGCGTCTCGGACATCACCACCAGCGCCAGCGGCGTCACCGCCGGCATCGGGTCCGACTGTGGGTTCGAGGGCAGGCCGCCGGAGGCGCGGCCGAAGGCGACCACCCGGCGGCCGGCGCGGGTGTGGGCGTCGAGCGCGTGCTGCAGGGGTACCGGCAGCGACAGCGAGCCGCGGGCGATCATCACGTCGGGCGCGCCGAGCACGAAGGTGTCGCCGCGGCTGCCCCCGAGGGTCATCCCGCTCCACTTCCACTCGGAGCTGAACGGCACCTCGGCCGTGATGCGCTCCGCGCCGGCGGGGAAGCGCTCGGCGACGGCCTCGAGGGTGCGGTTGCGCTCGCCGGCGCTGGCGGCGAAGCGGGCGAGCGCCGCGTGCGCCGCCTTCGCCTGCGCCCGGTCGGCGACCTCGACCGCGACCAGCTCCAGCTCGCCCGTGGTCAGGGTCCCGGTCTTGTCGACGCAGACGGTGTCGACGGCGGCCAGCGATTCGGTCGCCGCCATCTGCTGCACCAGCGTGTCCGCCCTCGCCAGGCGGATCGCGGCGACCGCGAGGGTGACGCTCATCAGCAGCACCAGGCCCTCGGGGATCAGCGTGATCAGCCCCGCGGTCGCCGTCTGGGCCGCCTCGTCGAGCGCGGTGTCGCGCGCGATCAGGGCGAAGATCAGGATCGCCGCCAGCGGGATCAGCAGCCAGGTGCACGCCTTCAGCACCTGGTTCACCTCCTCCTGCAGCGGCGAGGGGGGATGGCGGAACTGCCTGGCCTCGCCGGCGACCTTGGCGGCGTAGCTCTGCTCGCGCACGGCTTCGACCTCGTAGTAGCCAGAGCCCGAGATCACGAACGACCCCGACATCGCCCGCTGGCCCGGGCGCTTGCGCACGCCGTCGGACTCGCCGGTCAGCATCGACTCGTCGAGCGTCAGCCCGCGGCTCTCGCCGACCTCGCCGTCGGCGACGAGCTGGTCGCCGGGCTCGAGCCGCACCCAGTCGCCCGGCACGACCTCGTCGGTCGTCAGCTCCGTCAGCCTTCCGTCGCGCACCGCCTTCGCCCGCGGCGCGACCAGCAGCGCCAGGCTCTCGAGCGTCTCCTTCGCCTTCAGCTCCTGGCGGATGCCGATGTAGCTGTTGAGCGCGGCGATGAAGCCGAAGAGGGCGTCGGCGAACAGCCCGAGCGAGAGGATGAGGATGAAGAAGACGCCGATGATCGCGTTGAAGAGAGTGAAGACGTTGCCCGCGACGATGCTCGCGACCGAGCGCGTGGTCGTGTCCTCGGGCGGGCCCAGATCAGCGAGGCGCCGAGCGGCTTGCTGGCTCGTCAGCCCGCCGGGATGGCTCGCCTCGCTCACCCCGCCATTGATAGCGAAGCGCGGGTGTGTCATCGATCACCGCAGGCAATAGGCTTGTGGCGATGGCGCTGAAGCTCGGACTCAACCTCGGCTACTGGGGGATCGGCCCCCAGGGCGACGAGGCGGTGGAGCTGGTGCAGTCGGTCGAGAAGGCCGGCTTCGACTCCGCCTGGGCGGCGGAGTCCTATGGCTCGGACGCGGTCAGCGTGCTCGCGTACCTGGCGGCGAAGACCGAGACGATCCAGCTCGGCGCGGCGATCCTCCAGGTCCCGGCTCGGGCTCCCGCCGCGGCCGCGATGGCCGGGGTCACGATCGACGCCCTCTCGAACGGCCGCTTCATCTTCGGCTTCGGGCCCTCCGGGCCGCAGGTCTCCGAGGGCTGGTACGGGGTGCCCTACGCCAAGCCCTGGGGTCGCACGCGCGAGTACGTCGAGATCGTCAAGCAGGTCGTCGCCCGCGAGGGCCGCCTGGAGCACTCCGGCGAGCACTGGACGCTGCCGCTGACCGAGGGCGAGGGGGTAACCGGCCAGGGCAAGGCGCTGAAGCTGAACATCCACCCGCTCCGCAGCCAGATCCCGATCTACATCGGCGCTATCGGCCGCAAGTCGGTCGAGTTCGCCGCCGAGGCCGCCGACGGCTGGATCCCGATCTTCTTCTCGGTCGATGAGTGGGAGTCCACCTGGGGCGAGCACATCGAGGCCGGGCTCGCCAAGGGCGGCCGCAGCCGCGAGGACCTCGCCGTCAGTCCCTCGGTCCAGGTCGCGATCGACGGTGACCTCGACGCCGCCCGCGCCGTGGTCAAGATGGGCCTGCTGCTCTACCTGGGCGGGATGGGCTCGCGCAAGACCAACTTCTACGTCGACCTGACCCATCGCTTCGGCTTCGGCGAGGTCGCCGACGAGGTGCAGTCCCTCTACCTCGACGGCAAGCGCGAGGACGCCTTCGCCGCGATCCCCGACGAGCTCGTGGACGCGACGGCGATGATCGGCACCGCCGACCAGGTCGCCGAGCGCGTCAAGGCCTTCGAGGCCCAGGGCGTCGACCGCCTGATCGTCTCGCCCGTGCACGGCTCGCCGGACGAGCGCATGCACACCGTCGAGCGCCTGGCCGAGATGGTCGGCGCGGGCTCGCCGGCCTAGCCGGGCCGCCGCTTCCGCGCCCCCCGAGGGGTCCGTGCCAGCGCGCGCCTGCCACCGATTGTCAATACCCTTGCCCGCCGCTGATGCGAATCGGAGTCCCCAAGGAGACGGCCGAGCGGGAGCGCCGCGCCGCCCTCGTCCCCGACGTCGTCAAGCAGCTCACAGAGAAGAAGCTGCAGGTCACGGTCGAATCCGGGGCCGGGGAGGGCGCGTCCCATCCCGACTCGGAGTACACCGACGCCGGCGCCGAGTTGGGCGACCCCTGGGGAGCCGACGTGCTGCTCAAGGTCGCGCCACCGACCGACGCCGAGGTGGCGAGGCTGAAGCAGGGCCAGGTCGTGATCGGCTTCCTCCAGCCCCTGACCAACACCGCCCTCGCCAAGGGCCTGGCCGGAGCGGGGGTGACCAGCTTCGCCGTCGAGGTGATCCCCCGCATCACCCGCGCCCAGTCTATGGACGCGCTCTCCTCGCAGGCCAATCTCGGCGGCTACATGTCGGTGCTGATCGCCGCGCGCGACTCGGGCAACCTGTTCCCGATGATGACCACCGCCGCCGGCACGATCGCGCCGGCCAAGGTGCTCGTGCTCGGCGCGGGCGTGGCCGGCCTGCAGGCGATCGCGACCGCCAAGCGGCTCGGCGGCGTCGTCACCGGCTTCGACGTGCGCTCCGTGGTCAAGGAGCAGGTCGAGTCGCTCGGCGGCCGCTTTCTCGAGGTCGAGGCGGTCAAGGACGCCGAGGGCGAGGGCGGCTACGCGCGCCCGCTGACCGAGGAGGAGAACCAGCGGCTGCGCGAGGAGCTCGCCGCGGCCGCCAAGCGCCAGGACGTGATCGTCTCCACCGCCGCGATCCCGGGCCGCCCGGCGCCGCTGCTGATCACCGCCGACGCCGTCCGCGGCATGGCGCCCGGCTCGGTGATCGTGGACATGGCCGCCGAGACGGGCGGCAACTGCGAGCTGACCAAACCCGGCGAGACCGTGATCGAAGGCGGCGTGCAGGTGATCGGCCCGCTCAACCTGCCGAGCGAGATGGCTCAGGACGCCTCCGCCCTGTACGCCAAGAACCTCTCCAACCTGCTCGAGCTGATGCTCGACGAGGAGGGCAAGCTGGCGCTCGACTTCGACGACGAGGTGATCGCCGGCGCCTGCCTGACACACGAGGGCGAGATCCGCAACGAGGGAGCCCGCGATGCCGCCCAAGCGTCCCCCGGACGCGTGAGCGGACCGGAGGTCCGCGAAACACCGGTGGACCCGGAGGAGGACGCGCCCTAAGTGGACCTGATGACCGAGATCGTCATCTTCGTGCTCGCCGCCTTCGTCGGCTTCGAGGTGATCTCGAAGGTGCCGACGACCCTGCACACGCCGCTGATGAGCCAGACCAACGCGATCCACGGGATCGTGATGCTCGGCGGCCTGATCGTGATCGGGCTCTCCGACAACACGCTCGACAACGTGATCGGGACGATCGCGATCGCCTTCGGCACGATCAACATCGTCGGCGGCTTCATGGTCACCGACCGCATGCTCGGCATGTTCACCCGCAAGCCGAAGCCCGCGCCGGCCGAGATCGAGCAGAGCAGGACCGAGCCGCTTGACGCTGAGACAGGCTCCTCGGAGACGACCGGGGGGTCCGCTTGATGCCGCTCGCCCTGCTTGAGCCGGGGTCGGACGCGGTCACGGCGCTCTACCTGGTGGCCGTCGTGCTCTTCATCCTGGGCGTCCGCCAGGGCACGCACCCGACCACGGCCAAGCGCGGCAACATGATCGCCGCGGTCGGCATGGCGATCGCCGTCGCCACCACCCTGCTGTTCGACGGGATCGGCAACTGGGGCCTGATCATCGCCGGCATCGCGATCGGCAGCGCCGTCGGGGTGATCGCCTCGATCCGGGTGCAGATGACCGCGATGCCGCAGATGGTCGCCCTCTACAACGGCGTCGGCGGCGGCGCCATCGCCCTGATCTCCTGGTCCGAGCTGCGCCACGCGCTCGAGATCGGCGAGGCCCTTCCCCTCGACACCCTGATCCCGATCCTGTTCTCGGCCGTGGTCGGCTCGGTCTCCTTCTGGGGCTCCAACATCGCCTTCGCGAAGCTTCAGGACCTGATCCCGACCAGGCCCCTGAAGGTCCCGGGCCAGCAGATCCTGAACGCGCTGCTGCTGGTGGGGATCATCGCGGCCTGCGTCAACCTCTCGATCAACAACGACGACCCCTCGCAGGCGGTCTTCATCGGGGTGCTGATCGCGGCCGCGCTGCTCGGCAACCTCGTGGTGCTGCCGATCGGCGGCGCCGACATGCCGGTCGTGATCTCGCTGCTGAACGCCTTCACCGGGTTGGCCGCCGCGGCCGCCGGCTTCGCGCTCGACAACATCGCCCTGATCGTCGCCGGCACCCTGGTCGGCTCCTCGGGAACGCTGCTGACGCTGGAGATGGCGACGGCGATGAACCGCTCGGTCCCCAACATCCTCTTCGCCGGCTTCGGTGGCGCGCCCGCCGCCGGGGCCGTGGGCGGCGGCGAGGAGCGCCCGCACCGCTCAGTCGGCCCCCAGGACGCGGCGATCGCCCTCGCCTACGCCGACTCGGTCGTGATCGTCCCCGGCTACGGGCTCGCCGTCGCCCAGGCCCAGCACGCGGTCAAGGAGATGGCCGACGAGCTGGAGAAGCGCGGCGTCAACGTCAACTACGCGATCCATCCCGTCGCGGGCCGCATGCCCGGGCACATGAACGTGCTGCTGGCCGAGGCCGACGTGCCCTACGACAAGCTGCGTGAGATGGACGAGATCAACCCCGAGATGCCGCGCACCGACGTCGCCGTGGTGATCGGCGCCAACGACGTCACCAACCCCGCCGCCAAGAACGACCCCGACTCGCCGATCGCGGGCATGCCGATCATCGAGGTCAGCGAGGCCCGGCAGGTGGTCGTCATCAAGCGCTCGCTCAGCCCCGGCTTCGCCGGCATCGACAACGACCTCTTCTACGAGGAGAACACCTCGATGCTGTTCAGCGACGCCAAGGCCGCGGCCCAGGAGATCGCCGCCGAGATCGAGAATCTCTGACCGCTTTCGGCCTGGGCCGGGGTCGCGACCCCGCCCCTTTCGACCGGGCCCGAGCGGGTGCGAGGATGGAATGGGCGACGGGCCAAGATAGGCCCGCGCCGGGCCAGGCCTGACCGAGATCTTCAGCTTCGTCAAAGGCTCCATCGGAGCCGCAAGCGAAGCGAAGGGAGAGCAGCATGAAGAAGTCGAACCGCATCAAGGCCCTGGTGCCCGGGCGTCCCAGCCTGGGCAGCATCCTGGGCGGGCTGGCGCTGATGGTGGCGCTCGGAGGCAGCGCGGCGGCGAACCTGCCGGGCACCCAGACGGTCAACTCGGGGGACATCAAGAACGACAATGTCAAGGCAGTCGACCTGAAGGACGGCTCGGTCAAGGACGCCGAGCTGGGCACGATCGTCGTCCGCACGGCCACGACGGCGCTGAACGATGGTGCCTCGGGCCGGGCGACCGCGACGTGCAACGCCGGCGAGAGGATCATCGGCGGCGGCGGCGAGCCGCAGCAGCAGGTGTCCGATTTCATCTCTCAGGGCACCCATCCGTCCGACGGCGGCGGCGTCCGCACCGCCAGCGGCAACTCGTTCACCCACTGGAACACAAAGGGCACGAACGTCGCCGGAACCACGGCGACGATCGATCTGATCAGCTACGCGATCTGCCTCCAGTAGACAGCGGCTGAGCGGGACCGGGGGCGGAGCCGGCCGCGGGCCGGCTCCGCCCCACGCGTCCGCGGGCTTCGGGTGGTCCCGCGACCACGTCGGCCGCCTCGCCTCGGCTACTTATTGGCCGGCGAGCTCCCGCGGCCGCGGGGCATCAGCAGGCCGATCACGAGGCCGAGCAGTACCGCGAAGGCGAGGGCGAAGATCAGCGGGGCGGTGATCGTCCAGAAGATGAAGTCGACCGAGACCTCCTTCGAGTTCTGCAGGATGAAGATCGCCGCCAGCACGATCGTGGCGATCGATGCCCAAAGGCGCCAGCGTCCGCCGCTCTCGGTGGGTGTCGGGCCCCCTGACATCGCGGCGGGACCCTACCACGGCGCCCGGCGCGGACATGACGCCGCTGCGACACGCAGTTGACGCCGCTGTGACGCTTGCGCAGCACCAGCGCGCTCCGCTCCGGCAGGCTCGCCGGCGATGCGTGGTCAGCGAGGACAGGCGAGCGTCGAGTGGGTCGGCCTGATCGCGCTGACTGCCCTGCTGCTCGCGGCGCTGGTGGCCGCGACGGGGACGCTCTCGGTCGGGACGGCCGTGCCGCGGGCGCTGCTGGAGCGGTTCGTCTGCGCAGTCAGGCTGAGCGAGGACTGCCGCGCTGAGCCGTCGCTGCGGGCGGCCGAGGGCCCCGAGCTCGCGGCGCTGCTGCGCGCCCACGCCCCGGCGCTGCTCTACGAGGACGGGATGCGGGCGCTGCCGGTCGACTTCCGCCGCTGCCGTGCCGACGCCTGCGCCGAGGGGCCGGGCGGCGGCCACGCGGTGCGCTCGAACGAGCGCCTGCCGGTGACGGCGTTCACGCACGTCGTCGATTGCCGTCGGCCGGCTCGGCGCGCGACCGTGGACGGGGGCGCCGATTGCTCGGGGCCGCGCGCGGGGAACCTCTACCTGCAGTTCTGGTTCTACTACCCGGGCAGCGCCACCGCGGAGGGCAGCACCCCGCTGCGCGGCGTGATCAGGGAGTTGAGCTCCGCGGTCGGCAGGCCGAGCCACCACCCCGACGACTGGGAGTCGTGGCAGGTGCGGATCGGCCCGGACGGGCGCCGCGCGTCGCGGGCGAGCTCGCACCACGGCTACGGCGGCGGCTGGGTACCCGACCGCGACCGCATCTGGGTCTCGGGCGGCAGCCACGCGGGCCGCGCCGGGGAACTGCGCGCCGGCCGCACCACCAAGGACCACCGCCTGGTCCTGGCCCCGCTGGAGCCGATCGCGCGCCGGGACGCCTGGTCGTTCGCCGTGGTCCCGCCCTGGCGCAAGCGCGTCTGGCGCGACCCCGAGTACGGGGGGACCGACTGAGCGCCGCCCCGAGGCGTTGGGCCGCGCCTCTACCTGGGCGCCATCCGCAGGGCGCCGTCGAGACGGATCGTCTCGCCGTTCAGCATCGGGTTGGCGACGATCTGCAGCGCAAGCTGCGCGTACTCGGAGGGCAGCCCGAGCCGGGAGGGGAAGGGCATGGTGGCGCCGAGCGCCTGGCGCGCCTCCTCGGGCAGCGCCGCCAGCAGCGGCGTGTCGAACAGGCCCGGCGCGATCGTGCAGACGCGGATGCCGCGGCTCGCCAGGTCGCGGGCCGCCGGCAGCGTCATCCCGACGATGCCCCCCTTGGAGGCGGCGTAGGCGACCTGGCCGATCTGGCCGTCGTGGGCCGCGATCGAGGCGGTGTTGACGCAGACGCCGCGCTCGCCGCCGTCGTCGGGCTCGTTCTCGTTCATCGCCGTCGCCGCCAGCCGCAGCACGTTGAAGCTGCCGACCAGGTTGACCTTGATCACGTTGTGGAAGATCTCGAGGTCGTGGGGCCCCTGCTTGCCGGTCACCCGCTGGGCCCAGCCGATCCCCGCGCAGCAGACCGAGATCCGCAGCCCGCCCGCTGCCGCCGCCGCGTCGACGCCGGCCTGCACCTGCTCGGCCTCCATCACGTTCATCTCGACGAAGCTGGAACGCTCGCCCAGCTCGGACGCGAGCGCCTCGCCCTTCTCGGCGTTCAGGTCCCCGATCACGACCGAGGCCCCGCGCTCGTGCAGCGCGCGGGCGGTCGCAGCCCCGAGCCCCGAGGCCCCGCCGGCGACGAGCGCGCTCTGGCCCTCGACCTTCATTGGGCGGGAACCCTACCTCGGTAGGCTTTTCGGATCGCCCCCGGCGCGACGGCCACAGACAGCAAGGGCAGGATCGCGGACCGCCTTACGGAGGCGCGCGAGCACACGCTGAAGCTGATCGAGCCGCTCACCGACGAGCAGCTCAACCGCGTCTATTCGCCCATCCTCAGCCCGCTGATCTGGGACCTCGGCCACATGGGCAACTTCGAGGAGCTGTGGCTGGTGCAGCGCGTCGGCGGCCGCGAGCCGCTGCGCGGCGACATCGGCGAGCTCTACGACGCGATCGAGCAGCCGCGCAAGATCCGAGGCGAGCTGCCGATCCTGAAGGCGGACGAGGTGCGGCCATACATGGAGCAGGTGCGCGAGCGCACGCTCGAGGTCCTCGCCGAGGTCGACTTCGAGTCCGGCGAGCCGCTGCTGGCGAACGGCTTCATCTACGAGATGCTGCTCGCCCACGAGCACCAGCACAACGAGACGATGCTGCAGCTGCTGCAGATGGTCGAGTCCTACGAGCCTGTCGAGGTCGACCCCGGCCCGGCCGCGGAGGCGGTCGCCGAGGGCCCCGAGATGGTCGCCGTCGCCGCCGGCCGGCACGAGCTCGGGGCCGGCCCGGCCGCCGAGGGCTTCGCCTACGACAACGAGCGGCCGCGGCACACCGTCGAGCTCGCCGCCTTCGAGATCGACCGCGCCCCCGTCGCCAACGCCGCCTACGTCGAGTTCATCGAGGCGACCGGCGCCGAGCCGCCGATGTACTGGCGGCGCGACGGGGAGGGGGGATGGCTGCGCGAGGCGATGGGGAGGACCGAGCCGGTGGACCCCGCGCACCCCGTCATCCACGTCAGCTGGCACGAGGCCGACGCCTTCTCGCGCTGGGCGGGCAAGCGGCTGCCGAGCGAGCACGAGTGGGAGGCGGCCGCGGCCGGGGCGGGCCGCGAGCGGGCCAACCTCGATCAGCTCTCCTTCGGAACGGCTCCGGCGGGCGCCTACGCCGACGCCGCTGCCGACTGCGGCGCGGTGCAGATGCTGGGGGACGTCTGGGAGTGGACCGCGAGCGACTTCGTCGCCTATCCCGGCTTCGAGGCCTTCCCGTACCCCGAGTACTCCGAGGCCTTCTTCGGCGACGCCCACAAGGTGCTTCGCGGCGGGGCCTGGGCGACGCGCCGCGACGTGATCCGGACCAGCTTTCGCAACTGGGACCTGCCCGAGCGCCGCCAGATCTTCGCCGGCTTCCGCTGCGCCCGGGACGTGTATCGGCCGTGGCCCCGGCGAGACGGACGCGTGAGTCCGACGGATGATCCACGCGGCCCCCGCGGCCGAAAAAACGTGATGACCGAGAAGGCACCCATCCCCCCGACCACGACAACCGACCGCGTCACCGTCGACGTCCACCTGCCGCCGGGCGGCCCACTCTCGGGGATGGCCGCCGACGTGCGCGCGGGGCTGACCAAGCCCTTCAAGGAGCTCTCCCCGCGCTACTTCTACGACGAGCGCGGCTCGGAGCTGTACGAGCAGATCACCGCCCTGCCCGAGTACTACCCGACCCGCTGCGAGCGCCAGATCCTCCAGGCCCGCTCGGGTGAGATCGTCGAGGCGACGCACCCGCGGGCGCTGATCGAGCTGGGGTCCGGGTCCGCCTCGAAGACGCGGGTGCTGCTGGACGCGATGGCCGGCGCCGGCTGCCTCGGCGCCTACGCGCCGGTCGACATCTCCGAGGAGATCACGCGCGAGACCGCCGAGCTGATCGCCGCCGAGTACGAGGGCGTCCGGGTGCTGGGGCACGTCTGCGACTTCGAGCTGGACCTGGAGCGGGTCCCGATCGAGGGACCCCGCATAGTCGCCTTCCTCGGCGGCACCATGGGCAACTTCCAGCCGGCGCAGCGCGCCACCTTCCTGCGCCGCATCGCGAACATGCTCGACCCCGGGGACCGCTTCCTGCTCGGCACCGACCTGGTCAAGGACCGCGCAACCGTCGAGGCCGCCTACAACGACTCGGCCGGGGTCACCGCGGCCTTCAACAAGAACGTGCTGGCGGTTCTCAACGAGCGCCTCGGGGCCGACTTCGACCTCGACGCCTTCGAGCACGTCGCCCGCTGGGACGCCGACAACCTCTGGATGGACATCCGCCTGCGCTCGCTCCAACACCAGGTCATCAACATCGCGGACCTCAGCCTCCAGGTCGCCTTCGCTGCCGGTGAGGAGATGCGAACCGAGATATCGACCAAGTTCCTGCGCCCCGGCCTCGAGGGCATCTACTCGGAGGCCGGCCTCGAGCTGACCGACTGGTGGGCCGACGACGAGGGCCTCTACGCCCTCAGCCTCGCCCGCGCCATCTAGCTACGCGGCGGCCCTGATCCGCGTTCGCATCACCTCGGCCAGCGTCGCGGCCACCGACACGCCCTCGCGCACGACCTGGCGATGGGTGAAGCGCAGGACCACGAGCCCGCGCGTCGCCAGCGCCTGGTCGCGCCCGCGGTCCTTCGCCTGCTGGGCCGCGGTGCGGTGGTAGCGGAGCCCGTCGGTCTCGACCACGAGCCCCATCTCGGGCCAGTAGAAGTCGAGCCGGAACCCGAGCATCGGGACCTGGGTCCTGGGCGACGGCAGGCCGGCGCCACGGACCAGCCGCAGGAAGGCCCGCTCCAGCTCCGAGTCGGTGAGGCTGAACGCCTCGCGGTCCAGCAGCTCGCGCAGCGCCGGCGCTCCGGGTACGCCAAACCGCTCTGAGAGCTGCGCGCGCAGCGACTCGGGGTCGATCAGCTCGAGCCTGTCGGCGGCGCTGACGGCGGCCTCCAGACGGCTCGGGTCCGCGATCGTGGCCAGGTCGGTCAGGGTGCGGGCCACCGATGTCACCGGGATCCGGGTCCTGCGCGCGCGGTCGCGAGGGCCGAGCTTCCGGCAATGAATGCGGATGTCCTTGCGGCGGACGCGTGTCCCGGCGGGGATGGTGACCACGACCTCCCGCTCGCGATCATCGATGCCCCAAAGCGCGGAGGCGCTGTTGTGGCTGAGGACCGAGCCTTGGGGACAGGCGAGCACGGCGGCCATCCAGCGGCCTCTCCTGGTCAGCTCCGGCCTGCCGACCGCGAACACCCCTCTCCGAACGCGGTGCAAGCGACCGATCGAGGCCCTGTGCCTGACCGCCTCGGGTGTGAGGCCCGCGTCCAGCAACTGTCGCCCGCTGACAACGCCGTGCTGCCGCCGCGCGAGCTCCCAGACGGAGCCTTGTCCCGTTTGGTCACTTGAAGGGGCCATAGCCCCCCTGAGTGACCAAACGCCGGGATTCGCCCCCCGCCGCCGGCGCGTCCCGTCTTCCCCGGCCGCTCTTGGCCCCGGCGCGTGCGGACCCTTGCTCCGCCTAGATGATTGATTCCACGGCGCCGTGCGCCTGAGGGCACGCATGGCCGAGCAGCCCAAGGACGCAGGGCGCAGCCCTTGGTGGCGCCAAGGGCAGGCCCGAGGACGCCGGGATGCGATGCGCCATGCGGGGCCTCAGGCGTGCGTGGTCGTGGAATCACTCATCTAGGCCGGGGCGAACTGGCCGTGGAAGCCGAAGGGGATGTGATGGGGGGCCTCGGCGCGGGCGAGCTCGGTCAGGTCCGAGGCGTCGAGCACGAGCAGGAAGGAGCTTGCCTTCTCGGAGTCGAGCACCACCGACAGCAGCACGCCTTCGTCCTCGGCGGTCGCCACGCTCCCGTTCCCACCGCCTTCGGCGCCGCTTTTCGTCCCTGCTCCTCCCGGCGCGGCCACGAACACCGGCTCGCCCGGGAAGCAGCCGGGCCGTTCCCAGCTCTGCGTCGTGCCCCGCTCGAGGTCGGCCTTGACGATCGAGTCGAGCCAGCCCGTCTCGCCTGTTCCGACCCCCCAGGCGTAGCGGTAGGGGCGCTCGTTGCTGCGGCCGTAGTTGATGCGGGGCAGGTCGAAGCCCTGCTCGACCAGGAGCTCGGAGCCGACGCTGCCGGCGGCGGGGTCGATGCGGAAGCGGCGCACCTGGGGCTTGGCGATCGGCTTGCCGGCGCGCAGCCGCTCGAGATAGAGGTCCTCGACGATGCCCGCGTCCTCGAAGACGCAGATGTCGACGACGACCTCGCCGCCGTCCTCGTAGGCGTTGATGTGGTGGAAGCCGAACCAGGCGTCGGTCTCGAAGGGTCCGAGCGGCTCGCCGCCGTCGCGCGGGAGCAGCCAGAAGCGCGTCCCGCGCTCGGGCTCCCAGCGATAGTTCTCGATGTACGGCCGCCCGCTCAGCGGGATCGAGACCGGGTTGACGACGAAGGGGTACTCCGCCAGCACGAAGTGCTTCTCGGTGAGGCCGAACGAGTGCTGGTAGCCCGGGCGCTTGACGGGCATCTGCGCGACCACCTGGGGCTCGGAGGCGTCGGGGCCGAGGTGGAAGAAGCGGTAGCTGTTGCGCGGTCCGACCTTGGCGGCGTAGTTGAGCATGCCGCCGCTGGCGCGGTTCAGGTGCGGGTGGGCGGTCGTCAGCAGGCCGGGGACCTCGTAGGCGACCCCCGCGGCCTCGAGCGTGTCCCCGTCGAACTGGACCGGCATCGGCGTCTCGGTCATGGCGATGAAGCGCTCGCCGAGCTTGGTCAGGTTGACGTTGGCGTTGTCGGAGATCTTCGGGTCGAACAGCGAGAAGACCCGGCTGAAGAGGCTGCGGCAGGGGTCGGTCGCGAACTCCGAATAGACGATCTCGCCCTCGTCCTCCGCCGCGCGGTAGGCCTTGCTCTCGAGGAAGCGGTTCGAGTAGGAGACCCCGCCGCCGGCGATGCCGAAACGGTGCAGCATCGCGAAGCCGTCGAACCAGTGGTTCATGGTCCGTCCCCCGACCTCCCAGCGGGCGGGGCCCGTGCGCAGCAGCGACCCGCGCAGCCACTCGGGCAGCGTCCCCGTGAGCGGCAGATCGTCCACCCGGACCTCGGCGTCAAGCGAGCGCAGCCCGTCGGCGTAGCCGCTCACGGCGCCAGCGCCTCGATCAGCTCGCCGGTCGCCTCCGGGGTCGTGATCGGGGTGATCACCGGCAGCGTGATGCCGCCCTCGACGTAGGCGCGCAGCCGCTCCTTCATCTGCTCGGGCGAGCCGAAGATGAAGGTGTCCTCGATCAGCTCCCACGGCGCCGCCTCCGCGGCCCGCCGGCGGTCCTTGGCCGCCCAGGCCGCGACCATCTCGTCGATCTTCTCGCCGTGCCCGAGCCAGCGGAAGTACTTCTCGTAGACGGGCACCGTTATGTAGGACGAGAACATGAAGCGCGCCAGCGGCTCGACCTGCTCGCGCTCGCCGGGGATGCAGAAGAAGCGGCAGAGCAGCTCGAATCCCTCCGGGGCGCCCGCCCCCTCGAGCTGCCCGGCGATCTGGGGCAGGCCCGAAAGCGGCAGGAAGTTGGTCATCGCGCCGTCGCCCTTCTCCACCGCGAGCTCGAGCATCTTGCCGCGCAGCGCCGCGACGACGATCGGGACCTCCGAGGCGGGCGCGGTCTCGAGCTTGAAGCCGCCCTCGCCCCGCTCGCCGGCTAGAACCGTCCGCAGGTAGTCGATCGTCTCGCTGACCCGCCCGCGGGGCCGCTCGAAGGGCATCCCGTTCCAGCCCTCGATGATCCGGTCCGAGGAGGCGCCGATGCCGAGCACGAAGCGGCCGCCCGAGGCATCCGCGAGTGCCGCCGCCTCCTGGGCGAGCAGCGCCCGGCCGCGCTGCATGACGCCGACGACGCCGGTGCCGAGCCGGGCGCTCTTCGTCCACTGGCTCGCCAGGGTCAGGGGCGTGAACCCGTCGGGGCCGTTCGTCTCGCCCGACCAGACGTCTGTGTAGCCGGCCGCCTCGGCGCGCTCCACCGGCTCGCGCGAGGCGGCCAGGGTGGTGCCGGGAAGCGGAAGCGTCAGTCCCCAGCGCTGAGAAGGGCTCGCCATGCCGCGACCCTATCTGAGACGGGATAGGGTCCCGCCATGGACTTCTCCAAGCTCCACCGGTCGGAGGTGGTGGGCGTGATCGCGGGCCTGCTCCTGGCGGTCAGCCTGTTCCTGCCCTGGTACTCGCTGGGCGGCGACGTCACTCGCGACGAGCCGGACGACTGGGTCTGCGGGGTCGGCAGCGACAGCTGCTCGGCCTGGGCCACGTTCCCGATCCTGAGGTGGCTGCTGCTGCTGGCCGCGGCGGCGCCGCTGATCCTGAGCTGGATCGTGATCCGCGAGCACCAGCTGACCTGGCCACGGGGAGAGCTGACGGCGATCGCGGGACTGGCGGCGCTGGTGCTGATCTTCTTCAACGGCGTCATCGACAAGCCCTCGGAGAACGACATCGAGGTCAGCCTCGCCTGGGGCTACTTGATCGCGATCCTGGCGTCGGTCGGGATCTTCATCGCGGGCGGGTTCCGGGCCGTTGACAGCGGCGGCGGCGCCCAGCGCAAACCGCCGGCGACCTTCTAGCCTCCGGCTGTGGCCGACGAGGGGGTCATCTCCCAGGACCAGCGCTCCGGCGCGAAGCCCGACCGCAACCTGGCGATGGAGTTGGTGCGGGTGACCGAGGCCGGCGCGCTCGCCGCGGGCCGCTGGATCGGCCTCGGCGAGAAGGAGCCCGCCGACGGCGCTGCGGTCGACGCGATGCGGCTGATGCTCGACACGGTGCCGATGGACGGCGTCGTCGTCATCGGCGAGGGCGAGAAGGACGAGGCCCCGATGCTCTTCAACGGCGAGGAGATCGGTGACGGCAGCCCCCCGAGCGTTGACATCGCGGTGGACCCGCTCGAGGGGACGACGCTGACCGCGCGCGGGATGCCATCGGCGCTGTCGGTGATCGCGCTGTCGCCTCGCGGCACCATGTTCGATCCCGGGCCCTGTGTCTACATGGAGAAGATCGCCGCCGGTCCACGGACCGCGGAGCTGATCAGCCTCACCGACCCGCTCGAGCACGTGATCCGGCGCATCGCCGAGGCGAAGGGCGGGGACCCCAGCGACGTCACCGTGATCATGCTCGACCGCCCCCGCCACGCCGAGGCGGTCGCCGCGCTGCGCGAGGTCGGGGCGAGCATCCGCTTCATCTCCGACGGCGACGTCGCCGCCGCGCTGTTCGCGGTGATGCCGAACACGGGCATCGACCTGCTCTGGGGGGTCGGGGGCACCCCCGAGGGAGTGATCTCGGCGGCGGCGATCAAGTGCCTGGGCGGCCGCATCGTCGGCCGGCTGTGGCCGCGCGACGAGGACGAGCGCAAGGCGGCCGAGGCGGCCGGCTACGACATCGGCCGCGTGCTCGACACCGACGACCTGGTCGGCGGCGATGACGCCTTCTTCGCCGCCACCGGCGTCACCGACGGCGACCTCTTGAACGGCGTCCGGCGCCTCGACGACGGCTCCGCGACGACGGAGTCGCTGGTGATGCGCTCGCGCTCGGGCACGGTGCGCCGCATCCAGGCCACGCACGACAGCCCGAAGCTGCGCGAGGTCACCGGCGGCCGCTACGGATAGTCATCTAGAGGTCGCAGGGCCGAGCAGACGGCTTCCCTAGCATCCTCCGGGTGCGCGTACTCATCGTCGGCGCGACCGGCTACATCGGCAGGCTGCTGGCGCTCGAGCTGGCTGCGGAGGGCTCGCCGCCACGCGTGATGGCGCGCGCCCCGGGCCGCGCGCGCGATCTCGCGGAGGCGGGTTGCGAGGTCGTGCCGGGCGATGTGCTGCGGCGCGAGACGCTCGCCGAGCCGCTCGCCGGCGTGGACGTCGCCTGCTACCTGGTGCACTCGATGGGACGCGGGGGAGAGGGCGACTTCGCCGAGCGCGACCGCCAGGGCGCCCTGAACTTCGCGGCCGCGGCTGCCGACGCCGGCGTCGAGCGGATCGTCTACCTGGGTGGCCTCTCCGACGGCGGCTCGAAGCACCTCGAGAGCCGGCATCGCACGGCCGAATACCTGGGCTCGACCGGCGTGCCGGTCACCTACCTGCGCGCCGCCGCGGTGATCGGCTCCGGCAGCGAGTCCTTCCGCACCGTCTTCTTCCTGGTCAAGCGGCTGCCGCTGATGATCACGCCGCAGTGGACGACCACCCGCACCCAGCCGATCGCGATCGCGGATGTGATCGCGTACCTCATCGCCGCCGGCCGCAAGCAGGAGGCCAGCGGCCGCACGATCGAGATCGGCGGGCCTGACGTCACAACCTACGGCGGCATGATGGACGCGATGGCCGTGGCGCTGGGGCGGCGCCCCCCGCGCAAGCTGCCGGTGCCGCTGCTGACGCCCTGGCTGTCCTCGAAGTGGATCGGCCTGGTGACGCCGGTCGACGCCGAGGTCGCGAAGCCGCTGATAGAGGGCGCCTCGACCGAAACGGTCGTCAAGGACCCGTCGGGCATGGAGCTGTTCGACGTGAAGCCGACGCCGCTGGGCGAGGCGATGCGCCTGGCCCTCGCCGAGGGCGCAAGCCAGGCCCCCGCAGGCTCCTGAGCGCGGACGCTAGACAGCGGTGTCGCGGTGGGCGCTCTCTCGCCCGCGCCGCATCGGCGGCAGGTTCCCGCGCTCGAGCGAGCGCAGGTAGCCGCGCGTGACCAGCACGTGCACCCGAAGCTGCGTCTGGGAGTAGATGAAGCTGCCGATCCGCGCGAAGCGCCCCGATCCCCGCAGCAGCGGATAGAAGTTGGAGACCACGGCCCGCACTCTCACCCGCTCCTCGCCGCCGGGCTGCGAGGCCGCGCGGCGCACGTCGAAGCTGAGGTAGCCGCACCCGCGGCCGTTCGGCGCGACCAGCACCCCGCGCTCGATCGGCCAGGTGACCCTGCCGAAGCCGGGGCCGGTGTCGTAGCGGGGCGCGCGGAAGCGAAGCAGCTCGAACCGCCTCCAGACGAGCACGATCGACCGGTCCGAGCCTGAGTAGGCGACGCGCAGCAGCCCCAGCGAGATCCGGTTCAGGTAGCGCCAGTAGCCGCGAGCCAGCCGCTCCAGCGTCTCGGGCCGCCAGAGCTGCTCGAGCGCGGCGGAATCCATCGCCAGCTCCGCCTCCTGGACCGAGCGCAGGGGGCCGTCGGGGGTGACCGGGCCGCGCTCGGGGTCGGGAAGGAGCTGGACGCTGAGCCTGCTCACGGGCTCGGGCCGGGGCACGACTCAGCCCCCGATCGGCAGCACGCCGGTGTCGTCGCGCTCGTGGTGCAGCGAGTTGATCACCGCCCCCGCCAGCAACCCCAGGCTGACGGCGTAGAACCAGATCAGCGCCACGAGGATGAACCCGATCGCCCCGCCGATCCGGTCGAGATCGGAGACGGTGGTCAGGTAGAGCGGGAAGACGTAGTTCGCGACCGAGACCGCGGTGGCGAAGAACAGCGCTCCGGGCCAGACCGCGCGCCAGGGCATGTGGCCCTTGGGGACGGCCCAGTAGATGGCGCTGACGATCCCGAAGGTGATCACCCAGCCGCCGACGACGACGATGCCGGTACGGATCGCGCCGAAGTCGTCCAGTCCCCAGGGCAGGTCGTCGGCGCCGGCGAGCGCGGCGCTCTCGATCGTCGGAACAGCGACGCTCGCCGCCAGCAGCGCCGTAAGCGCCAGCAGCATCACCAGCGCGAAGCGCTTCTGCGCGACCCAGCCGCGGCACTCGACGTGGTAGATGCGGCAGAAGGCGGTGTCCATCGCACCCCAGAAGGAGGCGCCGATCCAGATACCGCCGAGCACGGCCGCGACCCCGATCGTGGTCGAACTGTCGCGCACCCGGTCGATCGCGTTGGCGAGCGCGTCCTGCTCGATGTTCGGGAACAGCCGCCGGATGTCCAGGATCACCGTCTGCTCGATCTCGGAGCTGTCCACGATCTGGCCGAAGACGAAGAGGACGAGCAGGGCGAACGGGAAGATCGCCAGCATCAGGTTGTAGGCGACCATCCCCGCGAGCCCCGTGATGTTCTCCTTGTAGGCCCTGTTCCAGAGGGCGACGGCCCAGGGCCAGCGCCAGGGCGGCGGGCGGGAGGACGCGCTCTCGCGCACCCGCTGCAGCGGGTTCATCGCCCCACCGCGTAACGGGAGGCGGGTGAGGTGTAGTCACCAGCGGTCGCGGAACTTTTCTGCAAGATGGCTGTTTGCGCTTTGGAAAGGGAAGGCCGACTGGCTAGGATTCGACGGGAAGTCTGCGCTTGGAGGCGGGTCGGCACCGTGCTTGCGTCGGCTTTCGGCGCGGCGGGTAAAGGATTCGCGCCGCCGTCCGACAGCGAGCCGTGTGGCCCAGGATCGGGTAAGTGATTGCAGATAAGCCAGGAAATCCGTAGCGAGTAAGGAAGGAAGACCCAGCAGATGCTAGTCGCGGACCTCCAGGAGCTCGAGGAAGTGAAGAACCTGATCGCCAAGGGCCAGCAGCTCGGGGTGCTCACCTACGGCGACGTCTCCTCCGCGGTCTCGGAGGTCGAGCTGGACGAGTCCGACGTCGAGGACCTCTACGGCCACCTGGAGAAGTCCGGCATCGAGCTGGTCGAGGACCTCGACCCCGCCCAGAGGCGGGCCGAGGAGGTGGCCTCCGAGGGGGCCAAGGGGCGCAGGGGAGCGCGCAAGAAGGCGGCGCTCGACCTGAAGCCCGACATGACCACCGACTCGCTGCAGCTGTTCCTCAAGGACATCGGCAAGGTCCGCCTGCTGACCGCCGCCGAGGAGGTGGAGCTCGCGAAGAGGATCGAGCGCGGCGACCTCGACGCGAAGCAGAAGATGGTCGAGTCCAACCTGCGCCTGGTCGTCTCGATCGCGAAGAACTACCGCAACCAGGGCCTGCCCTTCCTGGACCTGATCCAGGAGGGCACGCTGGGGCTGGTCCGCGCCGCCGAGAAGTTCGACTACCGCAAGGGCTTCAAGTTCTCCACCTACGCGACCTGGTGGATCCGCCAGGCGATCGCCCGCGCGCTCGCCGACAAGGCGCGCACGATCCGCATCCCGGTGCACGTGGTCGAGAAGCTGAACAAGATCGGCCGCGCGGAGCGCAAGCTGGTCACCGAGCTTGGCCGCGAGCCCACGCCGGAGGAGATCGCCGAAGTGACGGGGATCGAGCCCGAGGAGGTCGATTCGATCAAGCGCTCGGCCCAGGCCCCGGTCAGCCTCGAGAAGCCCGTCGGCGACGAGGAGGAGTCCGAGTTCGGCCAGTTCATCGCCGACGAGCGCGCCGAGTCACCGTTCGACCGCGCCGCCGAGCTGCTCACCAAGCAGGCGCTGAAGGAGGCGCTCGAGAACCTCTCCTACCGCGAGCGCCGCGTGCTCGAGTTGCGCTACGGCCTCGGGGGCGAGCATCCCCGGACGCTCGACGAGGTCGGCCGTACCTTCAACGTCACCCGCGAGCGCATCCGCCAGATCGAGAACCAGTCGCTGAAGAAGCTGCAGTCGCTGGCCGAGGCGCAGAAGCTGCGCGAAGTGGCGTAGGGGCGCTCACTCCCCGGGCGGCCGCCGGATGCCGCCTACTGGGCGGGGGCTCGCTTCGCTCGCAACGGAAAAACCGGACCGCCCATACGGCGGCATCCGGCGCCCGCCCACGCGGGGAAGGGACCCACGGCGACAACCCGCAGCCTGTGATTCGTCTCACTGTTCCTGCGGGTCGGGGCAGCCTCTCCGGCGCCCGCCCCATGCAGTTGGGCGCTCGCGCTCAAGGACGCGGGGCGTGCGTGCCGATAGGCAGGTTATATGGCCTTTGACATCGACGCTGCCCTCAAGTTCCTCGTCGAGCGGGAGGGGTCGGACCTGCACGTCAAGTGCGACTCGCCGCCGGTGGCGCGCGTGCACGGCGACCTCTGGGCGCTCAAGGGCGCCGACGTGCTGGCGCAGGACGACACCGAGAAGGCGCTGCACGCGATCGCCGACCAGGACCACCTGACCGAGTTCGAGGAGGAGGGCGAGGTCGACTTCTCCTACGAGCTTCCCGGGGTCGCCCGCTTCCGTGTCAGCGCCTTCCGCCAGCGCGGGGCCGTCTCGATCGCCATGCGAGCGATCCCCTTCAGCGTCAAGACCATCGACGAGCTCGGGCTGCCGCCGGTCGTGCGCCGGCTGGCCGAGGAGCCGCGCGGGATCATCCTGCTGACGGGGACCACCGGCTCGGGCAAGTCGACGACGCTGGCGGCCATGATCGACCACATCAACTCGACCAGGGCGCGTCACATCGTGACGATGGAGGACCCGGTCGAGTACCTGCACCGCGACAAGCTCTCGATCATCAACCAGCGCGAGGTGGGGTCGGACACCAAGAGCTTCGGCAAGGCGATGCGCCGCGTGCTGCGCCAGGACCCCGACGTGATCCTGATCGGGGAGATGCGCGACGAGGAGACGGTTCGCACCGCGCTGTCGGCGGCCGAGACGGGCCATCTGGTGCTCTCGACCCTGCACACCCTGGACGCGACCGAGACGATCAACCGGATCATCGACTTCTTCCCGCCCCACCTGCAGCAGCAGGCCCGCGTGATGCTGTCCTCGACGCTGAAGGGGGCGATGTCCCAGCGACTGGTCCCCCGGATCGATCGCGAGGGCCGCGTGGCCTGCGCCGAGGTGCTGGTGGTGACGGGCCGCGTCCAGGACCTGATCCTGAACCCCGAGGAGACCGGCCGCATCAGCGAGGTGATCGGGGAGGGCGACTACTACGGGATGCAGACCTTCGACCAGGCGCTGCTCGGCTACGTCATGGACGGCGTCGTCTCCGAGGAGGTTGCGCTGGAGACCGCCTCCAGCCCGCACGATTTCAAGCTGATGCTGGCCGCCAAGGGCCGGCGCGCCAGCGGCATCGAGCAGGTGGGTGGAGACGGCAACGGCTCCCATTCGGGCGCCAAGGCGGGGGTGCTGTAGGAGATGCGCGACGCCCTCAACAACAACTCGAAGGTGCAGGCCGGCGTGATCGTCGTGTTGCTGGTGCTCGGGGTGCTGCTGTTCATGCGCATGAGCGGCGGTGGCGGTGGCGAGACCTCGGAGGCCGATGCGATCACCGAGCTCAATGCCGCCAGCGCGGCCGCGACCGGCCTCACCCCAGCCGGCGGCACGGGGGCCGGGGCTGCCCCGGCCGGGACGTCCGCCGCGACCACGGCCACGGCGGCCCCGGCCTCGAC
>VGBV01000026.1 GCA_016870325.1 Actinomycetota bacterium
GGCCAGGCGCCGCCAGGCAAGGAGGCAGGGAGTCCGAATAGCAGCGCTATCCGGACGACCGAGGACGCAGCATGGTGGTGATCTGGACCGGTCATTTCCGGTGAGACGTTTCGAGGAGGGCCACTAGCTGCACGAGAACGAGCGGGTCGCCTTCCTCCCCGTCGAGGTCGTCAACTCCGCCGAGGTGATCGCGCGCAACCGCAGGATGGTCACGATCAACGGCGCCATCGAGATCGACATCCACGGCCAGGTCGTCGCCGACACCCTCGGCGGCACGCAGCTCTCGGGCGTCGGCGGCCACGAGGACTTCGTCGCGGGCCCCGCGCTGGACCTCGACGACCGCTCCCTGCTCTGCATGCCATCCACCGTCGAGATCTGCGGCGAGACCCGCTCGCGGATCGTCCCCTGGCTCGAGGCCGGCGCGGTGATCACCACCCCCGCGCCCTCAGGTGGACGTGATCGTGACCGAGCACGGCGCCGCCGAGCTGCAGGGCAAGACGGTGCACCAGCGCGGCGAGGCGCTCGCCGCCATCGCCCACCCGGACTTCCGCGACGAGCTGCTCGAGGCGGCCGAGCGCGCCTCGGGCGGGCATTCGGCGCGACCCGGCCGGGGCTAGCCGGCGTCCAGCGCTGCGGCGCCCTCGACGGCGTCCGGGGGGAGCGGCTCCGCACCGAGCCGCCGCGCCGCGGCCGTCACCTCGGTCGGCCCGGCGAGCAGCAGCCGCTGCGACCGCGCAAGCGAGGCGAGCGCTTCGGCCTCCGCCTCGATCCTCTCGAGGCTGAGCGCCGCCACCACCACCGCCTCGGGCCGCAGGCGACCGGCCGCCTCCTCGATCGTCCCGGTCGGGGTGTCGGCGCCCAGGAAGGTGACCCGCCATCCCCTGTCCCGCAGGGCCAGCCCGAAGACGATCAGGGCGAGGTCGTGCTTCTCACCCGGCGGGCACGCGAGCAGCGCCCGCCGACCTCCTCCCGAGCCCCAGCCGCGCGTCAGCGCCAGCAGCCTGGCGCGGACCAGGTTCGAGGCGAAGTGCTCCTCGGCGATGCCGATCTCGCCGCGGGACCAGCGCGAGCCGACCTCGCGCATCGCCGGCAGGATCACGAGCGCGCTCGCCTGCTCCAGCGAGAGCGTCGCCAGGACCCGATCGAGGACCGAGTTCGCCGTCCCCTCGTCGAGGGCCACCAGGGCCTCCACAAGGGGGCCGACCTCCTCGGCGGCGGGGGCGCCCGCCGCCGGGGGGCCCGCGGGCCGCACCACCGCCCGCGCCGCCTCCGCCGTCGAGTGGCCCTCGGCGATCAACTCGCTCATCCTCCGAGCCCTCGCCTCGTCGCCCGGCCCGTAGAGGCGGAAGCCGCCGGGCGACCGGCTCGGCCGGAAGACCTCGTAGCGGCGCTCCCAGGCGCGCAGCGTGTCGACGCCGACGCCCGCGCGGCGGCTGAGCTCGCCGATGCGGATGCGGGGCTCAGGGCTGTTCTCAGGGTCGACAGACATTCGACAAACTCTTGACAACTGGGAGAGTACCTGCTATAAACCAGCCATGTCAACTCTGGACAAACACTCAATAGACTCATCGCAAGGCACACCGGGTAGCCCCTCGGGCGTCCGCTCCCGGCTCGCGGACGCCGCGAGCCGCGAGGGAACCGCGCGCGCCCTGTTCGTGGTCGCCGCGGCGCTCTCGTTCGGGCTCTCGGTCGCCCTCTACTTCAGCGGCGACGAGCAGGCCGGCATCTTCGTCGGCATCTGGGTCCCCTCGATACTCGCCCTGGGATCCCTGCTGGTCCCCCGCCGGGCAGCCGATCACGACAGGGGGAGGCGCTGATGCTGGGCATCTTCGTCTTCGGCTGCTTTGTCTTCTCGATCGTCGCGGTAGCCGTCGGCCTGATCGTCTGGGGCATCGGCGCCGAGCGGCACGACCGCGAGGAGCTCGCGCGCGAGGTGGCTGCAGAGCCGGGCCTCGGCGCGATCGCCTCGACCGTCGCAGGCGACGCCCCGCAACCCCCCGCCTGAGCGCGAAGCCGCGTCTGCGGGCGCGAGCGCCGCAGCGACTGATCCAGATCCCCCGTAAGAAGCGAAAGGAAGAGTCATGGCCAGGTACGTCGGAAAGGTGACGAGCCGGAAGTCGATCGAGGAGGTGTTCGCCTACATGGCGGACTTCTCGAATGTGAGCGAATGGGACCCGAGCGCGGTCGAGGCGCGATCTCTGGACGACCCCGGAGGCCCGAGCCACGGCTCCCGCTTCGCGGTCACGTCCGAGTTCCTCGGCCGCCAGGTTCCGCTCACCTACGAGATCACCGAGATCGACCCCCCGCGCAGGGTGCTGTTGCGCGCGGAGAGCGACGCCGTCATCTCCGTCGACGAGATGACGCTTCGGACGCTGCCTGAAGTCGGCACGGAGCTGACCTACGACGCCGACCTCCGCCTGAAGGGGGCGCGGCGGCTCCTCGACCCGCTCTTCGGGATCGCCTTCCGGCGCCTCTGCGAGCGAGCCCGCGAGCGGATGGGCGAGGTGCTGGGCTGATGAGCGGCGCCGTCGCGGTCGTCGGCTCAGGGGTCTCGGGGCTGGTCACCGCGCGCGAGCTCCATCGCGCGGGCCGGCGGGTGACGCTGTTCGAGGCCGACTCGCGCATCGGCGGCCACTCCCACACGGTCGAGGTCGAGACCGACACCGGCTCGTGGGCCGTCGACACGGGCTTCATCGTGCTGAACGACCGCAACTACCCGGGGCTGGAGTCGATGCTCGGCGAGCTCGGGGTCACCACCCAGCCGGCGCCGATGAGCTTCTCGGTATCCGACGGCGGCGGCTTCGAGTGGTCGACGCGGCCGCTGGGACTGGTCGGGCATCGGCACCTGTTCGACCCGCGCTACGGCCGCATGCTGGTGGACCTGGTCCGCTTCTTCCGCGACTCGCGCGAGCTGATCGGGACCAACGGTGCCCACGGCTCGCTGCTCGACTTCTGCCGCGCCCGCAGCTACTCCGACTACTTCGTCGAGCGCGTCATCGTCCCCCAGGTCTCCGCGATCTGGTCGGCCCACGCCGACGGGCTCGGCGAGTTTCCCGCGAGCTTCCTGGCCGAGTTCTTCGACAACCACCGCGCCCTGCAGGTGTTCGGGCGCCCAGGCTGGCGCTCGGTGGTGGGCGGCTCGCGCAAGTACGTCGAGGCGGTGACGGCGCCGCTGCGCCACGCGCTGCGCCCGTCCACCCCGGTCCGCGAGCTGCGGCGTCACCCCGACCGAGTCGAGGTGGTCAGCGACGACGGGGTCGAGGCGTTCGACCAGGTGGTGCTCGCGGTCCACTCCGACCAGGCGCTGGCGATGCTCGCCGAGCCCAGCCGGGCCGAGCGCGAGGTGCTTGGCGCGATCCCCTATCAGCGCAACGAGGTGGCCCTGCACACCGACGTCTCGGTCATGCCCAACCGGCGGCGCGCTTGGGGGAGCTGGAACTTCCACCTCGGCCCCGGTCAGCCGGAAGGCCTCGAGGCCGGGCCCGCGGCCCCGCCCGGACGGACGACCGTCACCTATTGGATGAACGCTCTGCAGCGGCTCGAGGCCGACCGCGAGTTCCTCGTCACCCTCAACCGCACGCAGGCCGTCGACCCGGCCAAGCTGATCAAGCTGATCGAGTACAGCCACCCTGTCTACACCGCCGGGACGGTCGCGGCCCAGCGCCGCTGGGAGCAGATCAGCGGCCGCGACCGCGTCCACTACTGCGGCGCCTACTGGGGCTGGGGCTTCCACGAGGACGGGGTGCAGAGCGCGCTGCGGGTGGTCGAGCGCCTCAACCCGCCGCGATATCTGCCCTCGGTGCGGGCGACCAGCGTCGAGACGATCGCGGCGTGAGCGCCTCGGCGCTGTACGAGGGGACGGTCTTCCACCGCCGCCGCAAGCCGGTCGAGCACAGCCTCTCCTACCCCATCCTGATGGCGTTGCTCGACCTCGACGAGCTGCCCGGTGCCTTCGACCCGCACCCGCTGTGGTCGGCGCGGCGGCCCGCCCCGGTCAGGTTCAGGCCCGCCGACCACCTGCGCGAGGAGGGCGAGGGGCCCGTCCGCAGCGCCGGCGAGCTTGCCGAGCGGGCGCGCTCGCTCGTCGCCCGGCGGACCGGGTCCGAGCCGCCGGCCGGGCCCGTGAGGCTGCTCTGCATGCCGCGCGTGATGGGCGTCGGCTTCAACCCCGTCAGCTTCACGTTCCTGTTCGACCGCGCCGGCGAGGGTCCGGAGGCCGCGATCGCCGAGGTCACCAACACCCCCTGGGGCGAGCGCCACGCCTACGTCGTCTCGCGCGGCGCAGGCGACGGCGCCGCCGAAGGCGCCCTGCATGCGAGCTTCGACAAGCGGCTTCACGTCTCCCCCTTCCACCCGATGGAGCAGAGCTACGAGCTCAGCCTCGGGCGCCCCGGCGACTCGCTCACGATCTCGATCAGCAACCGCGAGGGCGGCCGCGCCATATTCGACGCCGGCCTGGCGCTGCGACGCCGCGAGCTCGGCCGGGCAGAGATGACGCGCGCGCTGCTGCGCCACCCACCGGCCGCGATCGCGGCGCTGGCGCGGATCTACTGGCACGGGCTGCGGCTGAAATGGAAGGGCGTTCCCCACCACCCCAGACCGGCGACGCGCTGAGCAGCCATCGCGCCTGGCGGACCCTTACCCTCTAGCGGATGAGGGTGCTGGCCCTGACCTACCAGAGCGACGCCGGCCCCGGCGTCTTCGCTGAGGCGGTCCGAGCGCGCGGGGGCGAGATCGACGAGTGGTTGATCCCCGACGGCGCCGAGCCGCCCTCGGACCCCTACGGCTACGACGCCGTGATGACCTTCGGCGGCTCCATGAACACCGACGAGGAGGGCGGCTACCCCTGGATCCGCTCCCAGCGCGAGCTGATCGCCGGGCTGGTCGATGCGGGACGCCCGCTGCTCGGCGCCTGCCTGGGCGCCCAGCTCCTGGTTGAAGCCATAGGTGGCCAGGTGCTCCGCATGCCCGGTTATGAGATCGGCTGGTTCGATACGGAGGTGCTGCCCGAGGCCGCCGACGATCCCCTGATCGGGCCGATGGCGCCCGGCTTCGAGAGCTTCAACTGGCACCGCTACGAGTGCCTGCTGCCCGCCGGCGTCGCCACGCTCGCGCGCAGCGAGCACTGCGTTCACGCCTTCCGCATCCGCGAGGCGGTCTGGGGTATCCAGTTCCACGCCGAGGTGACCCCGGCGAACGCGAACAGCTGGATCGACGAGTGGAAGGAGGACGAGGACTCGGTCACCTTCGGCCCCGACCCCGAGCTGCTGCGGGCCGAGACCAGCGACAAGATCGCGGCCTGGAACGAGGTCGGCCGCTCGCTCTGCACCAGGTTCCTGGACGCGGTCGCCGCCTCCAGGGCCTTGCCCAGCTGAGGGGTCCTCCGCGCTCGCAGCGCGGAGCTCGGGGGCTCAGCTCAGCTGAAGATCGCCAGGGCCAGGGCGATGATTCCGCAGAGGCCCTGAATCCCGAACGAGGACTTGAAATCCGCTGCTGCCTTCTCCATCCTCGATGCTCCTTTCCTCGGTGTGTCCGATCCTATTCCTCGGGCGTGACATAGGCGCCCGAGAGACCGCCGTCGACCATGAAGGTCGTGGCGGTGACGTAAGAGCTCTCGTCGCTGGCCAGGAAGAGCGCGCCCTGGGCGATGTCGCGCGCCTCCCCGAAGCCCATCGGCAGGTGGACGAGCCGGCGCTGGGCCTTCTTCTTGTCCTTGGCGAACAGCTCCTGCAGCAGGGGGGTGTTGACCGGCCCCGGGCAGAGCGCGTTGACCCGGACCCCTCGTTTGGCGAACTCGACCCCCATCTCCCGGGACATCGCCAGCACCGCCCCCTTCGAGGCGGTGTAGGAGATCTGCGAGACCGCGGCGCCCAGCACCGCCACGAACGAGGCGGTGTTGACGACCGAGCCGCCGCCGGCCTCGAGCAGATGCGGGATGCCGTGCTTGCAGCAGAGGAAGACCGACTTCACGTTCACGTCCTGGACGCGCTGCCAGGCCTCCAGGTCGGTCTCCACGACCGAGGAGTCGTCGGTGGGGTTGATGCCGGCGTTGTTGAAGAGGACGTCGATGCGGCCCATCTCCTTCGCGGTCCGCTCGTACATCCCCCGTACCTGCTCCTCGTCGGTGACGTCCGCCTGGATCGCGAGCTCGCCCTCGGCCCCTTCGGCCAGGTCGACCCCGACGACCCGCGCGCCCTCCTCGGCGAACAGGCGCGCCGACTCGGCCCCGATGCCGCTCGCGGCCCCCGTGATCACGCAGACCTTCCCTTCCAACCGTCCTGCCATCTCTCTACTCCTCCGTCGCGTAGTACACGTTCTTGACCTCGGTGTAGTGCTCCATCGCGTCGGGCCCGAGCTCGCGGCCGATGCCGGACTGCTTGAAGCCGCCGAACGGCGTCGAGACCCGCACCGAGCTGTTCGAGTTGATCGAGAGCACGCCGGTATCGATCGCGCGCGCCATCCGCAGCGCCTTGGCGCCGTCACGCGTCCAGACCGAGCCCGAGAGCCCGTAGATCGTGTCGTTGGCGAGCGCGACCGCCTCCGCCTCCCCCTCGAACGGGATCACAGCGGCGACCGGGCCGAAGATCTCCTCGCGGGCGGCACGGTCGTCGTTGGATACCGGCGAGAGCACCGTCGGCGGGAACCAGAAGCCCGGGCCTTCCGGGGCCGAGCCGCGGATCGCCACCGGCGCGTCGTCGGGGACGAACGAGGCCACCTCCTCGCGGTGGCCGGCCGAGATCAGCGGCCCCATCACCGTGGACTCGTCGAGGGGGTCCCCCACCTTCATGCCCTCGACCTCGTCGCGGAGAGCCGCCAGGAACTCGTCCACGGCCGGCTTCTCGACCATGATCCGGGAGCGCGCGCAGCAGTCCTGTCCGGAGTTGTCGAAGACCGCGTATGGGGCCGCGCGGGCGGCCTTCTCGACGTCGGCGTCGGCGAAGACCACGTTCGCGGACTTGCCTCCGAGCTCGAGCGTCACGCGCTTGATCGTCGCCGCGGCCGCCTCGGCGATCCCGCGGCCCACCTCGGTCGAGCCGGTGAAGGCGATCTTGGCGACGTCGGGGTGCTCGACCAGGCGCTGCCCGCAGACCGAGCCCGATCCCGGCACGACGTTCAGAACGCCCTCCGGCAGCCCCGCCTCCAGCGCGAGCTTCTCGAACTCGATCGCCGTCAGCGGGGTCAGCATCGCCGGCTTCAGCACCACGGTGTTCGCTGCGGCCAGCGCCGGCGCCAGCTTCCAGGCCGCTATCACCAGCGGGAAGTTCCAGGGGGTGATCATCCCGATCACGCCCATCGGCTCACGGAAGGTCATGTCCACTCCCCCCGCCACCGGGATCGTCTTCCCGGTCAGTCGCTCGACCCCGCCCGCGTAGTAGCGGAAGCACTCGGCGACCATCCCGATCTCGCCGCGCGCGTTGCCGATCGGCTTGCCCGCGTTGCGGGCCTCGAGCGTCGCCAGCTCCCCGTTGCGCTCGGCGACCGCATCGGCGAGCCTGTGCAGCAGCGCCGCGCGCTCAGCGGGCGCAACCGCTCTCCAGGCGGGGAACGCTGCCTTCGCCTTCGCGACCGCGGCGTCGACGTCCTCGGCTCCCAGCTCCGGCAGCTGCTCGAGCACCCGCTCGGTGGCGGGCTCGATCACCTCGATCGTCGCGGATCCTGCGGACACGGCCGGGAACATATAGTGGCGCGAGCGCCGCCGAGAGGGCGGCCGGGAAAAGGAGAGGCCCAGCATGGCTGCGAGCGGCACGGATGGAAAGGGGGCGGCGGAGCGCCCGGGCGGACCCGGCGGCACTCAGGGCATGCTCTCCCTCGACCAGCTTCGCGCGGCCGCGGAGAGCGGCGAGATCGACACGGTGGTCACCGCCTTCACCGACATGCAGGGGCGCCTGTTCGGGAAGCGGATCCAGGTCGAGTACTTCCTGGACGAGGTCATCGACGACGGCGTCGAGGGCTGCAACTACCTGCTCGCGCTCGACATGGAGATGGAGCCTCTGCCCGGCTACGAGATGGCCAACTGGGAGGACGGCTACGGCGACTTCGGAATCGTCCCCGACCTGCAGACCCTGCGGCAGATCCCCTGGCTCGACCGCAGCGCACTCGTACTCTGCGACGTGCTCAACCACGACGGGTCCCCCGTCGCCGCCTCGCCCAGGCAGGTGCTGATAGCCCAGTACGAGCGGGCGCGATCGATGGGCTTCACCCCCTACGCAGCCTCCGAGCTCGAGTTCTACCTCTACAAGGAGAGCTACGCCGAGGCGCACGAGAAGGGCTTCCGGGATCTGACCCCGACGATCCCCTACATCCTCGATTACCACATCCTCGCCACCACCATGGATGAGGAGTACCTGGGGCCGATCCGCCGCGGCATGCACGCCGCCGGGATCCCGGTCGAGTTCTCGAAGGGGGAGGCCTGGGCGGGCCAGCACGAGGTCAACTTCCGCTACGCCGACGCGGTCACGGCGGCGGACCGCCACGTGATCTACAAGAACGGGGTCAAGGAGATCGCGTTCCTGAAGGAGATCTCGGCGACCTTCATGGCGAAGCCGTCCGAGAAGGACATCGGCAGCTCCTGCCACATCCACCAGAGCCTCGTCGACGATGACGGCAAGAGCGTCTTCGTCGACGCCGATGGCGAGGAGACGGACGCCTTCCGCCACTTCCTCGGCGGCATGCGCGCCCATGTCCGAGAGCTGGCCCTGTTCCTCGCCCCCGCGATCAACTCCTACAAGCGCTACGCCTCGGAGAGCTGGGCCCCCACCTCGGTCTCATGGGGACGCGACAACCGCACCTGCGGCTTCCGGGTCGTAGGCCACGGCCAGTCCCGCCGGGTCGAGTGCCGGATCCCCGGCGCCGACGCCAACCCCTACCTGACGATGGCGGCGCTGCTCGCGGCGGGGCTGGACGGAATCGAGAAGGGGACCGACCCCGGCCCCGAGCTCAAGGGCAACGCATATGAAGCGGGTGAGGCCGAGCCCTTCCCCTCGTCGCTCCGCGAGGCGGTCGCCCTCTGGGAGGACAGCGAGTTCGCCAAGAGCGCCTTCGGCGACCCGGTCCACCAGCACTACCTGAACTACGGGCGCCTCGAGCAGGAGCTGTTCGACAAGGTCGTCACCGACTACGAGCGGGCCCGGATGTTCGAGCGCGGCTAGGGACCGCAAGGCCGCCGGCTTTCGGAGCGGCTGCTCTGCAGCCGCGACTGATGCTGGGCGGCCGCCAGCGGTCCCGCCTTGTGGGACCGCAAGGCCGCCGTCCCGCCTGGTGGCGAAGCCCGTCAGCGACCCCGCTCGTAGCGGCGATCAGCCTTTGACAGCTCCGCCAGCGAGCCCACCGTCTGCGGCTCGACGGCCTCGAGCTGAGCCGCGACGGCGATGAACAGCTGCGCCGTGGTCAGCGCGTCGCCGTCCGCGTGGTGGGGCCGATGCACGGGCAGGTTCAGGGCCCAGGCCGCCCGCGAGAGGCCGGGCAAGCTGTCCGCGGGCGCCACGGCACGCTCGCCCACGGCCGCGGCGCCCTCCGGGACTCGCTGCGCGAGCACCGCGGTGTCGAGCACGGGGCCTCGGAGCTTCAACCGGGCACGGCGCAGCGCGGTCGAGAGGAAGCCGGTCTCCACCCAGGCGGCATGGGCGACGAGGATCCGGCCGCTCAGCGCCTCGAGCATCGTCTCCAGGGCACGCTCTGGCTTCGGCGCCGCCAGCAGATCCGACTCGCGCAGGCCGTGGATCCGAATCGTGTCGGCTCCGGGCATCCGCCCCGGGCGGACCTCGGTCTTCGCGGCGGCGCCGATCAGCGCGCGTCCGCCCCGCACCGGCACGCAGGCGAACGAGATGATCTCGTCGCGACGGGGATCGAGCCCCGTCGTCTCCAGGTCCACGACCGCGTAGTCGGCCCGCCGCCAGGGCGTGTCCAGCGAGGGCAGCGGCGCGCCGGCGTAGGCTCGGGCGGCGTGCGAGCGCCGGCGGCGAAGGGCCATCAGCCGAACAGGCTCTTGGGAACCAGCCCGGAGGCCAGCTCCCTCTGCACGGAGCGGACCTCGCCGAAGGCATCGCGCAGGTAGCGCCTGGTCAGCGAGCTCAGCTGCCTGGGGTCGAGCAGGTCGTCGGGCCGCTCCCCGCGGCGGATCTGCTCGACCTGGTGGTCCAGTCGCAGGCCCCCGAAGAGGTCGAAGGCCTCGGCGAGGATGCCCGCGGTCTGCTCCTTGAGCGTGCCCGAGGCGGCCGCGACGGACAGGCGCTCCCGCGTCGTGCCCGCGCCGATCTCGCCGGCGGAAAGGCTCGCGTAGCGGGCGATCGAGGACACCGGCAGCAGCCCCCCGTGCTTGATGTCGAGCTCCCCGCTGTGCTCACCCGAGTGGACGAGCACGAAGTCGCGCAGGAAGCCCGTCGGCGGGCGGTGCATGAGCGCGTCGCGGAGCATCAGCGTGACCAGGCCGCCTCGATGGCGGGCGCTGCGCAGCTCCTCGTAGAGGTCACCGACCGCCCCGCGCCGGTAGCCGGCGCGACCGTCGAGGAAGAGGGAGATCATGATCAGTCCCTCCTCGGCATGGGGGTCCTCGATCGAGTCCCGCAGCTGCCGCCGCCACCCCTCCAGCGAGCGAACGAAGTGCGCCCGCGAGGCGGTGACGCCGTGGCTGTCCGCGACGAATCCGCACTCGGCAAGCTCCCGGCTCACCCGCTCGCCGAGCGCGCTCATGTACGCCTCGGCCTCCGGCTCCTCGTCGTCTCCCTCGTCCCAGGCGAGCGCCGAATCCACGTCCGAGCTGGGCGCCGGCTCGCGGCGCCCGTAGCTGCCGAGCGTGAGCCAGCTGAACGGGCAGGGCGGCTCGCCCGCCTGCTCGACGGAGACCTCGATCAAGCGGCCGATCAGCGAATCCACCACGATCGCGGTGATCGCGCTGATCTGCGTCGCGTCCACCCGGGCGTCGTGGAGCGAGACGACCGCAGGCCACAGATCGTCGGCGGCGCCACGCAGCTGCTCGCTGCTCGTTGCCGCGGCGATCGCCCGCCTGATCGCGAACGGGGTGCTCGTCTGGGCAGCAAGCAGGTCGATGTCGGTGAGCAGACCGATCAGCTCCCCCGGCGGCGCCACCACCGGAACGTGGTGGATTCCCCGATCCAGCATCTCCAGCATCACCTCGGCGCCGAGGCGCTCGGGCTCGACGCTGAACAGCTCCTCGCTCATCACCTCGCTGACCGGCGCATCCACAGGGATCCCGTCCGAGATCGCGCGCCGCAGGTCCGAGCCGGTGACGATCCCCCAGCGCCCCTCGCCCAAGGCCACCAGCACGGATCCATCGGCGCCGCCCATGCGCTCCGCGATCACGCGCAGCGGGGCATCCGGCTCGACCACGGTCGGCTCGCGACGGACCAGCGACGCAGCCGTCTGGCCGGCCGAATGCAGCCCCACGGGCAGCGCTCCCAGGTCCCTCACGGGCCGGGCGTTCAGGGACCGGGAAGCGTGCGGTGGGCCCGCCGCCGGGGTAGGGGACCGAAGCAACGCCTCGGTGGGCAGCCGGTAGCAGAGGCTGTCCTCGTGCGCGCGAACCTCGAGACCCGGGGGGTGCCCTGAGAGCATCGACGGATGCCCGAACAACTCCCCCTCGGCCAACAGATCGAGAATCCGGTCCCGGTCCCGCAGCTCCACGGCGCCGCGCCTGATCACCCACGCGTGCTGCGGCGGGCTTTCGTCCTGGCTGATGATCGTCGCTCCCGCCGGGAAGTACTCGACCTCGACCAGGTTGGAGAGCTCCTGAAGCCTGCGCTCTCCGAGCTCGTCGAAGGGAGCATGCCTTCCCAGGAACTCGACCACGTCGTGCACGCTCGCTCCCCCCTGCAGGCGGCGGCTACTCGCCGCCGGAGGAGTCGTGCTGGGTCTGGGCGCGCTCGATCTGCTCGAGCTCGAAATCCAGGCGGCGATCCTCGACCATCCCGCGAAGGGCGGCCCCGACGTTCGACGCCCAGAGACGGCGAACGACCAGCGGCTCGGGTCGCCCCCCGTCCCCTGCCCCCAGCTCGGCCCACTCGACCCGGACGCGCGCACCCCGATCCGGGCCGGCGGCGGAGGAGAGCCCCGCCCCCTGTCCATGGAGGGTCATGGTGGCGGTCCAGCCGTGATCGCAGAGGCGGTCCATCTCGGCGCGGGCGCGCTCCTCGTCGAACCGGAGCTGATCGCGGTCGCGGCGCGCGCGCCACCTGATGATCGCGCGGGCCATCGCCAGCACCGCGATCAGCATTCCCGCGAGCAGCGCGGCCTCGGGGACGGAGGTCCCCGCCTGCTGGGGGAAATCGGGCTGCTCGCGGATAGGCAGCGCCGCCGGCAGCCAGGTGTCTGGGCCGAGCCCAGCCATTACCGTTCCTACGATACCCGTCCCCGATCGGATGCCAGGGCTACGAACCAGGGGATGATGCGATCGGCGGGATCCTCCTCGGGGTGCCACAGGACTCCGAGCGCGAGCTCGTTGCCGGGCACCTCGATCGCCTCGACCACGTCCTCGCCGGCCGCCCACCCGCTGGCCCGGACGCCCTCCCCAAGAGCGTCCACCCCCTGGTGGTGGTGCGTCTTCACGGCCAGGGACTCGGCGCCGGCGGCGCGAGCGGCGAGCGACCCCGGCTCCAGGGTGACGTCATGAGTGGCCCACTCCCCGGGCGTCGGGCGGTGGCGCTCGTGCCCGACCACCGCGGGCAGGTGCTGCTCCAGGGTCCCGCCCAGCGAGACGTTCAGGATCTGCATCCCGCGGCAGATCCCGAGCAGGGGAAGCCCACAGCGCAGCGCAGCGCGTATCAGCGAGATCTCCGCCCGGTCGCGGGGCGGGTCCGTGCCCGCGGTTTCGGGATGGGGCTGGGAGCCGTGGCTGGCGGGGTCCACGTCAGAGCCGCCGGCCACGACCAGCCCGTCGATTCGTTCGAGGATCTCGTCAGGGTGCTCGGGCGCGGCGGGGTCGGCCGGCAGCAGCGCGGCCATTCCCCCCGCCCTCTGGACCGCGTTCGCATAGGAGTGGGGCAGAAGGTTCACGACCTCATCCCAGGCGTTCCACCGCGCGCGCTCGGTGGCCGCGCAGACCCCTATCAACGGCCTCGACATGACGCCAACCTATGGGACCGGGTACCTGCGCGTTGGCGACCGCGAGCGCGCGGACCGGCCCGCGCCCCGGGCTGAGGTCCGCCGGAGGCCGCGCCGGCGGCTGGTCGCAGGGCACATGAAAGCGAGCGCATTGTGGACGTTCGGGCGTCGATCTTTATGAAAGGATCAGGCGGCTGTGCATCCACGAGGGGAAAACGGAGGAGGAGGTAGCTAGTGGCCGAGCAGAGGAAGGTTGGCGCTGTCACCTACCGCGAAGCAGGTGAGGAGTACTTCGACAAGCGAAAGCTCCGACGACACGCCGGAGTCTGGTCGTTGTGGGCCCTGGGCGTCGCAGCGGTCATCTCGGGTGATTTCTTCGGATGGAACTTCGGACTCGCATACGGGTTCGGCGGATTGCTCGTCGCCACGGCCGTGGTCGTGGTCATGTACTTCGGGCTCTGTTATTCGATCGCCGAGATGTCCCCCGCGATGCCGCATACGGGAGGCGCGTATTCGTTCGCGAGATCGGCGATGGGCCCCTGGGGCGGATTCTCGACGGGAGTGGCCGAGACGATCGAGTACGTGATCACCCCGGCGGTGATCGTCGTCGGTATCGGCTCCTACATGGGCACGATCGCCGACGACCTGTTCTCGATAAGCCTCTCCGACCCGGTCTGGTGGCTGATCTTCTACGCCATCTTCGTCGGGCTCAACTACATCGGAGTCGAGGCGAGCTTCCGCTTCACGGTGATCATCTGCTTCACCTCGTTGGCGATTCTGGCCGTCTTCTGCGTCGGCGCGATCCCGAACCTGGACTTCCAGCAGTTCGCGATCGACACCAACGGGGGCTGGTTCATCGACGGCGTCCCGGGCGTGTTCTACGCACTCCCGTTCGCGATCTGGTTCTACCTGGCCATCGAGCAATTGCCGCTCGCAGCCGAGGAATCGGCCGATCCACAGCGAGACATCCCGAAGGGCACGATCTGGGGACTGCGGACGCTGATCGTCACCAGCATCCTGATCCTGTTCCTGAACTCCGGGATCTCGCCCGGCTCGGCCGCGCTGAGCGAATCGGGTGAGCCGCTGCTCGACGGCCTCAAGACGATCTTCGGCGACGGCACGTCGGCGTCGATCCTGGGCCTGATCGCCGTTGCGGGCCTGGTGGCCAGCTTCCACACGATCATCTACGCGTACGGGCGCAACGTCTTCTCGCTCTCGCGAGCGGGGTACTACCCGAACGCGCTCTCGGTCACGCACGGCACCCGGCAGACGCCGTGGGCCGCCCTGCTGCTGGGGGCCGTGATCGGGTGGATCGCCGCGTACATCATCTACAAGAACGCCGATACGACCGTGGGGGCCTCGCTGCTCTACATGGCGGTGTTCGGAGCGGTGATCTCCTACATCATGCAGTGCGTCTCGTTCATCCTGCTCCGGCGCGACATGCCGGACATCGATCGCCCCTTCAAGAGCCCGCTCGGGGTTCCGGGAGCGGCGATCGCAGCGGTGATCGCAGCCTGCGCGCTGGGTGCGATTCTCTACAACGACGAGTACCGACCCGGCGTCTACGGCGTCCTGGCCGTCTACGCGGTCGCGATGGCGTATTTCGCGCTGGCGGGCCGCAACCGCCTGGTGCTCTCGCCGGAAGAGGAGTTCGCGATGACCCAGGGCGAGCATGGCCATCCCGAGACGGAGGGCTACGGCAAGACCACTCTCGCTCAGACCGAGAGCAAGAAGTAGGCACTCGACGGCGCCCTGCGCGCCACGAGAGCGTTTGTACGGGAGGGCCGGCGCAAGCCGGCCCTCCCTGTTCATCTAGGGTGACGCCGTGGCCGAGCCGCGCAACCGAGTCCACCTGACCGCCGAGGTCGCGGCTCCCCGCGAGCGCGTCTTCGACTACCTGACCGAGCACTTCGACGACATCTGGGCGGGGAAGATGGAGCACGTCCGCCCCGGCGACGATCACCCGCTCGGGCGCGGTTTCGTGCGCCGCATGCACTCGCCCGCCGGCAAGCTCGAGGAGGAGATCGTCACCCACGAGCGGCCCTCGCTGATCGAGTACAGGGTGATCAACGGCGACGTCGCCAAGATCCACAACCACCTCGGCCGCATCGAGCTGGGCGAAGCGCCCGGCGGGGGCACCCGCGTCGACTACCGGGTCCGTTTCGACTTCCGGCCGCCCTGGCAGGGACCGATCACCGCATTCGCGATGCGCGCGGGCTGGGCGGTCCAGGGCAAGCGCCGCCTCGCCAAGCTGGGCACGCGGTGACGATCCACACCAGCACCGAGCCTGCGCCCGAGATCCCCGGCGTCGACGTCACCTCGTTCGTGCTCGAGCACGCGGCGCAGCGAGGCGACAAGCCGGCGCTGATCGACGGCCCCAGCGGCCGCGAGCTCAGCTACGAGGCACTCGAGCGGGGGGCCCGGTCGCTCGCGGCCGGCCTAGCCGCCCGCGGCTTCGGCAAGGGCGACGTGCTCGGCGTCTTCATGCCCAACCTGCCCGAGTACGCGATCGCCTTCCACGGCGCCGCCTCGGCGGGCGGCATGTGCAGCACGGTCAACCCGCTCTACACGGCGCACGAGCTGACCCACCAGATGAACGACTCCGGCGCCCGCTTCCTGCTCACGGTCCCGCCCTTCCTCGAGATCGCCGCCGAGGCCGCCGAGGGATCGGGGGTCGAGGAGGTGTTCGTGCTCGGCGAGCCCGATCCGGGCAGTGCGGCGACGCCCTTCGCGGAGCTGCTGGGCGACCCCGGCGACGCGCCGGCGGTCGAGATCGATCCCGCCGAGGACCTCGCCGTGCTCCCCTACTCGAGCGGCACGACCGGCCTCTCCAAGGGCGTGATGCTGACCCACCGCAACCTGGTCGCGAACATCATCCAGGTGGGCACCACGCTCGAGCTGACCGAGGGCGACGTCATGGTCGGCTGCCTCCCCTTCTTCCACATCTACGGGATGACAGTGATCATGAACCTCGGGATCCGCGAGGGCGTGCCGATCGTGACCATGCCCCGCTTCGACCTCGAGCAGTTCCTGGAGCTGATCGAGAAGCACAGGATCACCCGCACCTTCGTCGTCCCCCCGATCGCGCTGGCGCTGGCCAAGCACCCGGCCGTCGCCGAGCGCGACCTCTCCTCGATCAGCCACGTCAACTCGGGCGCGGCGCCGCTCGGTCCCGAGCTGTCCTCGCAGGTCGCCGACCGCCTCGACGCCGTCGTCACGCAGGGCTACGGCCTGACCGAAACCAGCCCCGTCACCCACGTCGTCCCCTTCGCCTCCGAGATCAACCCTCCCGGCTCGATCGGGCCGCCGGTCGCGGGAACCGAGTGCCGCCTGGTCGACCCCGACAGCGGCGAGGACGTCGCACCCGGGGAGCGCGGGGAGGTCTGGGTCCGCGGCCCGCAGGTGATGCGCGGCTACTTGGGCAACCCCGAGGCGACCGCGGCGACCGTTGACGCCGACGGCTGGCTGCACACGGGCGACGTCGGCGTGGTCGACCCCGACGGCTACCTCACGATCGTGGACCGGCTCAAGGAGCTGATCAAATACAAGGGCTTCCAGGTCGCCCCGGCCGAGCTCGAGGCGATCCTGCTCGGCCACGAGCACGTCGCCGACGCCGCGGTGATCGGCGTCCCCGACGAGGAGGCCGGCGAGCTGCCGAAGGCCTATCTCGTCGCGGCCTCCGACGAGCTCGACCCCGAGCAGCTGATGGCCTGGGTCGCCGAGCAGGTGTCTCCGCAGAAGAGGGTGCGCCTGGTCGAGCTGATCGAGGAGATCCCCAAGTCCCCGTCGGGCAAGATCCTGCGCCGGGTGCTGAAGGACCGCGAGAGCGCGGCGGGCTAGGGCAACGCGCCCGTGCGGGCGATCTTGGCGTAGACCCTGGCGCTCGGGCGCATCGTGCGCTTCAGGGTGGCGGGGTCATAGCCGAACAAGCCGAAGCGCTGGTGGTAGCCCTCGGCCCACTCGAAGTTGTCGACCAGGGTCCAGTGGAAGTAGCCGCGGATGTCGACCCCGTCCGCCGTGATCGCCTGCTTGATCGCCCGCAGGTGGCTGGTCAGGTAGCCGGCGCGCTGGTCGTCGTCGGAGTCCGAGATCCCGTTCTCGGTCACGATCACCGGCAGTCCGTAGCTCCCGGCGATGCCGAGCACCTGGCGGAATCCCTCCGGGTAGATCTCCCAGCCGAACTCGGTGCAGGTGCTGGGGCAGGGCGCGCCGCCCGGGTTGGCCGGCGTCGCGTAGACCGTTGCGGGGGTGAAGTCGAACAGGGGGATGCGCGAGCTCAGCGCCCCCGGCAGTCCCGTGACCCGGCCGCGGAAGTAGTAGTTGAGCCCGACGAAGTCGGCGCGGCGGGCGAGGCTCTTGTCGCGCTCTCCCGGATCGACGACCCCGTCGGCGTCGCGATCGCGGATCCCGCGCACCGCGGCGTCCATGAAAAGGCGGTCGAACAGGTACTCGGCGTGCTCGGTGCCGCGGACGTCGTCGGGGTTGCCCGGGTCGGCGGGCGTGAAGGCGACCATGTTATGGACGAAGCCGACGCGCGAACCGGGGTCGCGCTTCTTGACGGCGGCGTAGGCCTCCGCGTTGGCGTCGGCCATGTTGATGATCGCGTCGATCACGCCCGAGTAGCTCCAGGCCCCCGGCGGGAAGTTGCCCTCGGCGAGACCCGGCACGTTGACGTAGCCGTTGACCGCGACGACCATCGGCTCGTTCAGCGTGATCCAGCGGTTGACCTGGGGGCCGAGCTTCCAGGCGAGGTAGGCGGCGTACTTGCGGAACTCCTCCACGGTCGTGCGCGAGAGCCAGCCGCTGCGCTCGAAGGCCGGCGGCACCGAGTGCGGGCTGAGCGCGTCCAGCGCCTCGCGCGCCGCGATCGGGTCGTGGATCCAGCCCGGCAGCGCGAAGTGGTTCATCGTCACCCACGGCGTCATCCCGGCGGCGCGGACCTTCTTCAGGATCCCCCGGTAGCGGCGGATCGCGCGCTTGTTGGCGACCCTGTCGAGCGCCTTCATGCCCTCGATCCCGGCGGTCGAGCGCGGGAACACCCGGCTCCACTCGATGCTGAGCCGGAAGGCGTTCAGCCCGAGCTTGCGCGAGGCGAGCTTGATGTCGGTCTCGTGGCGGGCCAGGAACCCGGGACCCTGCTCGGGCAGGTCGCCGCTGACGTCGCCGTCGGCGATGTTCGCCGCGTCGTGGCTCCAGGCCCACCAGTCCGAGCCCGGGTCGCCGAGCCTCCCCTGCCCCGCCTCGGTCTGGAAGCCCGCGATCGCCGTGCCCCACTGGAAGGACTTCGGGAAGTCGCGCTTATCGGGGAGCTTTGCGGCCGCGCCGGCGTCGCCGGGCGACGGCAGCGCCGCGAGCACCAGCACCAGCACCGCCAGCGCCGGCATCCACGCTCCCCTTCTGCCCCGCTCGGCCATCCCGGCGCAGGCTACAACCGGGGCCCGCACGCCGCCAGTGCCCCGGCTCCCAGTCTCCAGGCGCTGGCGGTGGCCCTCAGGTTCCCCGCAGGCGAGCCGCAACCTCGCGGAGAGTCCGCTTCACCCGCTCCGGCTCGAAGCGGACCTGGGAATGGGTGAATCGGAGCGGGGTCAGCCCCGCCTCGGCGTGCGCCTGATCGCGCTCGCGGTCACGCGCCTGCTGCGCGGGCGTGCGGTGATAGCGCAGACCGTCGGTCTCGACCACCAGTCCGATCTCGGGCCAGAGGAAGTCGACCCGGTAGCCGTTGACGCGCGCCCCGGTCTCAGGCAACCCGAGCCCGGCCCCGCGTGCCATCGGCAACAAGCGCCGCTCCAGCTCCGAGTCGGTGAGCACGAAGGTGCGCACGTCGAGCAGCCCACGCAGCATTCCCAGCCCGGGCCGGCGCGGCATCTCCCCCACCGCCTCCCGCAGGCGCTCGGGGTCGATCAGCCCGAGCCGGTCGGCCTCGTTGACCGCGCGCTCGAGCAGCGCGCGCCCGCGACCGTCCCGACTCGCCTCCGCCGCCAGGTCGACCAAGGTGCAGGCGGGGACCGTGACCGGGATCCGCTCCCGGCGCGTCACGTCCTCGGGTCGAAGGGAGGGGCGGCGGTGGACCACCACGTCGCGCCTGCGACGACCGTTAGATCCGGGCACCGAGAGCTGCGGTGGGCCGGTGCCCCGCGGCAGGATCCCCCACAGCTCTCCGGCGCTGCGGTGGCTGAGAACAGCGCCCTCTCCCGCGCTCAGCACCGCCGCCATCCAGCGTCCGCGGCGATTCAGCTCCCGCCTCCCGACCGCGTAGACACCCCGATGCACCGAATACAGACGCCCGGTGGTCACGCGGTGCTTGATCGCACGACCGCTGAGCCCGAGCTCGAGCAGCTGCGCCCGCGAGATAACCCCGTGCTGGTTCCTCGCAAGCCTCCCGGCCCGCAGCCTTGACTGGCGCGTTGGGTACCCCATCGGGTACCAAAGTCGACATCGAACGTTGGTTCTCCCCCGCGGCCGGAGATTCGTTGCGGCCTCGGGTGACTTCGGTGCGGGTTTGCGTCCCGCCGCGCGGGGACCCTCCGCGCGCGGACCCTAGTCCTGGCCGGGGATCCAGCTGGTGCCGGCTACGGGAACCTTGGCCATGGCGGCGGCCTCGAAGGTGAGGGCGACGAGGTCCTCGGGCTCGAGGTTGTGGACGTGGGACTTGCCGCAGGCGCGGGCGAGGGTCTGGGTCTCGAGCACCATCGCCCGCAGGTAGTTGGCGAGGCGGCGGCCGCCCAGCTCGGGGTCGAAGCGCTTGGCGAGCTCCTCGTCCTGGGTCGAGATGCCGACGGGGTCGCGGCCCTCGTGCCAGTCGTCGTAGAAGCCGGCCGAGGTCCCGATCGCCTCGTAGTCGTCCTCGAAGTGGTGGGAGTTGTCGCCGAGGGCGACGACGGCGCCGACCCCGATCGAGACCGCGTCGGCTCCGAGGGCGAGCGCCTTGGCGGCGTCGGCGCCGTTGCGGATGCCGCCCGAGACGATCAGCTGCACCTCGCGGTGCATGCCCAGCTCCTGCAGCGAGCGCACGGCCTCGGGGATCGCCGCCAGGATCGGGATGCCGACGTGCTCGATGAAGACCTCCTGGCTGGCGGCGGTGCCGCCCTCCATGCCGTCGAGCACGATCACGTCGGCGCCGGCCTTGACCGCCAGCGCCACGTCGAAGTAGGTGCGGGTGGCGCCGACCTTGACGTAGATCGGCACGCGCCAGTCGGTGATCTCGCGCAGCTCGCCGATCTTGATCTCGAGGTCGTCGGGGCCCGTCCAGTCGGGATGACGGCAGGCGCTGCGCTGGTCCACGCCCTTGGGCAGGTCGCGCATCTCGGCGACGCGATCGCTGATCTTCTGGCCCAGCAGCATCCCCCCTCCACCCGGCTTCGCGCCCTGGCCGACGACGACCTCGATCGCGTCGGCGCGGCGCAGGTCGTCGGGGTTCATGCCGTAGCGCGAGGGCAGGATCTGGTAGACGAGCTTGGTCGAGTGGTCGCGCTCCTCGGGCAGCATGCCGCCGTCGCCGGTGGTGGTCGAGGTCCCCATCGCGCTGGCGCCGCGGCCGAGCGCCTCCTTCGCCGGTGCCGAGAGCGCGCCGAAGCTCATGCCCGCGATCGTGATCGGGATATCGATCGTGATCGGCTCCTTGGCGAAGCGGGTGCCGAGGGTGACGTCGGTCGCGCACTTCTCGCGATACCCCTCGAGCGGGTAGCGCGAGACCGAGGCGCCGAGGAAGAGCAGGTCGTCGAAGTGGGGCACCTTGCGCTTGGCGCCGAAGCCGCGGATGTCGTAGATCCCCTCGCGCGCCATGCGGTGGATCTCGTGGATCGCGTTGCGGTCGAACAGGTGGGACTCGCGCAGGCCGGGACGCCAGCGGCCGGTGGCCTCGGTTCCGAATCCCTCCTGCTTGGAGGCGACGTCGAACTCCGTCATCGCCGCACTCCCGCCGGGATCGCGGGGCGGGCCATCAGTAGCTCCCCGCGTTGTCGACGTCGAAGGTGTAGAGCTCGCGCGCGGAGCCGTAGCGGCGGAAGTCGGCGGGGTCCGCGTCGGCCCCGGCGAGCTCGAGCAGCTCGCGCAGCTCGGCCGTGTGCTCGTCGCGCATCTCCTTCTCGATGCAGTCGGCGCCGAGGCCGGCGACCTCGCCGCGCACGTACAGTCGCGCCTCGTAGATCGAGTCGCCGAGGTCGGGCCCGGCGTCGCCGCAGACGACCAGGCGCCCCTTCTGGCCCATGAAGGCCCCGGCGTGGCCGATCGAGCCGTGCACGACGATGTCGATGCCCTTCATCGAGATCCCGCAGCGAGCCGAGGCGCTGCCCTTGATCACGAGCAGGCCGCCGCGGCCGGTCGCGCCCGCCGCCTGGCTGGCCGAGCCCTCGACGACGACGAGGCCGGACATCATGTTCTCGGCGACGCCGACGCCGACGTTGCCCGCCACCCGGACGGTGGCGTGCTTGTTCATGCCGGCGCAGTAGTAGCCCGCGTGCCCGTCGATCTCGACATCGAGCTCGGCGTCGAGGCCCGCCGCGAGCGCGTGGGCGCCGCTCGGGTTCTCGACCCGCCACGCCGCCGGGCCCCCGCCGGCGGCATCGTGGAGCCGTTGGTTGAGCTCGCGGACGCTGGCGCTCGCGAGGTCTACGGTCTCGGCCGCCGCGGTGGCGCTCACGCGACACCCTCCCCGCAGAGGGTGGCGACGCTCACGCGACCCTTTCCCGCGAGAGGGTGGCGACGCCGCGAGAGTGTGGCGACGCTCACGCGACCTTCTCCCGCGCCCAGTGGTAGACGCGGCCGGGCTCGGGCTCCCACTGCTCGGCGTCCTCGGCGCCCGGCAGCTCGGCGATCGCCCGCCATTCGGAGGCCATCGCGACCCAGTCGCCGGTCTCGGCCATCACCGCCGGCTTGCAGGCGATCGGGTCGCGCAGGACCGCAAAGCCGTCGGCCGTCCCGACCGCGAAGGTGTAGAAGCCGTCGAGGGCGTCCAGGCAGCGGTTCAGCGCCGTCTCCAGGTCGTCGCCCTGCTGCAAGCGCCAGGTCAGGTAGCCGGCGGCGACCTCGGAGTCGTTGTCGGTCTGGAACTCGATCCCCTCGCGGCGCAGCTCCAGCCGCAGGCGGTTGTGGTTCGAGAGCGAGCCGTTGTGGACCAGGCAGAGGTCGAGTCCAGTCGAGAACGGGTGCGAGTGCTCGGTCGTGACCCGGCTCTCGGTCGCCATCCGCGTGTGCCCGAGCGCGTGGCTGGCCGAGACCGACTCCAGCCCGAAGTCCTTGACGAACTGGCGTGGGTCCCCCATCTCCTTGTAGATCTCGATGTGCTCGCCGATGCTCATCACCCGCAGCTCCGGATGCTCGTCGGCCAGCCAGCGCTGCAGCTGCGGTCCCTCGCCCTCGACCGTGAACAGCGCGTGCGTCGCGATCTGCTTCGGCTCGCTGACCGACCCGAACACCTCGGCCAGCTCGCCCTCGAGACGGTTCCACGGGTAGTCGCGCTCTTCGCAGAAGAGCGAGACCTTGACCGATCCGGACGGAGCCGGGTCCCGGTAGATGGCGACGCCGGCGCTGTCGGGACCGCGATCGGCGAGCTGGGAGAGCATCGCGCTCAGGTGGGACCCGAGCCTCTCCTCGGTCGCGAATGACTTGCTGAACAGCCCGGCGATGCCGCACATGGGTCGAACCTCCGAGTCCGGGTCAGGAGAGCTGCAGGTACCGGTCGATCTCCCACTTGGTGATCTGCTCATGCGCCTGCTGCCACTCGCGCAGCTTGCAGCGGACGAAGTAGTCGATGTAGTCCTCGTCCCGGCCCTCGCCGAAGGCCTTGCGCATGACCTCGTTCTGCTCGAGCTCGCGGGTCGCGTCGAGCAGGTTGGCGGGCAGCGTCTCGATGCCCATCTTCTCGCGGTCGGCCTCGCTGGTCTCGTACATAGAGCCCGTGCTCGGGTCGCCGGGGTCGATCCCGTTCTCGATCCCGTCGAGGCCGGCGGCCAGCACCGCGGTCGCCGCCAGATAGGGATTGCAGGCGCCGTCCACGGTGCGATCCTCGACGCGGCCGTGGTCGGGGATCCGCAGCATCACCGTGCGGTTGTTCCAGCCGTAGGTGACGTAGGCGGGGGCCCAGGTGGCGCCGCTGGCCGGCGCCCCGATCACCAGCCGCTTGTAGGAGCCGACCGTCGGCGCCGTCAGCGCGATGTAGGCCTTGGCGTGCTTCTTCAGCCCGCCGATGAAGTGGTAGCCCTGCTCGCTCATGCCGAGCCCGCGGGGATCGTCCTTGGGATCGGCGTGCAGGACGTTGGCCTTTCCGTCCTTGTCCCAGAGCGACATGTGCATGTGGCAGCCGTTGCCGGTCAGGTGCGCGAACGGCTTCGGCATGAAGGTCGCGATCAGGCCGCGCTCCTGTGCCATCGCCTCGACCATGTAGCGGTAGAAGACCGCGCGGTCGGAGCTGGTCAGGGGGTCGGCGGGCCCCCAGTTCTGCTCGAACTGCCCGTTCGCGTCCTCGTGGTCGGTGGCGTACAGCCCCCAGCCGAGCGAGTTGACGTTGTTGACGACCTCGCTGACGAAGTCGAAGCTGCGGGTCAGCGCCCGGATGTCGTAGCAGGGCTGCTCGAGGTCGTCCAGCTGGTCTGCGACCTCGATGCCGCCGTCCTCGGTCTTGCGGACCAGGAAGTATTCGAGCTCGTAGCCGATCAGGAACTTGAAGCCCATCTCCTCGCAGCGCTTCATCTGGTTCTGCAGGATCGTGCGCGGGCAGTAGGGCCAGGACTCGCCCTCGACCATGACGTTGCCGGCGAACCAGCCGACGTTCGGCTTCCAGGGCAGCTTCGTGAAGGAGCCCGGATCCGGCATCGCGATCATGTCGGGATCGTTCGGCTGTTGGCCGATGTCCCCGGCCGCGAAGCCGGCGAAGCCCGCCCCGTCCTCGAGCAGGTCGTCGATGTTCTCGGCCGGGATCAGCTTCGCGCTGGGGCGCGCGTGCATGTCCACGAAGTTCGCGAACAGGAACTCGATGCCGTCGTCCTTGATCGCCTTGCGCACGTCGTCTGCGCTGGGCTTCTTGATCTCGTCCATGCCTGTATGTATCTCACACAGGTCAAGCGCGGACAATGGTCGCAAACACCAGGATTTGTGCGTGGCCTATGTGTGCTCTGTACACATAGGCGCTGCGGGACGGGCTTCGCCGTCAGCGGGTCCGCGGCGCTCGCCCGCGTCCGTCGCAGCCGCGAGCGGCCGCGAGGAGGAGTGCTCGCTCGCTACCCCGCTTGATGCCCCACCACGAAGTCGATCTCGGGGTCGAGGATCTGGTCGATCAGCTCCTGGTCGGGGGTGATGCCCATCTCGCGGCAGCGGTTGCGGTAGTGGCGGACCTTCTGGTCCTGGTACTTCTGCACCTCGAGGCCGGGGACGGCCTTCTGGTACTCGACCAGGCCGACGACGTTGCCCCGGTAGGCGTCGAAGACCTCATGAACCACGCTCTCGAGCTCCGGGTTCCCCTCGATCAGCACCTTGCAGGCGCCGGTGCCGAAGGTGATGTGGCGGCCCTCGTCCATCAGGATCAGGCGGAAGCCCTCGCGCAGGGCCGGGAACGCGCCCCAGAGCTTGGTCGTATCGATCACGATCTCGTAGGAGGGCATCGTCAGCACCCCCTCGACGAAGGCGTTGTAGGCGGCCGAGAAGCGCACGAAGGCGCGCTCGATCTCGTCGCTGTCGCCCGCCATCGAGGCCTCCAGCAGCGCCTTCCCGTACCTCGGCAGCGCCTCATGGAGGACGTCACGGACCTCGAAGCGCCCGCTCGGGTCCACGGTCGCCCCGCGTACGAGGAAGTGCCGCGCCACCTCCTCGGGCTCGAGCACGCCGGCGACCTCGCTGTGCCAGCGCATGAAGAACTCGGCGTGCTTGGCCTCCTCCATCAGGAAGGTCGAGAGGTAGGTGACCCAGTCGAAGCGTCCGAGCGCGTGCGAGGCGGCGATCATCGGCACCAGCTCGTCGGTGACGGCCTGCTCGCCGGCGAGGAAGCGGACGGTGACGCCGAGCAGGCCCTCGCGCTGCTCGGGGGTGATCCGCTCCCAGTCGGCGGCGTCCTGAGCGAAGTCGAGGTCGTCCACGTTCCAGACCCGGTCGATCGCGAACTTGTACTTGCGGTAAACGGGCCCGTTGACCATCTCCCGCGTGAAGTGGAAGCGGCGGACGATGTCCGGATCGAGGCTGCCGCTGCCGTTTCCGCTTCCGTCCGTGCGGGCCGGCGTGGTCTCCTCAGCCATCCCTGGCCCCCGCTTCGTCGTCCCTTTCCTCGGCCACCTCGGTCGCGGTGTCGGCGATCACGTCCTCGAGCTCGAAGCTCTCGTGGACGCTCGACATATGCTCCTGCACCGCTGCGACCAGGGCGGCCTGGTCGGCGGCGACGATGATGTGGCCGCAGTCGGCGTCGAGGCACTCGTAGCTCAGTGGCACGGCGACGAGAATACATCCGGGGCAAGCCCGGGCCCGCAACTTCGTGGACCCTCCCCCGGGATTCGTACATTTTGCTTGCGTACTTGTACGAATTTGTCTAGTGTTCCGCGCCGAGGCGAGATGTCCTACCTGCTGACCTGTCCCAACTGCGGCGAGCGCGAGGTGACCGACTTCGCGTTCGGAGGCGAGGTCGTGCCGCGGCCGAAGTCGAAGCCGAGCGAGCGCGAGCTCAACACCTACAACTACTTCCGCCGCAACGTCGCCGGCGTCCAGCGCGAGTGGTGGTACCACCGCTCGGGCTGCCGCTCCTGGTTCCTCGCCGACCGCGACACGAAGACAAACGAGGTCAAGTGGGTCGGACTCCCCGAGGACCGCGGATGAGCGAGCGCCTCCCGCCCAATCCCGCCGAGCGGATCAACCGCGGCAAGACTGTCGAGTTCAGCTTCGACGGCAAGACGGTCGAGGCCTACGAGGGGGACACGATCGGCTCGGCGCTGCACGCGTCGGGGCGCAAGGTGCTCTCGCGGAGCTTCAAGTACCACCGGCCCCGCGGGCTCATGTGCTGCGCCGGCCAGTGCCCGAACTGCCTGGTCGAGGTGGACGGCTGGCCGGGCGTGCGCGCGTGCACCGAGCCGGTGCGCCCCGGGATGACGGTCAAGCACATGAACGCGAAGCCGTCCCTCGGCTTCGACGCGATGCGCGCCACCGACATCTTCGGCACCCGCTTCACCCCGCCCGGCTTCTACTACAAGACCTTCATCCGACCGCGCAGGCTCTGGCCGCTGTACGAGAAGGTCCTGCGCGGCGCCGCCGGGCTCGGCGTGCTGCCGCGCAAGCAGGCGGACCGCGAGTGGCGCACCGAGTACCGGCGCCGC